>JAIHAN010000111.1 GCA_020054815.1 Peptococcaceae bacterium | reverse complement strand
CAGTCTTTCGGAAAGCTTCGAAAATACTTAATAAATGGAGGTATGAAAATATGAAGAAATTGAACATAGCAGTTGTTGGCGCCACCGGTGCTGTAGGTACTGAAATATTAAAGATTTTAGAAACCAGACCTTATATACAACATATAAAATTATTCGCTACAGAGCGTTCTAGAGGCACAAGAATTCACTTTCAAGGCAAAGAACATCAGGTTGAAACTATCAACAGCCAGGCTTTTAAGGGAGTGGACGTGGCACTGTTCGCCGGCGGGAAAGTCAGTCAGGAGTACGCCCCTGAAGCCCTCCGGCAAGGTGCAGTAGTTATCGACAATAGCAGCACCTACCGTTTACATGATGATGTTCCCCTGGTGATACCTGAAGTAAATCCCCATGCTCTAAATAACCACAAAGGGCTTATTGCCAATCCTAACTGCTCAACGATTATAATGTGCATGGCCCTAAAACCCATCCATAATATCTCACCGATAAAACGCATCATTGTCTCCACTTATCAGGCAGTTTCCGGAGCAGGAAAAGAAGCCATTGATGAATTATATGAACAGATAAATGTAAATGATTCCTCAAACATTCAGCCCAAAGTATTTCCACATCAAATCGCTTATAATTTGATACCTCATATTGATGTCTTCCAGGATAATGGCTTCACCAAAGAAGAAATGAAAATGGTAAAAGAAACCCATAAAATATTCGATGACGAAAACATTGCCATCACGGCCACAACCGTACGGGTTCCGGTCATTAGAAGCCACTCTGAATCTATTTATATTGAAACAGAGGAAAAAATACCGCTGCCCCTTGTGCGAAAAGTTCTGGCGGATAGTCCAGGTGTCATCCTAATGGATGAACCAGATAAGAACATTTATCCCATGCCCCTTAAGGCTTCAGAACATGATGAAGTATTTGTGGGCCGTTTAAGAGAGGATATCTATAATCCCCGGGGCTTAAACATGTGGGTTGTAGGTGATCAACTGCGCAAAGGAGCAGCCACCAACGCCGTACAGATTCTTGATGAGTTGCTAAAACGAAACCTGCTGTACAGCAGCCATTACCTCTGCGGTTAATATATTTGATTATACACTGAAAGAGATGCTATGAGCCTGTGCTTACAGCATCTCTTTTACTTTTTGCACCACAGGCACAAGTGCAACTAAGGCTTCCAACAGCGTTACACTTGTTGGAAGCCAAGTTTTCTTTGTATGAGAAGGAATTATTTGGGTGATAATAGAAAGGAAGATAGTTGCACGGTGTCTCTTGTACCCGCGTCTAAAATATCTTATAATACACATGTAAGATAGGGGACGGTTTGGTTTATCTTATGAATGATAAAACCTTCTGTACGGGACGGATAGGAGAAGGTTTTTTTTTATGCAATAGCAAAAAGGAGGTCTGCAATGCCAGAAAACGACAATAAGCTTCTCTTGATACCACTGGGTGGTTTGGGAGAAATAGGTAATAACATGATGGTCCTGCGTTACAACAACGAAATCATTGTTGTGGACGCCGGTCTTATGTTTCCGGAAGATGAAATGCTGGGAATTGATATCGTCATTCCCGATACCACTTATCTCCTTGAAAACAAAGAAATGATCAAGGCAATCATCTTAACTCACGGACATGAAGACCATATCGGAGCCATGCCCTATGTCTTAAAAGAGATAAATGTTCCTGTGTACGGAACAAAACTAACTTTAGGCCTGTTACAGGCCAAATTAAAAGAGAATAATGTAGCAAATGCAAAACTTATCCCTATTCGTCCCAGGGAATCTGTAAAATTAGGTGCGTACTTTACCGCGGAATTTTTTAAGGTAAGCCACAGTATACCCGACGCCATTGGCGCCGCTTTTCACACACCAGAAGGTATAGTACTGCACACCGGCGATTTTAAATTAGACCAAACTCCCGTCGACGGTGCTGTCACCGATTTCGCGCGTATCGCTGAATTAAGCCAAAAAGGGATTCTCGTCATGCTTTCCGACAGTACCAACGTAGAAAGACCCGGCTTTACCATGTCCGAACGTGTCGTCGGACAAACTTTTGAAGAAACTTTTCGCCAGGCTAAGGAGAGAATTATCGTCGCCACTTTTGCCTCCAATGTCCACCGCATCCAGCAAGCCATCAATGCGGCATTTAAGTATAACCGGAAGATTGCCATTGCCGGGCGAAGCATGGTAAACGTTGTTACCATTGCCCAGGAAACGGGTTACTTGGATATTCCCGATGATACGTTAATTGAGCTGGATGATATCTCTTCTTATCCGCGCAACAGAGTTGTAGTCCTAACCACGGGAAGCCAAGGGGAGCCTATGTCAGCCCTGACGCGTATAGCTATGTCTGACCACCGCAGGGTGGAAATTGTACCCGGTGACACCGTGATCATCTCGGCCACTCCCATACCGGGTAATGAAAAACTGGTGGCAAGGACAATCAACCAGCTTTTCCGTCAGGGTGCAGAAGTTATTTACGAATCAGTAAGCGGGATCCATGTTTCAGGTCACGCCAGCCAGGAAGAATTAAAATTAATGCTAAACTTTGTAAAACCTAAATTTTTTGTTCCTGTTCACGGCGAGTACCGTCATCTCGTTAAACATTCTCATTTGGCCCAGACCGTAGGTATCCCCAAAGAAAACATCTTTGTAGTTGAAAACGGCCAGGTTCTGGAATTTACCCAGCAAAAAGGAACAATTGCCGGTAGAGTGACGGCAGGGAGAGTTTTGATTGACGGGCTGGGAGTCGGCGACGTTGGCAACATTGTGTTACGTGACAGAAAACAACTGTCCCAGGATGGTATTTTGATTGTCGTTGTCACCATCAATAAGGCAGAAAATCTGGTTGTAGCCGGTCCTGATATTGTCTCCCGGGGTTTTGTTTACGTGAGAGAATCGGAAGAATTAATGGAAGAAGCCAAAGAAAAAGTTAAAGGTGTACTGGACAAGTGCTTTGAAAAACGTGTAACAGACTGGTCCACCATGAAGTCACAAATCAGAGATACTTTAGGCAAATATCTCTACGAGAAAATGAGACGTCGTCCTATGATCATCCCCATCATCATGGAAGTTTAGGAAGATGCGTCCTTCGGGACGCATTTTTTCTTTTATTAATACACATGATAGTTTTAGCCTATATAAGGAGTGTGATCCTTTTGGTAAAATATCACCCGTTAAAACCCAAAAAGATCGGGGACGATGCCCCTGGTGGTCTGGCCAATGAGACTAATACCGGACCAAGCGCCGGAACGGAGGATAGAATCGAAAACAAAGAAATTCAAAGTATAAAAGAGCTTGGCGTGACTCAGGTACCAGAACCTCCCACGACCAACATTCATTGTCTTACCATCGTGGGCCAGGTGGAAGGGCATATGATTCTGCCGCCGCAAAATAAAACCACTAAGTATGAACATGTTATACCTCAATTAGTTGCTGTTGAACAAAACCCGCAAATAGACGGCATGTTAATTATTCTCAATACGGTAGGTGGGGATGTAGAAGCAGGTTTAGCCATCGCCGAGATGATTGACGGTTTATCGAAGCCCACGGTTTCCATCGTCCTGGGAGGCGGGCACAGTATCGGTGTACCTATTGCCGTTTCGGCCGATTATTCTTTCATTGCCGAGACTGCCACCATGACTATTCATCCTATCCGTCTTACCGGCTTAGTCATTGGCGTACCCCAGACTTATGAGTACTTAGACAAAATGCAGGATCGTGTCATTAAATTTATCGAGAAACATTCCAAGATTAGTGACAGCAAAATACGCGAGTTGATGTTTCGTACTGGTGAACTGGCCAGGGATATTGGTACGGTTCTGGTAGGTAAGGACGCTGTTGAGGTTGGGCTGATTAATGAGGTAGGCAGTTTATCCCCGGCTGTAAAAAAGTTAAATGAATTGATTAAGGAGAAAAATCAAAGGAGACATTTACAATGATTCTCTATACGCCTGTGCCCCCGGAGCTTATCTGGCAATCCGTAAATGAAGAATCACAACCGGGCTTAGAAGAACTGGTAATAAATGAAGTGCAGATACAAGTATCAAGGAATCATCACAACCAAATCAGGATTGAAAGAATTTTAAGCACCGATCCACAAGTATATCTAAATAAACGTTTTCAACCCGGCATGTCAGTGCTCGTTGAACCAGTGATTAAAAAGTAATATTTAAAAACCTCGCTCTTGAGGTTTTTTCTTTTTTATTCCGCAAAATCCATTGCCCCGGGACATGGGTAATAGTACACTTATGTGTAGAGGTGAAAATATGCCAAAATCCAGGACATTAAAAGAAGAAATCAAACAGGAATTATGGGGGATCACACTTTTAACTTTTAGTTTTTTTATTGCTTTCTGCTTATGGCAGGGGCTTTCTAATAATACAGCCAGTACCATCGGCGCCATAGGAAATTTTATCTTTAGAGTTATTACCACTTTCCTTGGTTCAGGAAAGTATCTTCTACCTTTAGTTCTTTTTATCATGGGTATCTCTAAAATATGGCACAGAACGGCCTGGGACAAGTTGTTTATCATATCCTGGGTTTCCCTGCTTTTAACCCTCCTTACATTTTTACATATTAAATTGCCTGTGGATAAACATACTCTTGCTGCCAGCTGGGAGGGGGCAGGAGGCGGGATCACCGGTTACTTCCTGGCCAAAATAACACTGGCGCTTTTCGGGAAAGGTGGTTCTTATATCTTTCTGGGTGCGTGCACAGTCATCTCAGTGATGGGCATTGCAAAAAAAACTTTGGGAGAGCTGTTCAGTCAGTTTTCAGCTTTTATTAGCAATTTCGGCACCAATACCAGACAGGCACTGATTGATTTTATTTTCGAAAAAGTGGAGGAAGAAAAAGGGGAGCAGAAAGGTATTAAAGCCAGCCCTTCGTTACCCCAGGAAAATCCTTTGCCTAAGCCCGTTATCATCGATCATAACGAGAATAATCAAGTATTTCAGGGCACCTCCCCATCCTCACCGGCTCTGGTAAAGGTTATACCTAAACCCGTGAAAGGGAAAGACATCTTGCCCAAACCCGTTGAGCATAAAGTATTTCCTCACCGTGAGAATGACGATTTTAAACTCCCCCCTATAGATTTATTGCAAATTCCCACCAAAATAAAAAGCCAGCGCTTGAATAAAGATATTACTGATAACGTACATATTTTGGAAGAAACCCTCGAAAATTTTGGTGTAAAGGCACGTGTTACCCAGGTAAGCCGGGGGCCGGCCATTACACGTTACGAAATCCAACCACCTCCCGGCGTGAAAGTAAGCCGTATTGTCAATCTAGCCGACGATATTGCCCTTTCTTTAGCAGCACCGCAGGTCCGAATTGAAGCCCCCATACCCGGAAAAGCCGCTGTCGGTATTGAAGTGCCCAATGAGGAAATCGCCACCGTTAGCCTGCGGGAAGTATTAGAAACTACTCTTTTTCAAGACTCCCAATCAAAACTTACCGTGGCCCTTGGCAAAGATATTGCCGGCAATCCTATCGTTGCCGATCTGGGGAAAATGCCCCATCTCCTTATTGCAGGCGCTACCGGTTCGGGAAAAAGTGTCTGTATGAACGCCCTCATTGCCAGCATTTTATTTAAAGCCAAGCCTGATGAAGTGAAGTTGTTAATGATTGATCCCAAAGTCGTAGAGCTTTCCACTTTTAACGGTATACCACATTTAATATCTCCGGTGGTTACCGATTCCAAGAAAGCCGCCACTGCCCTGCGCTGGGCCGTTCATGAAATGGAAAACAGGTATGAACTTTTTGCGGGCCTGGGCGTTAAGGATATTACCCGCTATAATGTGGTGAAAAAAGAGGAAGACCCCACTGCTGCCTCTCCTGCATTACCCTATGTTGTCGTCCTCATTGACGAGTTGGCTGACCTGATGATGGTAGCCCCTGCAGACGTAGAGGATGCCATTTGCCGTTTGGCCCAGATGGCGAGAGCTGCGGGCATTCACCTGGTTGTGGCTACACAAAGACCCTCCGTTGACGTCATCACCGGTGTGATTAAAGCCAATATTCCATCTCGTATCGCCTTTGCCGTCTCATCCCAGACAGATTCACGAACCATACTGGACATGGGGGGAGCAGAACGCCTGCTGGGACGGGGTGATATGCTGTTTTATCCTACCGGTATGGCCAAGCCCATTCGCGTACAGGGTGTCTATGTCTCTGACCAGGAGATTGAATCCCTGGTAGAATATCTAAAAATCCAGAAGAACCCGGAATATTTAGCAGAGCCCTGGCAGAATTCAGAAAACGAAGTAACGGAGATGGCTGAGGAAGATGAATTACTGGCTGAAGCCGCCAAAATATTTATCGAAAGCGGACAAGCCTCCATTTCCCTGCTGCAGCGCCGCCTGAGAATTGGTTATACTAGAGCTGCCCGCATTATTGACCAGTTGGAAGAAAGAGGAATTGTTGGCGGGTATGAAGGCAGCAAACCCCGGGCTGTCCGGATGACGTGGGAGGAGTACGAAAAAACCTTTGGCACATAATGCCACCTGCACCAGCATTATGAACTTGCTCAGTTCACCTTCAAATGATTATACTGAAATTTAGAGATTGCCTTTTTGCTAAGGTTGTCTTAAAGAGGGACGAGGTTTTTCATGGAAAACTTAATAAATATAGAGGAAGCGTTAGGTTTAGACAATGTTATTTTTGTCGACCTGCGTTCGCCTTGTGAATACGAGGAGGCCCATATACCGGGAGCTCTCAATTTACCACTGATGGAAGATGACGAGCGGGCCATGGTAGGTACCATCTATAAGCAAGAATCACCGGAAAAAGCTGTGGATAGGGGTTTTGCCATTATTGCTCCCAAGCTGCCCCATTTAACCCAGCAACTGAAACAGTTGGCCAAGGAGAAAACACTGGTTCTGTACTGCTGGCGAGGCGGTATGCGCAGCAAGTCTCTTTGCCAGGTACTCCATATCCTGGGCATCAAACATTATCGCCTGATCGGCGGTTATAAAGCCTTTCGTCATTATGTCAATGATTTCTTTGCCAAACCTTTCGAAAAAGAAATTGTGGTTTTACACGGCCTTACCGGAGTAGGTAAGACAGAAATCTTACAAGATCTCATTGCCACCGGCCTTCCCGCTATTGACCTGGAGGGTTTGGCCAATAACCGGGGTTCTGTTTTTGGACATATCGGTATGAAAAAACCGCCCAGCCAAAAACAATTCGAAGGTATGCTTTTTTGTGCCTGCCGAAAATTACAAAACTTTCCCCGCATAGCCGTAGAATGTGAGAGCCGGCGTATAGGCTCGGTTTTCATACCCTTAAGTTTTTTTCAGGCTATGCAAAAGGGCCGTAAAGTATTAATCTATGATTCGTTAGAAAACAGGATAGTCCGTTTAATCCAGACTTATCTTGATGAAAACAGTTCCTTTAACGAAGAGCAGTTAGCTGCGGCCATCAACAATTTAAGAAAAAGACTAGGGTCTGCTAAAGTTGAACAATTATTGGCCCTTTTAAAAACTAAGGATTATCACGATGTGGTAGAGACCTTACTTCTGGATTATTATGATCCTCTATACAAATATCCGGACCAGCCTTCGGAAGCTTATGAGTTAAATCTTAATGCTGCTTACCCAGAAGTGGTCTTGGAAAAACTTAAAGAATTCCTTATAAGATGAAAAAGTGAAGGAGGTGACCTATGAGTCTGATTGGTGAATCTTTACGTAAAGCCCGCCTGAAAAATGGTTTGTCCTTGGAAGTCATTGAAAAAGATACTAAAATTCGCCGGCGTTATCTTGAGGCCCTGGAAAATGAGCACTGGGATGTCATACCTGGCCGGGTCTACTTGAGAGGATTCTTGAAAACCTACAGCCGTTATCTTGGTCTCGATGATGTGAGCCTCCTGGCAGCCCTCAATGACGTCATAACTCCCCAGGAAATACCTGAAAAGGAACCACATTTACAAAAAATAGATTTACCAACGCGGCCGCCCCGCAGGCTTGGTATGATCTTGGGGCTTTTAGCCATAGCTTTATTATTGGGTTCACAATATTTATATGAGCACTACTTCACTGCTCCCAAACCGTCGGTTATTAACACGCCGGGTGTAAAACCACCTGAAGTAAACACACCAGGGGAAAATAATCCTAATAACTCTTCCAACAATGAAAACCCGTCTTCTTCCAACGGAGATTCACAATTACCCCCCCCATTACAAGAGGATATTAACTTAACACTTACAATTGTCGATGCTACATGCTGGGTACAAGTCAAGGATGATAAAAATATAATTTTTGAAGGAACCATGAAAAAAGGGGAGGAAAAATCTTTTACCGCCAAAAATAAAATAACCTTTATTTTAGGCAATGCAGGTGTGGTTAATGTAAAAATTAACAGCTCCGATCTGGGAATACTGGGCAACAAAGGTAAAGTCATAAATAAAACATATATTTTGGAAGATAATGAACTGAAGGAAATAAAAGTTTAAAGGACTTTTTAACAATAAAGTGCTCTCATTGGCGACTGAAAACCCTTTTTAGGAAGGCTCCGGTCGCCTTTAGTTTGTTTTCCTTTTCTTGTTTTATCTCGCTCCATTTATATGTAGAAAAATAAGTATTTAAATTATTTGTTAAAGTGGTAAGATAAGAAAAGGTTAAATAGTTACTAGTTACTAGTTACTAGTAGTTTTCAGAGGGACTTGGGAAGTCGGAAAGCGAAAAGGGCAGGAATGTCCCAATATATGATGGTGTGGTGATAGTAGTGGCGGTTCCTTTTTTACCCATTTCCAGAGAAGAAATGGAACAACTGAACTGGAATTATCTTGATTTTATAATTATAACGGGTGATGCTTATGTTGATCACCCCAGTTTTGGTGCAGCCATCATCGGGCGTTATTTGGACTATCTGGGGTTTAAAGTAGGTATTATCCCCCAGCCCAACTGGCGCGACCCCCAGTCCCTGCTGAAATTGGGTACTCCAGATTTAGGCGTCCTAATCACGGCGGGTAATCTTGATTCTATGCTCAACCATTATACATCCCGGAAGAAAAAAAGATCCCGGGATCTTTATTCTCCCGGAGGTCAAAGGGGTTTACGCCCCGACAGGGCAACCATTGTTTATACCAACCTGGCCAGGCAGGTATTCAGGAATAAACCAATTATTATCGGCGGTATAGAAGCCTCCCTTCGTCGTTTTGCCCATTATGATTACTGGGATAATAAGGTAAGACGTTCCATTCTTTTTGACAGTAAGGCAGACCTTTTAGTTTATGGGATGGCCGAGTATCAGATTAAACACATTGCCGGGGGTCTAAAGGAAGGCAAAACCTGGTCAGAATTAACTGCTTTACCCGGAATATGCTATATTTCCGAGAAAAAGCCTGAAAGATATTTGGAAATGCCCTCCTTTGAGGAGTGTACAGCTTCCAAAGAAGCCTTTGCCCAGGCCTTTAAAATCTCCTATTTGGAGCAAGACCCTATTCGCGGCAGAGGTTTGGCCCAGTTCCACCAGGACAGGTACTTAATACAGAATCCTCCAGCGCCACCCTTGACCCAGGAAGAAATGGACAGGATTTATAACCTTCCCTACAGCAGAACATACCACCCGATCTATAAAAACACTCCCGTACCGGCTTTGGAAGAGATTAAATTCAGCATCACCAGTCATCGTGGCTGTTTTGGGGCTTGTGCCTTCTGTGCCCTGCATTTTCACCAGGGGCGGATTATTCAAAACAGGTCCCACCAGTCTATCTTGCAGGAAGCCCATGAGATGACCCTGGCCCCGGATTTCAAAGGGTATATCCATGATGTGGGGGGGCCTACGGCCAACTTTCGTCAACCGTCC
>JAIHAN010000110.1 GCA_020054815.1 Peptococcaceae bacterium | reverse complement strand
GCTACCGGAGGTTCGTCCATGGTCAAGGCTGCCTACAGTGCGGGCAAGCCCGCCCTGGGCGTAGGGCCGGGAAATGTACCTTGCTATATCGAAAAGACGGCAGACATTAAAAGAGCCGTTACCGACTTGATCCTTTCCAAAACTTTTGACAACGGCGTTATCTGCGCCTCGGAGCAAGCAGTGATCATTGATGAGGAGATTTATGACCAGGTTGTATCCTATATGAAAGAGAACAGGTGTTATTTTGTCAACGACGTAGAAAAGCAAAGGCTGGAGAGCCTGGTCATCGATGTGACTAAATCAGCCATGAATCCTGAAATTGTGGGCCAACCGGCTCCTGAAATTGCCCGGAAGGCCGGGTTCACGGTTCCGGCGAATACGAAAATCCTGGTGGCTGAACTGGAAGGGGTGGGCTCTGAATATCCCCTCTCCCGGGAAAAATTGAGCCCCGTTCTGGCCTGTTACCGGGTCAAAAACTCGGACGAAGGGATTAAACGTTCTGTGGAAATGGTCAATTTCGGCGGTTCGGGCCACTCGGCGGTCATTCACTCCCATGATGAGAGGGTCATCAATGAATTTGCCCGGCAGGTCAATACCGGCAGGCTCATCATCAACCAGCCCTCCAGCCATGGGGCTATTGGCGATGTCTACAACACCAACATGCCCTCACTGACCCTGGGTTGTGGTTCCTTTGGCAGAAACAGTACCACCGCCAATGTCACTTCTGTTAATTTAATCAACAGAAAACGGGTGCTCAAAAGAAGATACAACTTGCAGTGGTTTAAAATCCCGGAGAAGATTTATTTTCAACGGGGTTCAGTCCAGTACCTTTCCAAAATGCCTGACATTTCCAAGGCTTTTATTGTCACCGATGAAATGATGACCAAATTGGGTTATGTTGACAAAGTACTCTACCACTTGAGAAAGAGGTTAGGCCGCAACTATGTCCACTCGGAAATATTCAACAGGGTGCTGCCTGACCCTACCGTACAGGTAGTGATGGAAGGGACTGAGGCCATCAACGCCTTCCAGCCCGATGTGATCATCGCCCTGGGGGGCGGTTCAGTAATCGATGCAGCCAAGGCCATGTGGCTGTTTTATGAATATCCTGAAACGAAATTCGAGGAACTGCGCCTGAAATTCATGGATATTCGCAAGCGGGTCACCAAGTTCCCCCGTCTGGGCAGAAAAGCCAAGCTGGTGGCCATTCCTACCACTTCGGGCACAGGTTCTGAAGTCACTTCTTTTGCCGTGATCACAGACCCGGAGACAAATATCAAATACCCGTTAGCCGACTATGAGCTGACACCCGACGTAGCCATTGTTGATCCGGAATTCGTGGAGAGTGTTCCAGCAGGTGTTACAGCGGACACAGGCCTGGACGTGCTGACCCATGCCCTGGAAGCTTATGTATCGGTGATGGCTTCTGATTATACCGATGCCCTGGCGCAAAAAGCCATCCAGCTGGTTTTTCAGTACCTGCCCAGGTCCTACCGGGATGCATCTGACAAGCTGGCCCGTGAGAAAATGCATAATGCCTCAACTATTGCCGGGATGGCCTTTACCAACGCTTTTTTGGGCATTAATCACAGCTTAGCCCATAAATTGGGTGGTGAATTCCATATCCCACACGGCCGGGCTAATGCCATCCTCTTACCCTATGTCATCCGCTATAATGCCTCCAAACCTACCAAGTTCAATGTCTTCCCCAAATATGAACACTATGTTGCTCATGAGAAGTATGCCGAGCTTGCCAGGTTCCTGGGACTGCCAGGCAGGACCACGGATGAAGGTATCAACAGTCTCATTGGGGCCGTCATTGAACTGATGAGGAAACTGGATATGCCATTGTCGTTACGGGAAATGGGCATACCGGAGGATCGTTTTCTGCAGGTGGTAGATATACTTTCGGAGAAGGCTTTTGAAGACCAGGCTACCACGGCCAATCCCAGGATGCCCCTGATCGCGGAACTGAAGGAGATTTACCTTCAGGCCTACAGGGGCTTGACACCTACTCCCAGATACCACGAGACACCGAGTGAAGGCCCCTTTGTAGCACAGGAGCAGCCGGCATGGTGGGATGAAAACAGGACAGGCGAAAGACTAACAGAACGTTTCCACTAAGTTTTAAAAGTAAGGGAGCCAGCACTATGGTGTACTGGCTCCCTTATTACATATACGGCTCACAATGTCCCCCAAAACCCCTAAAAACCTTTATATAACAACTTTCTCAGTTAATATTCTAAACTAATGGGAAAATTAATTTCCCCGGGACCATCTTTATCACTCTAATTCGAATTCAAACTGTTTATGGTTTCTCAGGTAATTAACCAGCCCACCCTCCCGGAAAATAGAAAGTATGGCTTGTGGAGGTTTTTTAGCTGGCAAAGTCGTTCTTTTTCTATGATTTATAATTACCCCTTTACTAAAATCAACTTCCAGTTCATCGCCATCTTCTATCCCAGATGTATCACATTCTAAAACGGGAAGACCTATATTTATGGCATTCCTAAAAAAGATTCTCCCGAAGGACTTAGCGATAATCGCACTTATGCCTGCAGCTTGAATGACTGAGGGGGCTGCCTCCCGGGAGGAACCACAACCGAAGTTTTTACCTGCAACGATAATATCTCCCTTTTTAATCCTGGGATAAAGGGTTGGGTCGAGATCTTCAAATAAGTGTTTGGCTATTACCTGGGGGTCATAGGTATCCCTTTTATTTTTTCCTGCGATGATGTAATCGGTATTTATATCATCACCCAGCTTATGAACTCTGCCCTTCATAAAAACACCTCATAACAATGTTCTCGGGTCAGTTATCCTTCCAAACAATGCTGATGCAGCAACGGTGGCTGGAGAAGCAAGATATATTTCAGCTTTACTGTTGCCCATACGTCCTTTGAAGTTACGATTAGCAGTGGATATAACCTTTTCTCCATCTCCGGGTATTCCATTACAGGCGCCGACACAGCACCCACACCCGGGGGGTATAATTATGGCCCCGGCTTCTACCATGTCTTCTATAATTCCCACTTTAATGGCCTCAAGATAAACCTTCCTTGAAGCTGGAGCAACAAACATTCTAGTATTTTTGTGTATCTTCTTACCCTTCAAAATCCTATGAGCTATTTCTAAATCACTAAACCTTCCATTCGTGCAGGTTCCCAGATAAGCCTGATTTATGGGAGTATCAAGGACATCAGTGATGGGTGATACATTATCAACAGTATGAGGTTTAGCAATCATGGGAACAACTTCACCGGCATTCACTTGTATCATCAAGCTATACCCTGCATCCCCATCTGACTTAACGGGTTCATTTTCTAGATTTATACCATGCCTTTCAAACCAGTCACGGGTATAGTCATCAAATTCAAACAAACCTGCCTTAGCTCCCATCTCCACTGCCATATTAGAAAAAGTAAATCTTCCGTCCATATTCATGGCTGTTACATAATCACCTGTAAATTCCATAGCCTGATATGTTGCCCCATCCGCTTTAACGAGGGATGCAATGTAGAGAATAACATCTTTAGCATATACACCGGGCACAGGTTTACCGGACAGATTAATTAATACTGTTTCCGGGACTTTGAACCATAACTTTCCGGTTAGCATGGCGGCGGCAAAATCCGTCGAACCGGTTCCGGTACCAAAGGCATTTAAGGCACCATAAGTACACGTATGAGAATCACTGCCAACAATTAGTCCCCCCGGCTGAATGTTACCTTTTTCCATCATAATTTGATGACAAATGCCCTCACCCACTTCGTAAAGTTGACAATTGTGTTCCTTTGCAAAATTGCGGATTGTATCATGAATTCTAGTAACATTTTCGTTGGGGCTCGGTACATAGTGGTCTAATACAAATGCCACTTTGCCAGGGTCAAATACCTTTTCGCCGCCCATTTTGCGGAAAATATCAATGGCCAGCGGCCCATTTCCGTCATGGGCCATAATATAGTCTATCTCTGCAATAACCAGATCATTGGCGTAAACATCCTTCTTGCAGTGAGTGCTAAAGATTTTCTCAGCTATTGTTTTTCCCATGAAGTATGCCCCCCCACCCCTCCTTAGTTAGAGTGATTCTTAACTTGACTTTCTTAATAAACCGGTTAACTGATTGATATTTTCTTTTTTCTCCAGGTTCTCAACAAAATCAATCACCCGCTGCTGCTGGCTTAAGGTTAAAATACCTTCAGAGCAATATTTAAGCTTTATAACAATATCTTCTTTCCCTACCGGTTCCTCAGGATCTCCTTTGGGAAGATTAATTCTTTCAGAGATCACTCTGCCGTTATCCATATATAATTCTACTTGCGCTCCCCGAATATTGGCTTCCCTGTTTTCTAAGGCAGGATCGCTCACTATTTCTATCTTCTCGACCAGCATTTTTATACTATCAGTACAACTACTGGCCGTGTCTAATTCATCCAGGGTGAATTTGCCTTTATATAATGCCGTTGCCACTGCATAAGGCAAACTAAACTTTGCTTCATCCACGGTACGAGGCAGGTATATATTACCCGTTAATTTAATGGCCGCAGGATAGGTGTAAATTTTTATTTTTTGAATATCAGAATACGAATAAGAAACTTTATCTCTTAATTTGAGGGCAGCATCTATGGCAGCGTGGGTGTGCCTGCAGGCAGGGTACAGCTTAAAATAGCATTTTGTAAGTTCAAAGGTTGAACCAAGTTTATGCGTTAGCATATCCGGGTTATATCCATCACACATAGCTTTAAGGAAACCCTTGTCGCCCTCAAATATCGCACTGGGTCCCTGTATCTCTTCCCTGGCGGCTAAAGCTGCAACGATCCCATTATAAGCGGCCTTAGCTGGGTGAAAGGGCTTTGCCATTTGACCGCTATTGGTAACTTCTAGCAAGCCCCCACTCTGCAGGCAAGCTAAGCTTAAGGTGTGCTGAATCCTTTCTGTTGATAAACCAAATATCTTGGCCGCTGCGGCCGCTGCAGAGAGTGTGCCCACGGTACCCGTAGTATGAAAACCTCTGTTAAAATGTGAGGGGTTAATTGTTTTGGCCACTCTTACAAAAATTTCATATCCTACAACAATCGAGAGTAGGACATCTTTGCCGCTTAACTCAAAGGCTTCTCCCAATGAAAGTGCAACAGGAATTACGGTGACACCGGGATGCCCCTGGGCCGTCCTGTGCCCGTCATCCAGGTCAGCCCCGTGGCCAAAAGCGGCATTAAGCAGGGCAGCATGGGGGGCAGGAAGTTTCTTTTGATAAAAGAAAACACTACTTTCCCCCTTCCCCCCCATCCCAAAATATACATTGGTTATAGCCTTGTTAAATATACTGTTAACCTTGTAGCCGGCCAGTGCGGAAGCAATATAGTCTAATACAAAAAGTTTTGCTGTTTCTATGACATTATCAGGGATGTGACTCCAAACAATACCATGAATATAATTGGCCAATAGTTTACTGTATGGTACTGACATCCTGTTCACACCTCTAAACTCCCGTATTTTCTTCGTTAAGTTTGTCATAGGCAAGCAAAATCTCGTGATAATCCTGTGGAGGAATACCCTTAAAATACTCTTTAAAACCTAAACTGGTACACCATCTTAGTTTTTCTTTGGTAGCATTGGACATAGTGTAGTCTACATTAAGGCTTTTTAACGTGGCTATAACTTCTTCCATCTCATGTTCTCTTCGCGCCGAATGAATCACACCCCTGGTCAAAAGATTATTAATTACCTCCAGGATGGATGAACCGTCTTCCAGGGTTTTTTGTATGGAGGCCAGTACATCGTCTTCCACCCCATATTTATGACTGGCTACAATTGATTCCAAAAGAAGTGTAACAAATCCCTTCATAAAGATACTCCGGAACATTTTAGAAGCAGAAGAACTCCCGGGCTTCTCCCCCATATATGATATATCCATCCCATATTTGGCAAATGTTTCAATAAAGGCTCTGGCCCCGTTACCACAAGCGGAGATTGGAACCTTATGACCATAGACGGGCACTGGCCCCATCACTGCTCCATCCACAAAATATGCCCCTGAGTTTAATATAACTTCTGACACCTCTTCTTTGGTCATGGGCGAAGCAGCATTAATATCCACATAGTATTGACCTTCCTTAAGATACCCTTGAGCTTCCCGGGCCAAAGGCAGGGCTAAGTTGGCACTAACAGCACTGAAAATATAATCTGCCTCCCGGATCATCTCACTTAAACTTTCTGCAAGCACCACACCGGCTTCCCGAGCCCTTCTCTGAATTATGGTGGCTTGAGGTTCCACATTCCAAAACTTATCGTAGGCAGTGATGCTTGCTATCCCTTCCCCAGCTAGCCCCTTGGCAAGATTATAAGCAGCTTCTCCAAACCCGATAAAACCCACTTTAGGTATGTTCATAGAAAGACCCCCTCATTCTATTTAAGAAACCCTAACTCACTTAACGTAGTTACCAACTGCTTTGTGAGTGTCCTTTATCCTCCGGTAGATGGGGAAACCTACTGACAGCAAGGTAAGGACTATAAGAACCAGAGAAATGGGACGTCCCAACATAAAGAAGAGAATATTCTGTCCATAGCTAATGGAGAGAGTGCCATTTAACCCCTTCTCAGCCATGGGCCCTAGAATAATACCAAGCACGGTAGGTATCACACTGAAACCGTGGGCCTTCATAATATAACCGAGAATACCAAAGGCCACCATCACGTACACATCAAAGGGATTACCTCTCAGGGCAAATGATCCTATTACAGTAAGCATCATGACGGATGCCGCCAGAATATGTTTAGGGGTATTGGTGACAATGGTAAAATATGGCGCAAAAAAGGTTCCATACAAAAGCAGCATCACATTAGCCAGATAGAGAGCAAAAATAAAGGTATACACAATATCAGCGTTACGTGAAAATAACTCAGCACCTGGCTGCAGGCCATGGACCAAAAGCCCCCCATCATAATTGCTGCGACGGAGTCTCCGGGTACACCCAGGGTAAGCATGGGTATTAAAGCGCCTGAAGCCATAGCATTATTGGCGGACTCCGATGCGGCAATACCATCGGAAATGCCTGTACCGAATTTTTCGGGATGTTTGGATGCTCTTTTAGTCTCGTTATATGCCATAAAACTGGCAATACTCCCCCCTGCTCCGGGCAGGATACCAACACCAGTACCAATAATAGAAGATCTAATATATATGGGTAAAAAAGTAAGAATATGTTTTAGGCTGGGAAAGCCGACTTTTATTTTCTTCAGCTCCGGGGTCATTACATAAGTGTCTGTATCCTTATTTACGTAACTACGTATAAGATCCAAGGTTTCAGGTATGGAAAAAAGTCCAATCATGGCCGGTACCAGTTGGACCCCATCGATAAGGTTAACCACTCCAAAGGTAAACCTGGGTATACCAAGTAAAGGATCCATCCCGATAGTACTGATCAAAAGCCCCAAAACACCGGCTATTAGCCCCTTGAACACAGCCCTCTCGCTTATTGTTGCAATGATGGTCAAACCAAATAAAGCCAGGAGAAAATATTCTGGCGGTCCAAACATTAAAGAGATTTTCGCAAGGGGCGGGGAGAATAAAAGCAGCACTGTTACACCAAAGATACCTCCTAAAAATGAAGCAAAGACTGCTTCCCTCAGGGCTTCACCGGCTAAACCTTTTTTGGCCATGGGATGGCCGTCAAGGGTTGTAGCGGCGGCGGCAGGGGTCCCGGGTGTGTTAATGAGTATGGCGGAGATGGAGCCGCCGTACATAGCGCCGCCAAAAAGGGATCCTAATAGTATCAAGCCGGATGCAGGGTCCATACCAAAAGTTATAGGCAATAAAACGGCAACACCCATGGCTGCAGTAAATCCGGGCAGAGCCCCAAAGATAATGCCCATCAATGTACCCCCTGCGGCTAACAATATGTTAGATATACTAAATACACGCATAGCAATATCTATTACATTGATGTCCATACAATATTCACCCCCTATACATCTACATAAGTAAGCCTTCGGGAAACCAGACATACAGCCATTTCTGGAAGACAAAATATACCACTATCAGATAGATAGCTGTGACAATTATATACTGCCGTATTCCGCTATGGTTGAAAATCCACATATACAACACAGCAAAGGCAAATGTCGTGGTAAAAAAGCCAATTATCGGAAAAATCACGGCATAAGCGATAAGCAAAAGAATAGAAACAACCTTCTCCCTGGAGAATACTATCTTTAAACTATAGTCGGGGTGTTTTCGTGGGAAGGTAAATAGCAGGATAGATAAGCCAAGGAAAATCCATAATAAAAACCTGGGAAATGAAACGGTTTCCGGCGGGTACATATAAGAAACAGCGTAAAATAATAGGAAAACGGCCATTAACACAAGTGCAATCTTTCTATCCAGTAACAAATCATTCCCCCCCTTTTTTAGATATTTAGCTGGATTGGCATAAGCCAATCCAGCCTTACCTACTTGGTTAGTTCCTTGGAAATGACTGAATATATTTCAAACTCGTGTTTATTGAGCTTACCGAACTCTTCAGGTCCTAAATATTTTGCCGGTAATCCCATCTTCTCCATTTCTTTAAGGTATTCCGGGTCTTCTGAGGCTTTCTTAAAGGCATCGGCAAGTTTTGCAATGGCTTCCTTGGGTGTACCCTTAGGTGCAGCAAATCCTCTATTCGATGCAATAACCAGGTCGATACCAATTTCTTTAAAGGTGGGAACATTGGGAAGCTCTTTCATTCTTTCCTCTGTAGCTACAGCGATGACCTTTGCTTTACCTTCGTTCAGCATCGCAAGAACCTCGCCATAGGTTTGAGCGATGGCATCAATGTGCCCTCCCAGGAAGGCGGCTTTAGACTCACCGGCACCGCCAAAGTGTACTGCTTTGGCCTCAACTCCTGCGGCTTTGTTCATGGCGAGAATAGATAAGTGTCCAGAGGTACCTGCCCCTGAGGTACCAATAGTTAATTTATTCGGATTTTCTTTCGCATATTTGATAAAGTCAGCTGCGCTCTTGAATCTGTTATCATCGGCTCTGATCGCAAAAAGTCTGGGGTCGGATACTACCAGGCAGATAGGCTCTACATCATTAAGGGGATGATAATTGGCTTTTCTCATAGTAGTTAATATGACAGATGCTGAATTAAAACCACAAATGGTATAACCGTCAGGCGGTGATTTAACCATCTGGGTTACGCCTACCTCACTTCCCCCGCCATCAACGTTTTTAATCACCAGTGGCTGTCCCAAGTGCTTTTCTGCATATTTGGCCACAATCCTGGTACCAATGTCAGTACCACCACCTGCGGCAAAGGGTACTATCAGTGTAACAGGCTTGGCGGGGTATTTTTCTTTCTGTTCAGATTTTCCAGGCTGATTTCCACAACCAGTAACAACTAAAGCCAATACAATTATGAAAACTAATAGTATGCCCGCAGTTCTTCGCTTCATTAATTTCCCTCCCTATTAATGAATTTAAAAGCTAAAGCATATCATATATATTGTTAAAACCACCCCTCCTCTTTCCCTATTTTTTAAAGATTCCTGCAATTTGTTCTACGATTTTATCAAGCAAGAATTATGCCATAAGAAAAAACCTTTACCTTAAAGGATTAAGTGGAAAAAGATTAATCCGTTAATTTCATTTTGCAATAATAAATTTCCACCTTTTTCCATTTTGTAATTTATCTGAATAAAAACTTACTATGATATGCCATAGGTTTTATAAGTTTTAAAATAAAAAGGGCTCTGCATTTATAAAATTAAGAGGCCCTCCTTATTTCATTTTGCAATCTGTAATTGCAGTATTTCAGTTTTGCAATTTTCTCTGCAGCTTTTTAAGTTTTCGCCAGAGTGTAGTATAACTTATACCAAGTATTTGTGCG
>JAIHAN010000109.1 GCA_020054815.1 Peptococcaceae bacterium | reverse complement strand
CTTCTCCCGGCGCAAAGGCTTGGTAGCCGTGAAAGGCCAGGATGCCGTCCTGCTTCTGATATTGCCGCTTTGTGCGGCCCATCTGCTCGCAGGCGGTGGCCGGATCGCAGTTGATGCCTGTTACATAAAACTGCTTTTCGGTTTCGACATCCTGCTGGGTATAATCCAGCACCTTGCGCAAGCCTTGAAATTCGGGACTGGCAAAATCGGGGTTTTCGGTTTTTTCGGGGTTGGCGGCGTAGTCGATTACCCGGTCAAGGCGGTCGGTCACGTCCCATATGGCTGTGGTTGCCATCGTTCATCGCTCCGGCTCCCCGTGCTTTTTCAGCAAAGGGTAATCCGCAAGAGCCTCCCGCTTGTCGCAGGTATTCATCACGACAAGCTCAAGCACGTCGTTCACACACCGTACCTCATTTTGGTATTGGTCGGTCACAACCTCCAGGGGGTTTTGAAACAGCAGGAGGCAATCCAGTTCCTCCGGTTCATAGCGATGGTCTACTGTCAAATACCAGTGGGCCTGTGTATAGGCGGCGATTTCCTCTGCTTTTTCAAAAATTTTCTGTCCGTCCAGTTTAAGCATCTTTGCCTTGTAGTCCATAAAGTTACGGTTGATACGGGTTATTAGTTGTGTTTCCTTATCCATTGGTTCTCCTTTCCGGCGCTGTGACCGCTTCCATAATATCCTGTACCGCCTTTCTGAGCCGGTTGGCTTCGTATTGAAATACCGTCTTGTCAATATGCCCGGTAGCATTGGCCTTGGCCGCAATCTGGTTCAAGTTTCCGCCGATGGCATGCAGTTCCCGCGTCATGGCAAAATAGTCGAGAGGGGGCAGCTCCTTGGGCACATAGCCATTGATAAGGGAACGAATAAATGCTTCCTGTGAAAGCCCTGATTTCTTTACCTGCTTGGCAAGATTTTGTTGCTCTTTGGCGTTTAGCCGTACAATGATTTGGATATTCCGTTTTCTCATCGCTCCAGCTCCTTTCGCGGAGGATGGATGTCCTTGCACTCAATGAGGGCGCGAAATTCCTCCCACCACTTTTGTTGCAGTTCGTTCATTCATAGCACCTCTTTTCTTGATTAATAGGAGTGTAGTATGAAGGGGGTATTAGGGGCCGAGAGCCCCTAACAAGCGAATTTGGCTAGCCAAATTCAGTGCTTGCTGCAACACAAGACAGTAGTCTTATGTTGGGCGTGGGTTACGATTATTCTTGTATCACCAGCCGAAAAGAAAATGCCGTGGTACATCGTTCCCGGCCACGGCATTTGTGATTTTTATTCCGTGTGTCCATTTTTTTCGCATGATAAACTCAACGCCAGCGAAGTATTCTGCGCGCGATGGCCATGAAATAGCGCATCCTTGTGGTTTCCGCCTTTCTTAATTTTGGGCAAAAGAAAAAGGCACTGATTTCAGCACCTTCAACAACATTAGAAATTGATTATATTATGGATTAATGCGAACGCATGCGTAAGCAGAAATACGATGTTTAGGCGATATGCGCTTTAGTATAGTTTTAAAAGGTCTTTGTTAGGTGGTTTTATCTCATTTGGCAACTTTGATACTAATCCTAAATGTTCATATATCCTAATTCTATTAATTAGAGGTATGTAAAACCAATTTTCATAAAGGTCCTTCTTCTCATGTATAAAACTCTCATAAAACTTCTTAAATACTTTCAAAAACTCATCTTCTCCAAGAAATCCTATTGCTAATAATTCACATAATCCTCCAAAAAAGAAAATTAAAGAATATAGATTTCTTTCTAAAAAAAGTAATAATCCTCCACTTCTTAAATTAACAACTGTATCATTTCCAATATAATTTGCCCAAACTCTAAACAAATACAGTAAATCAATAATGGTAGCAGGTGCAGTACATTTCAACTCATTTCGAACCATTTTTAAATCATTTAAATAATCATTTTCAACGTCATAAAAGCTTTGAGATGGATTTCGAGGATACTTTGAATACATATATCCCCATTCTTTTTTGTTTACACCTCTTAAATAGCCTGCATTTTCAATAATTGGATCAGATAAATTAAATGGATAATAGATTAGTTTGTTTGTAAACTTTTTTAAAAGTGCATTATTAAAATGATTGGTAGGCTTTCTATGCTGAAAAGTATTAATATTGTTTGAATTAGTGAATACAAAAGCATTATGGAAAGAATATACAGCATAATAACTTCCTGAATCCGTAATGAAATAACTATTAATCGGCTGTGATGCTTGGTATAATTGGAATAGTTATACAGAACAAATTTCACCAGGCAGGTGCAGCAAATGAAATTTATACTTGAAAATTCTGATGAAACACTTACAACGCATTCAGGCTTAGGACTAATAGGATTACTGTTATCAAAAACAAAGATTAAGCAACGTTTCAATGAAATCAGTCTTCCCAAAATCAAATCGGTTCCGGACATTAAGAACGGAGACGTTGTCACATCTTATCTGGGTTTATTATGCCAAGGGAAAAATGATTATGACCATATCGAGCCCTTTCGTGAAGATGATTTTTTTCGTATGGCCCTTGATCTTAAATATATTCCTTCCAGTCCTACATTACGACAGCGCTTAGATGACCTAGCCCAGCAAAAATCCAGCCTTTCTATATTATTAGAAGAATCAGCAGATCTTTTGAGCAAAATGGATATAACCCTTACTCCGGTTGAAGTAGGTAAACATGACAATAAACGCTGTTATCTTCCGCTGGACATTGATGTATCTCCTTTCGATAACTCCAATACCAAAAAAGAAGGAGTGAGCCGGACTTATAAAGGTTGTGATGGTTATGCCCCTATGTTTGCGTACCTTGGCCAGGAAGGCTACGGAATTTATGTTCAGCTTCGGGAAGGAAAAACACATTGTCAGTTTGAAGGAGATGAATTTTTAACGCAAAGCATTCGCTATGCCAGAAAGATAACAAATCAAGGCCTTCTTGTTAGAATGGATGCAGGTAATGATAGTGTGGATAATCTTCGGGTCTGTTTGCAGCAGGAGTACCCTGTAGACTTTATAGTCAAACGAAATCCCCGGAAAGAAACGGCTGAAAGCTGGCTGGCGATAGCTCAGCAAAAAGGCGAGTGTGAATCACCCCGGGAAGGAAAAAATATTTATCGCGGTTCAATCCCTGTAAAGATTAAGGGATTGGAGCAAACCGTCAACCAAGTCTTTGAAGTAACGGAACGGACCATAGATAAACATGGACAACAGCTTCTGGTTCCGGACATAGAATTTGACACCTATTGGACAACGCTTCCGGATAATCCTAAGGAAATTATCCGGTTATACCATGATCATGGAACATGCGAGCAATTTCATAGCGAATTAAAGACAGACCTGGATTTGGAACGGTTTCCATCGGGAAAATTCGCTACCAATGAACTCATCTTGCATTTAGGAGTATTAGCCTATAACTTGCTTCGTATCATTGGACAGGAAAGTCTTAAAGTGCCGGATGCCCCGCTTAAGAAAAAAGTATTCCGCCGCCGGATAAAAACAGTAATTCAGAATATTATTACCCTGGCATCAAAGTTAGTTCGGCATGCGCGGCGATATCGATTGCGTTTCGGAAGACACAGCCCATGGTTTACAACATTTAACCGGTTATATTCTTCATTTTGCTAAGATACTCAATAATAATATCTTTTTACTTCCCAGCTCTTAAAGAGATGCAAGGGCTTGTTTAAGTGTCTCTTTTGGTATAAGTCCCGCTTGTACTAAAACTGAATGTATAGTCTTTATGCTTATTAATCCCAAAAATATCGTACTGATTGTGCTTTTATCAAAATCTAACCAAAATAGCACCAGAGATTATATCTTTATCACGGATTCAGGAACTTTTTATAATGTACCATGAAGGAAATAAGTCAACTTTCCAATTAGAATTTGATGAAACTAGGTTTGTACTAAGATTCATTGGGTCGTCGATAAAGGGGAATGCTGTGGCAAGCTCATTATACCAACCTTGTTGTAGAAAATATGTAAACTTTTCATTCGAATATACCTTACCAATTAAGTTTTTCTTTAAATCTTCCGGCTTAATCCTATGTTCTTTTATATATTGTTGAAATAGTAAATCTAAACGATACTTTTTACTTTTCATTGCCTCTTTATCTGAATACCTATATCGAATCAGCCAAATGAATCGATCGATTGCATCATGAAACCTTGTATAATCGGAAATATCACGATAATAATCTCTATAAAACGGAAAAAACTCCTCCAAATCTTCTTCCGAGATATCCGCGTTAATATATTTCATAATTACTCACCTCATATTCTCCGCAGTTGCATTGTCGCCTACGTTCCCAGCTTCACGACGCCCCTGAGCCGGACCCACGGAGCCCATCTCCTTTGCGGTGCTTGCATCCGGCGAAGGGCTGTGGCGTAATGCCGGACTGGGATTCGGTTCCGGTACCAGCCCTTGTGTGAAGCGAGTGTTGTACTAAACCGCTGCGCGGTGGCTATTTATAGCAAACTAATTTAATTTGAGTCATGATATCATCTTTTCTGACACCCCTATCAATCTCGAAAGGATGGATTATCATGACTCAAAACTGTTTAACCCTTCCTGGTTATTTCCAACAAATGAAGGTCGAAATTGAACTTCGCGGTCTATCCCCTCAAACCCTGCAACATTATCTATCTCATTTAAGGCTCCTGGAAAAATATTTCGACAAACCGGCTTACCAGGTTTCTCCCGACGAACTTAAGGAGTACCTTCACCACCGCATTAAATCCGGCGTCAGCTACAGTAATGTGAATATCTCCTGCAACGCTTTCAAGCTCTTTTTTAACAAAGTGCTTCAGTATAATTGGTCCGATGACGTTATCATCCGGCCCAAAAGACCGAAAAAGCTGCCCTGCGTTTTGTCTAAAGACGAAATCCTATCCATTATTGATCAGGTCCATAATCTTAAGCACAAAGTTATTCTCCTGACCACTTACTCCTCTGGCCTTCGCATTAGCGAAACCCTTAACCTTCGGGTCTCTGACATAGATTCTAATCGTATGTTTATCCGCGTTAACCAAGGCAAAGGCCACAAAGATCGTTTAACCATTCTATCGCTTGAAAACCTGAAAATGCTCAGAGCCTATTGGAAACTTTATAAGCCAACGGATTTGCTTTTCCCCGGACAGGTTCCGGGTAAACCGCTTGCCGCCAGGAACATTCAATATGTTTTTCAGATGGCCAAGCTCAGAGCCGGCATTTCGAAACCGGCTACCGTTCATACGCTCCGCCACAGTTTTGCTACCCATCTTCTCGAAGCAAATGCCGACCTGCGGACGATCCAAACACTTTTGGGCCACAGCGATATTTCGACGACCTCTAATTATATCCACCTATCCACTAAACATATTGCCTCTGTAAAAAGTCCTCTTGACGGATGTGATTCCGATGCCTGAGCTTCAGGATATATTTAATCACGTCCGGCTTGATACGCTGTCTCCTGCTCAAGCCAAAGCCTTTCATATGATTCGTCACTGCCGCACTTCAAAACTCGGTTACCATGCCGAAGTTTGTATGGAATGCGGCTCAGTTGAAGTTTCTTATAACTCTTGCCGCAACCGCCATTGTCCAAAATGCCAGCATTCGGTACAAGAAGAGTGGGTTGAGGCTCAGATGTCCAAGCTCTTGCCTGTCGGCTACTTCCATCTGGTTTTTACGCTCCCCCAAGAGCTGAATACCCTGGTTTTTCAAAATCAGAAGCTACTTTATTTCATACTAATTCAATCGGCGGGACATACTCTCATTGAACTGGCCAAGGACCCTAAATTTCTTGGGGCAACAATCGGAGTTACTTCGGTACTGCATACCTGGGGACAGAATTTATCATTTCATCCTCATGTCCATTGTATTGTTACCGGCGGTGGCCTTTCCAGTGATGGACTTCGGTTCGTTCGTTCCAGCCAAAAGTTCTTTATCCCGGTTAGAGTGATATCGAAGAAGTTTCGAGGAAAGTTCCTTTACCTTCTGAAGCGAGCCTACTTCGAGGGAAAAATGAGCTTTTATCATAAGGCAGCAGAATTGTCGTTCAAGAGTAATTTCCTTTCCCTTGTGGATAGGTTATACCGCAATAACTGGGTTGTTTTCGCTAAAAAACCATTTAAGACTCCGGCTCATGTGGTTCGTTATCTTGGCCGCTATACTCACAGGGTGGCTATCAGCAATTCGAGAATCCAGTCGTTTGACGGTCAGTCCGTCAGTTTTTCCTGGAAGGATTATAAGGATAACGCTAAATCTAAAGTTATGACACTTGAGGCGGTGGAGTTTACCCGGCGGTTTCTTCTTCACGTACTCCCGGATCGTTTTGTCAAGATCAGGCATTACGGTCTGCTTTCCAGCCGAAATATCCAGACCAAGTTATCAAGGTGTATAAAGCTGACCCGAGCCAAGCCCTTGGCACATATCTTCCATAAGCAGAACAGGTCTTGCCGATGTTGTGGAAGCCGGAATGTAATTCTTTTGGTTTTCCGCAGCTATCAATCTGCTGGTCCATAAAGTCTGGCGAACTTAATATTTTAAAAACTGCCCGTTTTGGGGAGGGGGAAGGTCTACCCATTTTAGGCCTTTAACCTAAATTTTATTCGGATTAATCCTAAAACTATCCGGAAAAAGACTCTTCGAGGAGAACTTTTTACCCGAACAGAAAAGATTGAATTCCCATATTTCCGGGGATCCCTCGGCAGCGGTTCAGTACAACAACAGATTTATGATGTTCAATGCGCTAATTAGAGCAATTACTCGGTCAAAGCCACGATTTTATCGCGGGCTTTTTTTCGCACCTAGGAACATCATAAATCTCTAAAAGTTATGCGACGTTGGCCTTATTTGCGATATAATTCTTCTTCAAATATTTCTTCTGTTAATTTGCCAGTAAACGCATCTATGAGCAAATCATAATCGTCAAAATAGTATAATATCAACTTTGCCCAATCTTTTATGTCAATTAGTCCTTTGATAAGCCAAAGCTTTATATGAGAATTTGCGTGTGAAGAAATTTGAGAAGCGTATCGTTTATTGTATTCCTTATTCATATAAACATTTATTGAGCCATCAATGTGATTGAATTGACAAATTGAATCATCATATATCGAATGTAGGTATCGAGTAATGTAGATTTCTTGTGATTCTTTGTAATTCCATAGTTCTTCAACTTCAATCCATTTCTTATCTTCTTTTAAAGATAGTCGAAACTGTATTTTTTTCATGGTCTTTGGATTGAATACACAAAAATATGTGTCATTTTTACTAAACGGGAACTCAAAGTTATCAAGATTTATTTCTTTACCATAATAGACTTCAAAATACTCAAAATATATGGGTTTATAATCTGACAAAGAAACACTTAAATTACAATCTAAGCGCAATAACAATGAATTTTCTGCAGTATTGCATTTACTTAATGTTTGAATAAGTTTTGGTGGCTCTATTCCTCGAATTTCTAACCTTACAAACGGATTAAAATAATAGAAATCATCTCGAAATTTTACTCCTTCGTGAGTAAATATTTTACCCTTCCCTAGCTGCACAAGTCCATACTTTTCATCAGCTTCTTTGGGCAGCATTTCTATCTCTTTATCAAATATCTGTAAAAGATTAATCTCCTTCATCAAAAAACTTAGCAATACAATTTCAAACTCAACTCTGCCTTCCTCGATGAGCATATAATGATAGGGTTCCTCTGAAGAAAAATACTCAAGTATTTCTGTCTTGAGATTTTTGTTGTCATTCAATATTTCGGTAATACTTCTAATTGCCTTTCCTATTTTTTCTTTATACCCATTTTGATTGATTGCTTTTGAAATTGGGATAACTGTATAAAACTTATATCCCCAAATCCTCAAAAAATAAATTGCTCTTACAACACTGGGTATTCTTAAAAATATCTTAAATATCTCCAAGTTTTATTCCCCCATGCCAATGTCGCATAACAGCCCTGCACCATGCTCCACCTCGTCGATAATACCGTCCAGGTATTTGTCCAGTTCATCGGGGGTAACTCCCGTGTGTCCTGCCAGACGGTCTTCCTCGACGGCCAGCAGTTTTTCCCGCAGCTTCAGCATTTTCTCGCGGAGAGTAAACGCCTCTATATCCATCACCACGAGATCCCCCTCGCCGTTTTTGTAAGATATATCGGCTTTCCGGTTAACTTACGGAAAGCCGCAAATCCATTGTAATTGCGCAAAATACTCACATAGGGTTTTATCTGTTATATTCCTTATAATTACAATCTAATCATATTATACTTCTTTACCCGAATCAATGAATAAAGCAGCGCAAAAGCGCATTTATTCGTTTCAGCACGATAAAAAGGCGCTGATCTCTCAGTGCCTTAATTATTAATCATCTGTGCTATCACAAACTTCTTTATGATTTTCTCGCATTTTTTATTTCAACGTAACCTGTACCTCTTTGCCGAGGGAGCGGGCAACCTTGGCCAGAAAGTCCAGGGATGGATTGTACGTTCCGCTTTCCAGGCGGCTGATATTGGATTTCTGGGTCCCAACCCGAAGCGCCAATTCTTCCTGGGTAATATTTTGGCTGGTGCGTGCTTCAATGATTTGCGAAATCACATCATAGCGCGGTTTCAGCTTTTCGTATTCCGCTTTGAATTCTTCGTCCTTCATCAAAAGCTCTTTCACTTCGGAAAACTTTGCTCCTGCCTTACTCATTGTCACACCTTCTTTCATAATCTTCTTTATAACGCAGTGCCCGTTCAATCTCTCTTTGCGGAGTTTTTTGAGTTTTTTTGGTGAAACCATGAAGCAGCACAAAAGTCTTATGGCGGTATGTGAAATAGAATATCCTACTGATATCCGAGGCGAACTTGATTCTCAATTCAAAAAGTCCTTTGCCTTTTATAGGCTTGACGTATGGTTCCCTTAATTCAGGCCCATGCTTTTCCAGCAGTTCTATTTCGCTAAAGGCTTTCGCCCGCATTTTTGCTTCCAACGATAGCAGAAAATCCAGTACGGGAATATCTCCGTTTTCCTTTTTATAGTATTCCACTTGCCAATCCATGATACACCTCTAATCTTAGTATATGCTTCACCTCACCATCATGTTATCATATACGATAACACAAATCAAGGATTTTGTATTTTTTGTAAAACATCTAAAAAGCAATCATTTTTCCATGCTATTTGACTGCCGTATCCTTAATACAACCCTGAGATAATCGTTGTAATCCTTCCCGCGCTGGGGCGGCTCGTCGGAAATGGTGTAGGTTGAGGGAAGGAGGGCCTTGATGGTCTCCGCCGCCAGCCTTCCCGGTGCGTCATTGTCCAGATGCAGGGCAATTTCGGTTATTTGTGGGTAATCCTTGAGGTATTGCATCAAAGCGGCGGGCGGGGTGCTTTCTCCGATGTTCTTTTTCGGCCTGTAAATACCCGCCAGGGACAGGCAGTTTTCCCGCCGCCAATCCCTGCCGGAAAGCAGCTCCAATGTGCCGTAGGACAAAAGGTCAATGGCGCTTTCAAACAAATGCAGCTTTGTGGATTTATCTCTTGCCGGAATGGAGAAGGAGAAGTGCTTGTCGCTGCCGCTTACGTCCCCCATAAACCGGCTGCCGGATGTGCCCCGGAGAGCGCCATACCGGGGGACACCCTGCGGGTCGAAGCCGACAAAGACCGCGTTGTGGCGGTAGCGGCTTTCATACAGCCGTCCGGTTTGAAGGCAGTAATCTATCAAGGCGCTGTGTATGCCGCGCCCTCTTAGATAGGCAGCCACGCGGTCATTGCTTTTGTTTTTCTCCGGCAACAGTAGCGTTCTCGGCTGGGCGGGTCCCCGCGCCTTTGACGGGGCAGACGGCATAACAACTGCCTGCCCGTCTATCCGCATGACCGCCTCGGGAAGCGTCATGCCCCGGACTTTGATGAGATAATCCAGGGCGGAGCGCCCGCCGATGCCGCGGGACCACCAGCACCACTTCCCGTTGGATATTTTCAAGCTGTCATGGGTGCGGGTG
>JAIHAN010000108.1 GCA_020054815.1 Peptococcaceae bacterium | reverse complement strand
CAGCTTTACTTTTCCCTGGGATATACCTACCCTAAAATGACCTTTATTGCGGTAGGCCCAGGGGTTTTTCATGCCAAGGACAGGCTGTACCGGCACTCCATCTAAACCGCCAATACGGGTAAGGGCTTCTTTTACTATCCTTTCTTTAATCTCTAACTGCCCCTGGTAAGCGATGTGCTGTAGCTGGCAGCCCCCGCAGGAAGCATAGACTTCACAGGGAGGGGTTAGTCGTTGGCCGTGTTTTTTTATGACCTCCAGCACCCTGCCTTTTAAGAAGCGTTTATGCCTTTCCGTAATCTCCACCAGGACTTCTTCATCCAACAAGGCCCCGGGAACAAAGATTACCTGCTCACCGACTCTCCCTACCCCGGCCCCCTCATGGGAATATCCCGTGATGGTTACCTTGTATACCTTATTTTGCTTCTGCATCCTTATTTCACCGATCCAATCTGATTTACTGACTTCCTAAATAAGTAACGAGTCACGAGTATTCTTATATCGTGAACAGTGAGCCGTAAACCGTGAACAGTTAACAGCAAACGACTTCCGATATCCGACATAGCGAGACTTGTGCCTGTGGTGCATCCGATATTAGTGACCAGATTCCAAGTGTCCGGAGTCCGGTTAATAAAATTCACTACCAACTACCAACTTATCTCTACTCCCAGCATAAAAATAACCTGGCTCTGGGAAACTAGTAGTCAGGGTGATGAGATGAATTACGATACATCTTTGTATGTGGAAAACCTCCAGAAAATACTGTCAGAGCCCCTCTGCATCCAGGGAAATCCCCAATACCTGGACATCTCTTCCTCTCAGTTAATAGAGGACGAACTGCTTAGAGAAGCTAAAGACCAGGTTCCCCCTTCGGATCCTTTGATTAAAGGCCTCGGCCTCATCCTGGAGTCCATGGAAAAAGGCCCTTTCGACCTTACACGCTTTGGCATCAACGAACTGCTAAAGTCCTATCTGTTCAAGGTAAATGAAGAAAATCAGGAATACTGCACCATGTGTTATTTAAACTGTATCTATCAGATTTATCTTTACGGCCTGATGGAATATTATCCTTTTACCGACCTGCTCTGGGAGTATTTAAGCCTTTGTTTTCATGCCATGGGCATCTATCTGGTAGACCATAAATTAGATAAAGGCTGCCAGGTCTTCCTCAACAAAGTTTCCACCATGGGTAAACTTGCCGCCCAAAAAGGATTACACACCAGCTCTATCCAGCATTTCCTGCATAACTTAGAAATCCGGGCTAATGAGAGCGGTTTCCCGGATTTGGCCGACAATGCCAAAAACCACCGTTTCAACCTGGAAACTTTCTGAAAAAGGTGATTCCGTGTTCAGCGACAAAATTTATCCCTATGTCATGCTGGCTGTAGCCAGCGGTCTTTTAACCCTTTTGGGTTCAGTGGGTATCTTTATCTCCTTAATTGTGCAGAGACGCCTGGAACGCTTGCAAGACGTCCTGGAGGAATTTATCAACCTGTCCTACCGCAGTGAAATCAATCTTACCGGGAAAATGTATAACCTGATTGAAAAATACCAGATGCACTATATTTTCCCCCAAAATCCCCGCCGTATGATTTTACGCTATATAGACCTTAATATCATCTTCATCCTGGTTATTTGGGTAGGACTCCTCTTTTTATATTATGAGCCGCCCTTTTCCCCCGAGATCATCCTGCGTTCCCTTCCTTTAATAATTGGGATTTATGCCACCCTGTTTTTCCGCCAGCTCCTGAGAAGTACCATCAACCTGGAAAACCCTTTGCTGGACTCTATCATTCCCGCCCCTACCAAACTGCGCAGCATCTCTTTTCTTTCCCGCTTCGTTAACCTCTCGGTAAAATCAGTTCTCAAACAGGCCCGGCTTACTCTCTTGGTGAAAGCCGGGACCAGGGATAGTCATAAACTAAAAGTACTCCTCAAAGAAGAACTGTCCTTTGACGACTTTTTTTATTTTCTGCTTATTTCTGAAGGTGAAACACCCTGTTTCGTTTCCTTCGGTGAGATTAGCTTTCATTTTCCCCCCGATCCGGTTACAGGTAAACCGTCCCCTGTCCGCCGTAACGTCAATGTCCCTTTAGGGGAATTTACCTTGTCCCGGTTTCCCGAGGAGTTAAAGGCCCAGTTCCTGGTCTTCACCAAAGGAGAAAAACACCCCATCCAGTATGTTTACCTCCTCTCCCAGGGGACCAGTTATCTATCCCCTAACAGTGAACCGGATATAACGGTAAACCATCAGATTATCTACACCATTAAAAATGACATGGTGGAAATCCTGGAGTGCGAAAGTAAGATACCCCATTTCTGTGAATTAAGTTCTTTTTTCCATCTAAACGGCGAACGTTATTATTTAGACCGCCTCCACCAGGGCTATAACCAGTCCGCCAATCTCAAAACAAGTCATGAAGAAGTCTTTATTGACTAACTACTTTCCCCTCCCGTACCAGGTAAACAGGATAGGGGAACTCCCCTTTTTTCAGGATTTCCGCCAGCTTGTCCCCTTCATACTCATAAGTTTTAAAGAAATACAGGTTGGCCTTATAACCTGTTTTTATTATTCCTTCGCTCTCTTTACCCAAAAGCTGGGCGCGAAATCCCGTGAGACCGGCCACCAAGTCTTTCTCCTCCTCCGCCCCCTTTTCCAGGGAACTCAGGGGGAGAAGCAAAGCTTTCCTGGTATTGTCTCCTGCAGAGAGCATTTTCACCATCTGCTCCGGGGTAACCCCTTGCACCCGGGAAGCCTGCCGCAGACTCAAACCGGTATAAGGAGGTTCGATAAGAAAAATGTCTTCTGCCGGGTAACGGGGATAGCTGTTTAGCAAAAGATGTTCCAGTACTTCCTCATCTTTTTCTACAGGAATAAGAAAGGGAATTACCGTAAGCCCCGCCGCTTCCAGTATAGGAGAGCCTTTGGGATTTACGTATCCGATCCCCACAATGTAGCCATCCCTGATGGCAATGTCCCCGCGGAATTTTCCATTTATGCCCGAACCGTCGAGGATTAAGGCGTGTTTAACGACCAGGTCATAAGGCTCTTTGGCCCGGAACAGGTAACTGTAACCCTGTACTTTGAGATTTGTGAAGATATTGAGGCTCAAAAAATAACTGGTAATCCCCAGAACCAGCGCTAACAGGCCTATTTTTATCCAGCGCAAGGTTTCACTCCTCTATCTTGGACTCTCCTCTTAATTCTACATTGATGAGCCAGGTCCTTTTCTTTACAGTGACAAATATATGGCCAGGAGCCTGCTGCCATTCAGGACAATGTGGGCGATAATTGCCGGAAGTAAGGAATCGAACCGCTGGTACAACCAGGTAAGAATCACACCCACCAGAAAAATCTCGACAAACCAGATCTGGTTAAAATGCGCTAAGGTAAAAAGCAGGCCGGAAGCAATAATGCCTAAAAGTACACCCAGGTGTCGGCGTAAAACGGGATACAAAAAACCCCGGTAAAAAAACTCCTCAGCCACAGGCACCAGGAATCCCCCAACCAGGAAGGGGAACAAAAACTGCCCTGACGTGCGGGCGTTGGCGGTTAAATTGATTAAAGGATGGGGCCCCACATCCACCAGCAGGTATTTTAAGGCTAATTTTTCACCATAGTTACCCAAAAAGAAAGCGGCAAAACCTGCTGCTGCACCCCATGTCAATTGGGTGATAACTTCGTTGGCAGAGCCGGGGAAAAAACGAGCTGGACTGATACCTTTTATTCTTAAGAAAATAAGCACAAGTAAAATAAAAATACTGCTGTCTACCACCTGTAAGCTGAGGTAATCCGTAATCCCCAGCAAAGGAAGTATCAATCGTCCAAATAATAAAACAAGAAGCAAACGAAGAGCAAAAACAGCCACCACGTCCCGCCATTCCCAGAAACCAGTCTTCATAAAATTACACCTTCTTTAACGTAAAGTGAAAAGTCTCCGGTATTAACATATACCGGAGACTTCTTTGCTATGCCCCTATATTAGCTCCCCAGAAAATTAAAAGCACCATGAGGGTATTCCACACAGCATGGGCTGTAATGGAGGTATATAAAGATCCTGTTTGTTCGTAAAGAAGGGTTAACCAGATTCCTCCCAACGTAATGGGTATAAAACGAATCAAATCAAAATGAACCAGGCCAAAAAATGAACTGGCAATCAGCAACGCGGGAATCCTCCCCAGCCAGTTTTTCAATGCCGGGTAGAGGAACCCCCGGAAATACAATTCCTCACTGATGGGTGCCATCACTGCGGCAACAAAGAGGGGCAGCAGCATTTCACGAAAGCTTCTAGCAGACATAATAATTTCGGCAATAGGTTGAGGTTCTACCTTAATGGGGAAGAGTATGGTAATGATGATACCAAGAATTACTACAAGAATAAAAAGTACAACTCCCTGTTTCAGCCCCGTCCAAAACCAGCGTTTTTCCTCATCAGAAATCAACCCCACCCTAGACCAGGGTAAATACTTACTCCTCAGGAAGTAGGCAATGAGAACAATAAATAAACCGCCTTGAACAATTCCACTCCAGAAGACCTGGCCCAGCAAAGGATTATCTGGGCTAACCAAAGCAGCTAAAAATTTAAACCAGGACATTTTCTTAAAGGGAATAAAAATACCTGCAGCAAACACTATGATGATTACGGAGAGGGCTTCAAGTACTGACCATCCCGGGCTTAGCGGTCTTAACTCCTCTTCCATTCCTGCCACCTCCTCTTCTTCTTTTAACGACATCTGACTTTCCGAAATCCGATATCCGATGTTAAAACTATATTCCTTAAGAGGTAACTCATGAACTAAATTATATCAAGAAATACAATGGTGTGCTAAAAAAACAAGACGTAAGAAAACTTACGTCCTAAAATTAATAATTAATTCGGATATCGGATGTCGGCATTCGGACATCGTAAAAATAATCGGAAGTCGGAAATCGGAAATCGGTTATCGGATAACGTAAATTAGCCAAGCTTATCTTTTAAGAGCTTATTGACCAGACCGGGGTTGGCCTGGCCCTTGGTCTCTTTCATCACCTGGCCCACCAGGAAACCGATGGCCTTCTCTTTACCGGCCTTATAGTCTTCCACCGACTGCGGGTTGGCCGCAATCACCTTCTCCACCACGGCAGCCAGGGCCCCTTCATCGGAGATTTGTACCATGCCTTTTTCTTTAATAATGGTTCCCGGCTCTTTGCCGGTCTCAAACATTTCTTCAAATACAGTCTTGGCCATTTTGCCGCTGATGGTCCCCTCGGCCTGAGCCTTTAATAATGCCGCCAGGCTGCGGGGTTTTACTTTACTTTCGGCTACCTCCAGGTTATTAGCATTCAAGAGACGCAGAAATTCCCCCATAATCCAGTTGGCCACCATTTTCGGCTCGTTATATTCAGCCACCACCTGGTCGAAGAAATCGGCCAGGGCACGGCTCCCCGTAATAATGCCGGCATCATATTCCGATAAGCCCATTTCTTGAACGAGACGTTCCCTCTTGGCGTCGGGAAGTTCGGGCAGGGAATCCCTGATTTCCTGAACCCACTGGGGATCTATGACCACAGGCACCAGGTCCGGGTCAGGGAAATACCGGTAATCGTGGGCCTCCTCTTTGCTCCTCAGGGATACAGTAACCCCTTTGCCTTCGTCCCAGGAACGGGTTTCCTGGATGATTTTGCCCCCCTCTTCCAGGATATCCCTTTGCCTTTCTATTTCGTATTCAATAGCCTTTTGCAAGGCCCTGAAAGAGTTAAGGTTCTTGATTTCTGTTTTAGTCCCAAATTCTTTCGCGCCCATGGGCCTCAAGGAGATGTTGGCGTCACAGCGGAGCGACCCTTGCTCCATGCGCACATCAGAGACACCGGTGTACTCCAGTATCGCCTTAAGCTTTTCCATATAAGCCCGGGCCTCTTCCGCCGAGCGCATATCGGGCTCGGAAACAATCTCAATGAGAGGCACCCCGGTACGGTTGTAGTCTACCAAAGAATAGCGGGAAGTGGCAATGGTAGCCCCTCCGTGGACAAGTTTGCCCGCGTCTTCTTCCATATGGACACGGGTAATGCCTATGGTCTTTTTCCGGCCATTCACCTCAATTTCCAGGTACCCCTTTTTGCAGATAGGCAGATCGTACTGGGAAATCTGGTAGGCCTTGGGCAGGTCGGGATAGAAATAATTTTTTCTGTCAAATTTACTAAAACTGGCAATCTCACAATTTAAAGCCAGGCCGGCCCGCACCGCATATTCTAAAACCTTTTTGTTCAAAACAGGCAGCACACCCGGTAACCCTAAGCACACAGGGCAGACATGGGTGTTCTCCTCCCCGCCAAATTCCGTGGGACAGGAGCAAAAGATTTTCGTATCTGTCTTTAATTCGGCATGGACTTCCAGGCCGATGACCACTTCATACTGGGCAGACAACCTAGATCACCCCTTCCATTTGAGCTTTGGGTTTCGTCAGGTCGGTATTTTGTTCCAGGGCATAGCCCACACGCAGGAGCGTACCTTCGCCAAAGGGCTTGCCAATGAACTGGATACCCACGGGCAGCCCTTCTACCGTACCGAAAGGTAGGGATAAGCCGGGTACACCCGCCAGGTTAATAGGAATCGTACATACATCAGATAAATACATGGCCAGGGGATCATTGACTTTCTCCCCGAATTTGAAGGCCGTGGTAGGACTGGTCGGTGTCAAGAGACAGTCATATTTAAGAAAGGCCTGGTCAAAGTCTCTTTTAATCAGGGTACGCACCTTGAGGGCTTTCAGGTAGTAAGCATCATAATAACCGGAACTTAAGGCATAAGTACCCAGCATAATCCTGCGCTTTACCTCTTCCCCAAAGCCCTGGCTCCGGGTCTTGCAGAACATGGAAATGACATCCTCGGCCTCTACACGCAGGCCGTAGCGCACTCCGTCGTAACGGGCCAGGTTAGAGCTGGCTTCCGCCGAGGCGATGATGTAGTAGGCAGGCAGGGCATATTCGGTATGGGGTAAGGAGACTTCCTCACACATCGCGCCAAGCTCCTCCAGTTTTGCTGCAGCTTGCTTGAGATAAGCAGCAATGCGGGGATCGATGCCTTCACCCATATATTCTTTGGGGATACCGATTTTTAGTCCTTTAACATCGTCCACCAAGTACCGGGTAAAATCGGGAACCTCCACCGGTGCGGAAGTAGAATCCTTAGGATCATGACCGGCTATTACATTTAGAACCAAAGCGCAGTCAGTGATATCTTTCGTTAATGGCCCGATCTGGTCCAGGGAGGAAGCATAGGCAATAAGCCCATAACGGGAAACATACCCATAGGTAGGCTTGAGGCCCACCACACCGCAAAAAGCTGCAGGCTGGCGGATAGACCCTCCCGTATCAGAACCCAGGGTAAAGACAGCTTCATCGGCGGCCACGGCCGCTGCCGCACCGCCGCTGGAGCCGCCCGGAACGGCACTTAAATCATGGGGGTTACGGGTAGGGAAGAAACCCGAGTTTTCGTTGGAAGAGCCCATGGCGAACTCATCCATGTTACACTTACCTAACAGTATGGTCCCTGCCTCCAACAGCTTTTCCGTTACCGTCGCGTTGTAGGGAGGCACAAAGTTATAGAGGATTTTGGAAGCACAGGTGGTGGTAACCCCTTTTGTACAGATATTGTCTTTCATGGCCATGGGTATACCGGCCAAAGGCGACATCGCTTCCCCCCGGGCCCTCTTTTCATCGATTTCCCGGGCCTGCTCCAGGGCCTGTTCTCCTGTTACGGTGACAAAAGCCTTAACCTTTTCTTCTACCTTATTGATTCGATCCAGTACTGAGCGGGTCAGTTCCTCACTGCTGACTTCTCTTTTTTGTAAAAGGCTGCTCAGTTCATGGGCCGTCTTTTTATATAAATCCATGGGGAACCCTCCTTGCCTCACACAATTCGCGGCACTTTGAAACAGCCGTCTTCTTCTTCGGGAGCATTGGCCAGCACCAGTTCCTTTGCCATAGTACGGTGAAGCTTGTCTTCCCGGAACACATTCTTCAGGGGCAGCACATGGGCCGTAGGCTCCACATCGTGTGTATCTATCTGATTCAACTTATCCATATATTCAAGGATCGCATTTAAAGACTGGGTATATTTTTCCTTATCCTGTTCCGTCAACTCCAGACGGGCCAACAAGGCCACATGTTCCACATCTTTAACGGTAATCTTCATTGATCTTCACCATCCTTCTTCATCCTTCTCTGCCATACCTTGCATTATATCAAATTTGCCAGATTACTTACAAGCCGTTGGATGATAGACAAATTAAAAGGCCAGAAATGCACTTACGCAAGCCTGACCCCAAAAACCAATATTAAATCCTTTCGTTTATCAGCCAGGGATAATAAATTATGGGTAAAGCCAGATTTACTAAACAGGACATATTGTTCTTTCCTTTCTTTTTTGTACCAGTCTACCTGTTTTGCCTTTTGCAATAAATCATAGAACACATCTCCATCTACTGGTTTATCGTGATATTTACATTTACAAAATACAATGTCCTTACTATCTTCATTTAAACCTATGAAATCAATTTCTTCCCTGCCGCTCCACCATTTACCCAGTTTGAAAAATTTAAAATTCAATAGATTTTCCTTATTCAACTCCCATAATTTTTCCATACATATTTTTTCGTAGACAAAACTAACATGGTTGTCGATAAAATTATGCTTAATTTTCTCCATCACATATTCTGTATTATCCATCTCGAGATAATTTCTATAAGGGTAGATAAACTTAAACCAGAACTCAATGAAATTATCTTTTATAAAGTAAAGTCCTTTTTTGCTCTTTTCAGGATTTTTCTCAGTTATGGGTACTTCTCTTTGAATCAGATCAAGATTTATCATTGTATTCAAATATTTTGTTAGGCTGGTCTGGGATACCCCCAGGGCTGCAGCAATATTTCCCAGTTTATGATTTCCCTGAGCGATGGTCTTGATTATTGAAAAATAACTGCCTATCTCTGAAACTTCCTTCTCCAAAAGAAAGATTGGTTCTTCATATAAAAAACTTTGTCGTGTTAAGATATTTTTCTGAATTCCCTCATAAACATCTTCCACATCCCGAAAAACCTCAATATACTTCGGCACCCCACCCGTTACGGCATAATATTGTATTAACTCTTCTTCACTCTTATTGCCGTAAAATTCTCCATAATGTAAAAAAGAAATTTGCTTCAGCTTGATTTGTCCTGTTCTTCTTCCGTATAAAGGACTTGAATAAGCAAGGGTTTGGCTTTCCATCATATGAATTAAAGAACCGCATAAAATCACCATGATATTTGCATCTTGGAATATTTGGTCCCATATTCTCTGAAAGATAGATGGAAAGGCACTGTTGGCCTTGCCTAAATACTGAAACTCGTCAATAACAAGAATCTTTTTGTAGTTACTGTTATAATCTCTAAATACGGTAAACAAATCATCCCAGGAGAAGTCTGAACCTCTTCTAAGCAGTATATTTCCCGTAAATTCAGCCAACAGGTTTTTAAAACTGTTGATATTCTCTCTTTCCGGCTCTTCAGAAGCGAGAAAATACAGAGCAGATTTGTCCTGGATAAACTTTTTAATTAGGGAAGTCTTTCCGATTCTTCTTCTGCCGTAAATAATCACTAAAGAAGATTGCCTTTTAATGTATTCATTTTGCAAAAAGGTCAATTCATTTTCCCGGTTTACAAATTTATTCATAACATCACCTGCTATTATTATAACCAAGATTATAATAATTTAAAATATATCCCTCTTTTGAACAAACAAAAAATGTACGTAATAATAAAAGAAACCTGTATGATAAACACACAGGTTAGAGTACAAACATTAAAACCCAAATATGCAATCAGGTGGATGATGCAGTTTTACGCTACTTTAATTCAATATATTCTTCCTTGTTATTCCAGTTTAACCAATGGATAATACTATTCCCCCTTATCAGGTAGCTGCCAGTCATCAACACTAACGAGTAATTATCATTGCTTTTTGTTAATGCCCGAATTATCTGTCGGCAACACCTGGGATTTTGACCAAATTATATGTCGGTAATGAAGGATATTTCCGCCAATTAATCGAATCAGGACT
>JAIHAN010000107.1 GCA_020054815.1 Peptococcaceae bacterium | reverse complement strand
GGCTCCAGTTCAATCCAGCAGTGACCGTATTGACCACGACCGCCTGATTGACGTACAAATTTACCTTCAGCCTTAACTTTAGAGCGAATAGTCTCCTTATAGGCAACCTGTGGCCGTCCTACATTGGCATCCACCTTGAACTCACGCAGTAAACGGTCGACGATGATCTCCAGGTGCAGTTCGCCCATACCGGAAATAATGGTCTGCCCTGTTTCGGGGTCTGTGTGCATTCTAAAAGTAGGGTCTTCTTCCGCCAGCCGGGATAAAGCTCCGCCCATTTTTTCCTGGTCAGCCTTTGTTTTAGGCTCAATGGCTACGTCGATAACAGGTTCGGGGAACTGCATCGATTCCAGGATGATGGGTTTGTTTTCATCACACAGGGTATCGCCGGTAGTTGTATCCTTTAATCCTACAGCAGCAGCAATATCACCGGCATAGACTTCAGTGATTTCTTCACGGTGGTTGGCATGCATCTGTAAGAGACGACCTATCCGTTCCCTTTTTCCCTTTGTGGAGTTAAATACATAAGAACCCGACTTGAGGACACCTGAATAGACACGGAAGAAAGCCAGTTTTCCTACATAGGGGTCGGCCATAATCTTAAAGGCCAATGCGGAAAAAGGTTCATTATCACTGGCATGTCTCTCATCGTCAGAACCTGTGTCCGGGTGCACCCCTTTAATCGAAGGTATGTCCGTGGGTGCAGGCAGGTAATCTACCACCGCATCCAGGAGGAGCTGAACACCCTTATTTTTGAAGGACGAACCACAAACTACAGGAATCATCTTTACAGCAATGGTGGCTTTACGAATTCCTTGCACCAGCTCTTCTTCCGTCAGCTCTTCGCCTTCCAGGTATTTCATCATTAATTCCTCGTCGCTTTCAGCAACAGCTTCCACCAGCTTTTCCCGGTACTCCAGAACTAAATCCTTCATCTCTTCGGGAATCTCGGTTTCCTCGCTTCTTGTACCCAGGTCATCAATATAATAGTAGGCCTTCATTTTTACCAAATCCACTATTCCCCGGAAACTGTCCTCTGATCCCACCGGCAGTTGAATGGGCACAGGATTTGCACCCAGTCTCTCCCTGATCATGTTGACTCCTCTGAAAAAATCTGCTCCAACTCTATCCATCTTATTAATATAGGCGATACGAGGAACCCCATATTTATCAGCTTGCCGCCAAACAGTCTCGGACTGGGGCTCGACCCCACCTACCGAACAGAACACAGCTACAGCGCCGTCTAAGACACGTAAGGACCGTTCCACCTCAACAGTAAAATCAACGTGCCCTGGCGTATCAATAATGTTAATGCGATGGCCTTTCCATTGACAGGTAGTAGCAGCAGAGGTGATGGTAATACCTCTTTCCTGTTCCTGCACCATCCAGTCCATGGTTGCAGCACCGTCATGAACTTCACCAATTTTGTGGACACGACCTGTATAAAAAAGAATTCTCTCGGTAGTTGTCGTCTTACCAGCATCGATATGCGCCATGATTCCTATATTTCTGGTTTTATCTAATGGAATTTGTCTAGCCACGATTATTTCCCCCTTTCTTAGACCATGAATGGCCAGTTGTATGCCAAAGACCCCCTATTCCGGGGGTTTTTCGGCACCCAGTTTGCGGGGTTAAAAGTGAATGATTTGGCAAATAAACAATATAATTTTTCTTACCAGCGATAATGAGCAAATGCCTTGTTGGCTTCAGCCATTTTATGGGTATCTTCTTTTTTCTTCACTGCGCCGCCGGTATTGTTGGCAGCGTCCAGGATTTCCCCAGCGAGTTTGGCATCCATGGTTTTTTCGCCGCGCTTACGGGCGTAAGTGACTAACCATCTGATACCCAGGGCTTCTCTCCTGTCTGCCCTAACTTCAACGGGTACCTGGTAGTTAGCACCACCCACACGGCGGGCTTTAACCTCTAAAACAGGCATGATGTTCTTCATGGCTTGTTCCAGCACTTCTAAACCGTTTTTACCTGTTTTCTCTTCCACTATTTTGAGAGCATCATAGAGTGCGCCCTCAGCCACACCCCTCTTGCCATCATACATAACCTTGTTAATCAGCTTTGTTACCACTTTAGAATTATAAATGGGATCAGGCAAAACTTCTCTTTTGGGTACAGGTCCTTTTCTAGGCATCTCCTTTCCCCCCTTCGTCAAGAATCATAATTTTATCCTCATTAGAGCTTAAAGTGACAGCTTAAATTTAGCTCGCCTTACTTTTTGGCAGCACCAGCTTTGGGCCTCTTGGTCCCATACTTGGACCGACCCTGGTTACGTTTCTGTACACCGGCTGTATCCAGCGCACCGCGTACAATATGGTATCTCACACCAGGTAAATCTTTAACCCTACCGCCTCTTACTAAAACCACGGAGTGTTCCTGTAAGTTGTGGCCAATCCCCGGAATGTAGGCAGTAACTTCGATACCATTGGTCAGTCTAACCCTGGCTACTTTACGTAATGCAGAATTCGGCTTCTTTGGCGTAGTTGTATATACTCTAGTGCAAACACCCCTCTTTTGAGGACACTCTTTTAAAGCAGGGGCTGTTGATTTTTCCTGAATAACCTCTCTACCTTGCTTTACCAATTGGTTAATGGTCGGCATATAACACACCTCCTTCCCAGGCTGTCGTAAAAAATTTTAAAAAACTTTTAAAATATAGACGGCAAGCCGAAATCACCCCTCCTCAGGGTGCTTCGACTTGCTATATTCTACTGGTTACTCTTATCACCAGTAAAACGAACCACAGAAAATTATTCAATAATGGCTGCAACTGTTGCCGGGACCTGAATTCCCCCGGCTTTTCCCAGCTCACGCATGGTTTCTACTTCTTCCAGAGGCACACCATGGGCCTGGCACATTTCCATAACGGGGCGCCGCACTTTCTCGTCAGCATCCTTAGCCAAAAAGACCATGCGGACCTGCCCTCTCTCCAGGGCTTTCGTTGTTTGTTTCAATCCCACTATCTTCCGTTTAGCATTGACAAGCCTCTGCATGCGGCTATACCTCCTTATGGGATAACGCACACTTAGTCATTTTATCACTGTGATTTTGTGCTGTCAATATTATTCCGTCGTGGTAGGATTTGGCTCCTCACTACCGGCGGGATTTACCTTGATGTTACGATACCTGGACATGCCGGTGCCCGCGGGTATGAGTTTGCCGATGATCACGTTTTCCTTCAGGCCCAGTAAGGGATCAACCTTTCCTTTAATGGCTGCTTCAGTAAGAACACGTGTTGTTTCCTGGAAAGACGCGGCAGACAGGAAAGAATCCGTAGCCAGAGAGGCTTTGGTAATCCCCAGGAGCACGGGCTTGGCAGTAGCGGGTTCTCCTCCGGTAGCAAAGACCTTGGCGTTTTCTTCTTCGAATTCAAAAATATCAATTAAGCCGCCAGGCAAGAGTGAAGTATCACCGGGCTCTTCGACTTTAACCTTTCTCAGCATCTGTCTGATCATCACTTCAATATGTTTGTCATTGATATCAACACCCTGGAGCCGGTATACCCGCTGAACCTCACGTAAGAGGTAGGTCTGCACACCCCTTAATCCTTTAACCTTCAGGAGATCATGGGGGTTGATGGAGCCTTCGGTGAGTTCATCGCCCGCTTCCACCATCTGTCCTTCCTTAACTTTAATACGGGAGCCAAAGGGAATTTGATAAATGATTTTGTCTTCACCGGGATGAACAATTTCGATTTCCTTGCGGCCTTTTATCTCCGTGATGTGAACCTTACCGTCAATTTCCGCAATAATTCCTTGGCCGCGGGGTTTCCTGGCCTCAAAAAGTTCCTCTACCCGGGGCAAACCCTGGGTAATATCGTCACCGGCTACACCACCGGTGTGGAAAGTTCTCATGGTCAACTGGGTACCCGGTTCGCCGATAGACTGGGCAGCGATAATACCCACCGCCTCACCAATTTCTACCATGCGGCCGGTAGCCAGGTTGCGGCCGTAGCACTTACGGCACACACCGTAACGGGATTTACACGTTAACACCGAACGGATATACACCTCTTTAATACCGGCTTCCACAATGCGGGAAGCATCGTTTTCCGTAATTTCCTGTCCAGCTGAAACGATAATTTCGCCGGTTTCCGGATGAATTACGTCGTCCATGGCATAGCGGCCCACAATTCTTTCCAACAATGGCTCGATGGCTTCCGGACCGTCTTTGATTTCATCCACATAAATACCTGTGGTGGTTCCGCAGTCGTCATCACGCACGATAACGTCCTGGGCCACGTCTACCAAACGGCGGGTGAGGTATCCGGAGTCGGCGGTTCTTAACGCCGTATCCGCCAGACCTTTGCGGGCGCCGTGGGTAGAAATGAAGTATTCCAAAACAGCCAATCCTTCACGGAAGTTGGATTTAATGGGCAACTCAATGGTACGACCCGCAGGGTCGGCCATAAGGCCCCGCATCCCTGCCAGCTGGCGAATCTGCTGGATATTACCGCGAGCGCCGGATGTTGCCATCATATAGACAGGGTTAAAGCGATCCAGGGTATTGAGAAGAGCCTTGGTAACATCTTCCGTGGTTTTGTTCCAGACGCCGATAACCAGCTGGTAACGTTCTTCTTCCGTAATCAGACCTCGTCTAAACTGATTCTCTATTTTTTCAACCTGTTTATCAGCTTCCTCCAGGAGTGCAACCTTCTCTTTTGGCACAACTATATCTGTTACACCTACGGTAATCCCTGCCCGTGTAGAATAGGTAAACCCTTGCTTTTTAATATTATCCAGCATGGTGGCAGTAGCGGAGTTGCCTAAGAGGCGGAAACACTTAGCCACAATTTGCCCCAGCTGTTTCTTGCCGATTACTTCATTATAAAAGCCAAGTTCAGGCGGCAGGGCCTGGTTAAAAATCAGACGCCCCGTGGTAGTCCTGATCTTTTGACCGTTAATCCGGATAATAACAGGTTCATGGAGTGTTACTTCGCCCATATTGTAAGCATAAACAGCTTCCTCCAAACCGCTAAACTTTCTTAATTCAGTATCAGGCTTATCAGTAGGCTGTTCCACCGTAAGATAATAAGAACCTAAAACCATATCCTGCGTGGGAGTGACTACCGGGCGACCGTCTTTGGGGTTAAGAATGTTGTGGGCTGATAACATCAAGAGCCGCGCCTCAACCTGGGCCTCCGCAGAAAGAGGTACGTGTACGGCCATCTGATCACCGTCAAAGTCGGCATTATAAGCGGTACAAACCAGAGGATGAATCTGTAAAGCCCGGCCTTCTACCAGGACAGGTTCAAAAGCCTGAATACCAAGGCGGTGCAAAGTAGGAGCACGGTTTAGGAGTACGGGATGATCCTTAATGACCTCCTCCAGGACATCCCAGACCTCGCTGCGCACCCGTTCCACCATTCTTTTGGCACTCTTAATATTGTGGGCATAGTTATCATTAACAAGTTTCTTCATGACGAAAGGTTTGAACAATTCCAAAGCCATTTCTCTGGGCAGCCCACATTGATGCAATTTTAAGTCCGGGCCAACTACGATTACGGAACGGCCTGAGTAGTCTACACGCTTACCCAGTAGGTTTTGTCTAAAACGACCCTGTTTCCCCTTTAGCATATCACTGAGGGATTTAAGGGGCCGGTTGCCAGGTCCCGTAACGGGGCGACCGCGGCGCCCGTTATCAATCAGGGCGTCCACTGCCTCCTGGAGCATCCGTTTTTCGTTACGCACGATGATATCCGGTGCACCCAAGTCAAGGAGCCTCTTCAACCGGTTATTCCTGTTGATTACTCTTCTATATAAATCGTTTAAGTCTGAAGTAGCAAAGCGCCCGCCGTCCAGCTGGACCATAGGACGGAGTTCGGGGGGAATGACGGGAATAACATCAAGAATCATCCACTCGGGACGGTTGCCCGAGTTTTTAAAAGCTTCCACCACTTCCAGTCTTCTGATGGCCCTTACCTTCCGCTGGCCGGTAGCTTCACGCAGCTCTGCCCGGAGCTCTTTGGCCATTTCATCAAGGTCCATTTCTTCAAGGAGGGTCTTGATGGCCTCAGCCCCCATAGAGGCCTGGAATCTGTTTCCATACTTGTCTTTGTATTCCCGGTATTCAGCTTCTGTTAAAAGCTGCTTTTTCATGAGAGGAGTATCTCCGGGATCCGTTACGATATAGGAAACAAAATACAGGACTTTCTCCAGGGAGCGGGGAGACATGTCGAGAATGAGACCCATCCTGCTGGGAATCCCTTTAAAGTACCAGATATGGGAGCAGGGAGCGGCCAATTCGATATGACCAAGTCTCTCCCGCCTTACCTTGGACTTGGTAACTTCCACACCACAGCGGTCACAGACAATTCCTTTATATCTAACCCTCTTATATTTACCGCAGTGACATTCCCAGTCACGGGTAGGTCCAAAAATCTTTTCACAAAACAATCCTTCACGTTCAGGTTTTAAGGTCCTGTAGTTGATGGTCTCAGGTTTTTTAACTTCACCGCTGGACCAGGCCCGGATTTGCTCAGGAGAAGCCAAACCTATTCTCATCCTGTCAAAATTATTTACATCTAACAAGGGCCTCTCTCCTTCCTTGTTATAGATTCCTGGTTAAAAAACGAACCTACTAATGGTTAATCAAGGTTAAAATCTTCCTCTTCCATATCTTCCGGATCAAATTCGATAAAGCCATCATCCTGGTCTTCCGCGTCTCCTTCACCCTCATCTTCGAGAGGACCCGGTCTTTCAGGCGCATGGATATCGAGACCCAATTCCTTCGCCGCTTCGCTAATATCATCATCAATTTCCCGAATTTCAATTTCTTCATCGTTCTCCGATAGTACCTTGACGTCAAGGCCCAGGCTCTGCAGCTCTTTGATCAACACTTTGAAGGACTCAGGCACCCCGGGTTCAGGAACATTTTCTCCCTTGACGATGGCTTCATAAGTTTTAACCCGACCTACCACATCGTCAGATTTTACTGTCAGGATCTCCTGAAGCGTATAGGCAGCACCGTATGCCTCTAAAGCCCATACTTCCATCTCACCAAAACGCTGCCCACCAAACTGGGCTTTACCACCCAGAGGCTGCTGCGTAACGAGGGAGTAAGGCCCTGTAGAACGGGCATGAATCTTATCGTCTACCAGGTGGGCCAGTTTAAGCATATACATATAGCCTACCGTAATGGGGTTATCAAAGGGTTCACCAGTCCTACCGTCATAAAGGATGGTTTTCCCCGTTTCCGGCAGGCCTGCTTCACGCAAAATCTCTTCAATGTCAGTTTCTGTAGCACCGTCAAAGACAGGCGTAGCCACCCTGATTCCCAAAGCCTTAGCCGCCCAGCCCAGGTGGGTCTCTAAAACCTGCCCGATGTTCATCCGGGAAGGTACCCCCAGAGGATTCAAGACAATTTCAATAGGCGTGCCGTCAGGCAGGAAAGGCATATCCTCCTCAGGCATGATACGGGAGATAACCCCCTTATTTCCGTGACGCCCGGCCATCTTATCACCTTCGGAGATCTTTCTCTTCTGGGCGATATAAACGCGAACTATCTGGTTTACTCCCGGCGCCAGTTCATCACCGTTTTCCCTGGTGAAAACTTTTACGTCCACAACCTTACCGGCTTCGCCATGGGGTACGCGTAAGGATGTATCTCTTACTTCCCGGGCTTTCTCACCGAAAATGGCCCTTAAGAGCCTTTCCTCGGCAGTGAGTTCGGTTTCACCTTTTGGCGTAACTTTACCTACCAGGATATCACCGGGTCTTACCTCTGCCCCGATACGAATAATACCTCGCTCATCCAGATCCTTGAGAACATCTTCACCCACATTGGGGATATCCCTGGTTATTTCTTCGGGTCCTAATTTGGTATCCCGGGCATCACATTCGTATTCTTCTATGTGAATGGAGGTAAAATAATCTTCCTTAACTAGCTTTTTGCTTATAAGGATAGCGTCTTCATAGTTATAACCTTCCCAGGTCATAAAAGCAACCAAAACGTTTCTGCCCAGGGCCAATTCTCCCTGATCCGTGGAAGGACCGTCGGCAATAACCTGACCGGGTAAGACCCGTTCCCCACATCTCACAATGGGTTTTTGGTTGATACAGGTTCCCTGGTTAGAACGGGAAAACTTAGTCAATTTGTGTTTTTCCAGTTTTCCCTCATCAGTACGGATGATGATCTCATTGGCAGTAACCCGCTCCACGACGCCGCTTTCCCTGGCCAGTAAAACCACGCCAGAGTCGCGGGCCGCTTTATATTCTTCGCCGGTGCCTACATAGGGGGCATCTGTGCGCAATAAGGGAACAGCCTGGCGCTGCATGTTAGCGCCCATTAAGGCCCGGTTCGCATCATCGTGCTCCAAAAAGGGAATCATAGCAGTAGCAATAGAAACAACCTGCTTAGGCGAAACATCCATGTAGTCAACTTTTTCCACGGGCACCACAAGGATTTCGCTGCCGTGACGGGCATTTACCTTGGCATTGATAAAGCGTCCTTCATCATCCAGAGGAGCGTTGGCCTGAGCAATCACATAATTATCCTCTTCATCGGCAGTGAGGTAAACAATTTCGTCGGTAACCTTACCCGTTTCTTTGTCTACTTTACGATAAGGAGTTTCAATAAAACCGAACTCATTAATACGGGCATAGGTACTCAAAGAACCAATCAGACCGATGTTAGGACCTTCGGGAGTCTCTATGGGGCACATCCGGCCGTAGTGGGAGTGGTGAACGTCCCGGACTTCAAAGCCTGCCCGTTCCCGGGAAAGACCGCCGGGTCCCAAAGCGCTTAGACGACGTTTATGTGTTAGTTCAGCCAGGGGGTTGGTTTGGTCCATAAACTGGGAAAGCTGGCTGGAACCAAAAAATTCTTTAATGGCCGCGACTACCGGGCGAATATTAATAAGTACCTGGGGTGTGATCACATCCACATCCTGAATGGTCATGCGTTCGCGGACCACACGTTCCATACGGGATAGACCAATCCGGAACTGGTTCTGTAAGAGTTCCCCCACAGAACGCAGACGCCGGTTACCCAGGTGATCAATATCGTCGGGTTTGCCTTCACCCTTCATTAACTTGAGAAGATAGTGAATAGAGGCAACAATATCTTCTTTGGTGACATGGCGAATATGGGGCGGTACATTGACCTTAAGCTTCTTATTGAGCTTATAACGCCCTACATGGGCCAAGTCATATCTCTTAGGGTCAAAGAATAAAGTATTTAATAAAGAGCGAGCGCTGTCTACGGTAGGAGGTTCACCGGGTCTCAGGCGCTTATAAATTTCTACTAAAGCTTCATCCTCAGATTCCGTATGGTCCCTCTCCAGGGTAAGACGAACTCGTTCGTCATCCTGGAAAAGTTCAGCAATTTGTCCATTGCTGCTATAGCCCAGGGCTCGCAACAGGACGGTAGCCGGCAGTTTTCTGGTTCTATCTACCCGGACAAAGATGTTATCGTTAACATCGGTTTCAAACTCCAGCCAGGCACCCCGGTTAGGAATAATCGTGGCCCCGTATACTTTCTTGCCGCTGGGGTCTATCTGTTCTGTATAGTATACACCCGGAGACCTCACCAGCTGGCTGACAATAACCCTCTCCGCACCATTGATAATAAAAGTGCCTTTATCTGTCATTAAGGGGAAATCCCCCATAAAAACTTCCTGTTCTTTTACCTCGCCGGTTTCTTTATTAATGAGCCTTACCTTAACTCTTAATGGAGCTGCAAAGGTTACGTCACGCTCTTTACATTCCTCTACGGAATATTTGGGTTCACCAAGGCTGTAGTCTACGAATTCCAGAACTAAATTACCGGTAAAATCCTGGATAGGAGAGATGTCACGAAACATCTCCCGAATGCCTTCGTTAAGAAACCACCGATAAGAATTTTGCTGAATTTCAATGAGATTAGGCATTTCCAGGACTTCTTTGATTCTTGCAAAACTTTCTCGCGTTCTTTTACCCACTTCCACCGGATGACGCATTAAAACTCTCACCCCTCAGATGTTCTTGTCATGTAAAAAGCGTTTAGAAAACCTTGAAATATAAACGCCTAAAAGCAAGGTAAAAACCTTGCTATTTTTAATCCACCCATGTAGTCTTGCCTTTTATACGTGGTATTATTCACCTTTTCCGTCAGAATAAGGAACGCCGCTCATGTTATGTACAAACCCTCGAATCATCTAGGCTTTACTGGC
>JAIHAN010000106.1 GCA_020054815.1 Peptococcaceae bacterium | reverse complement strand
GTACCATTTTATGATTTCACGCGCTGTCTATAGTGGTCAATTCTAACACATCACACTATATGTAGACAATTTGAGGTGAAAATAAGGGTTTCTGCAGTGAAATCAAATTTGTTTTTTAAACATTCTTCCATGATAATCTGACGGTGATACGTATCCTCCTTCAGTAAGATAAATGATTCACCGCGTAGTTGGGAAAAGGGTACAGAGGAACAATGGACTAAGGGGTGATTGGGGGGCAGGCATAAAAGAATCTCCCCTTTGGTTATCGGTAATGTTTCTAATAACGGCGAAGAGTGTGAAATAATAACAATGCCAAGGTCAAGCTCTCCTTTTTCAAGGAGTTTCCTAATAGCTATAGAGCCCTCTTCGATTATACATAATTCTAAATGGGGATATAGTGTCTTAAAGTTGGCGAATATTTCCGGAAAAAGGAATGAGCCAATCATAGGCGGTATCCCTATTTTTATTGAGCCTTTTTGAAGGTCTCTATAGTCATTCATTTCTAGCATAGCATCTTGGATGCTGCGCAGGATATTTTCAACGCGTTGCAAAAAGACCCGGCCTTCTGCCGTTAGAGTAATCTGTTTTTGGCTACGGTCAAAGAGCGTGACACCCAACTCATCCTCTAGCTTCTGGATAGCTATTGTGATAGAGGGCTGGGCAACATGTAAACGTTCCGCGGCCCTTGTCATATTGTTTAAACGGCTGACCATCTGAAAGTATTCAAGCTGGCGTAGTTCCATAGAAAACCTCCGAAGAATAGTTTTAAACTATTATAACACAGAAAATCTATATTTTTATTTTATGCAATCAGGGATTATACTCGCATTTTTGACACATCCTGTTGCTAAAAGAAGGAAAAACTAATTTTTTGTAGAATATTGTAGAATAATTGAAGCAGGTAACTCGGACATCAAACTAACAATTTTATTTGTAACAGCGAAATGGTAAGAAACGATTTGACAGACATCTGATGCAGTTTCTTTTCAAGCATAAACCGATAAAGGTAAACCTATCGAAAGGTAGGGGCACAAAGCCAAGGGCCTAAGGCTTTATATAGAGCTATGGCAGCCGGTTGCCGAAGGAGATGCTTATTTTTTTCTATGGATTCTTACCTAATCAGAATTTCCCATAAAAAGATCTACAAAGGGTTGAACTTTTCACTAGCTGAAAAAATGCATGTTCCAGTAGTGTTAAATCAGCCCTTTAACTTTTAATTATTAAAATTTATTGTGCTAAAGGCAAACCATCCGAAAGGTTGGGGCGCAAAGCCATGGGTCTGTAGCCCTTGAGGTATGACTGCCAGGTTGCCGCAATCAAGGTTCACTATTTATTTTAAAATAATGTTCTCTATTACGGCAGCTACTTGGCTGCCGTTTTTGCTTATAAGTAAATCTACCCGCAAATACTCATGGAAGGGGGGCGACAATAAAATGAAGGGGAAAAAATTAAAAGGGAGGTTGGCACCTAGTTCAGGCTATACCTCCACAGTGCTAACGTTGCCAATCTGGCCTTGAGAATATGCAATTTTCTTCGACTTAATGAAGTGGAGCAGGAAACCATAGTAACTGGGGCGTTCCTCCACGATATAGAAAAGATGTTTGTTAAACGTGAAATTATCGAAAAGCCGGGACCGCTTACAAATGAGGAATGGGCTGAATTAAAAGAACACCCCAGGCGGGGTGCATCCATAGTAGCGACAAGGGGAGGGGGAAATTCCCTGGTGAATATGATCCGCTATCACCACGAAAGGAGGAATGGGAAGGAATACGAGGGGCAGAGGGGGCAAAAGCGCTGGAAGAAGACTATCAGGGTGCCGGTTTCCAGTTCGACCCGAAGATGGTAGCGGCTTTGGCGGAAGAGCCCTTTTGGCAAATTGCTACATACCGCGACCCGGCCAGGCTGGAAAGGCAGATAGAAGAGGAAAAGCAATGGCTTGTACAATTGGCGGATTCATGCGTCACGTTGTCACATCCGCTGGTATACGCTCAGAGCCAATGGCTGGACCGTTTGCTGGTAATATTGTGGCAAATGAAAGAAAATGCAGCCACGAGGGCTGACAGGTAGAAAGGTGGTGAAAAAATGCGACGGTGCCTTGAATGTGCAAAGAAAGAACCAGACTGTCCTTGTTTAGAGTGCAAGTATTTTATTCAGCAGGGCCCCCTTCGTCGGGTGCCTTCACCACCTATCAGAATATTACTGGAAGATGAGCAGGGCAAGCAGTATCCGGCAGACATTCTGGCGTTAAATACCACGGAATTTGGGCTGCAAACGGAAGCTCCCGTTCCGGGTCGGTACGTAATTAAGCTACAGGAAAGTCTGTGGGTCGAGGTTGCCGGAGTACCATTCAAGGGGAAAAATAACGTCCATGTGTTTGACATCCTCTGTGTACATCGGAGGCAGGGGACTGCCAGCCGGCTTAACAACGAGGAGTACCAATTGCTGATCGGAAGCAATGGGGAACTAGTGGCAGAGATTTCTCGACATTTACCGGAGCACCTTCAGGACTTGGTCAGGGAAAAATTATTGGCTGAATTGGAGAAATCCGAATTAATTAGCGCTCTCAGGGTAGGGAAGGTGCTGAAATATGAAGGTGGGCGCTTCCGCTACCTTTCAGGCCAGGCCGACCTGGACCTGCCTATGGAAGAAGCGGAGAAGCTGATGCGTCAGGCCACCCGACATGCTGAACACCGGCGCGAGGTAATTATTAGCGCTAACGGCCAAAAGGTATTCGACCTTCATGGGGTACCGTTCGACCACAGGAGCGGTGGACTGTTAGCCTTCGATGTCACAGAGGTGATTGAAAAGGAAAGAAAGATTCACCGTCAGGAGATGGAGGCTTACCGGGAGGCTATATCGGCGGTAACGGGAGGCCGGCTACACCTGGTGAACGGTGAAGAGGCGAAAAGGTTGCTATCAGAAGGAGTGGAAATAGCAAAAGGTGAGGCCAGGCAAGCCCATGACATTCCAGAAGCCCGCCGGGCACTGCGGGGATCTTTGCCTGGTATAGATAGCCGGAGGCAGCACGCGATTGCCTTGTGCTTTTCAGAGGCACTAACCAACGCTCTCAAACATGCAGGGGGCGGTTGCTGGCAAGTTATACGGGCTGGGGATGCTGTTAGGATTATCGTGCAGGATCGGGGTCCGGGAATCAAAACCAGTGAATTGGCCCGGGCCACGCTGATGCAGCATTATTCTACCAAGAATTCCATGGGGTGTGGATTTACCTTGATGCTCTACTACGCGGACTACCTTTATCTTAATACAGGACCGTCAGGTACCACCCTGGCCCTTGATTTTGGCAATGTGCTCACAGATAAGTTAAACATTGAAAAAACTGACTGAAAGAAGGTGATGTTATTGCTGAAAGTAGCGGTAGATGCTGTTCCAGGGGTACGCCGGGTAATGCTAAACGGCGAATTAGATATGGAAACAGTATCGCTTTTGCACGAGGTTGTTAGGGAAGGGGATGAAGACACACTGGAACTTGACCTCTCGGGGTTGTCTTTCGTTGATTCAACTGGTCTGAAAGGTTTGCTGGACATCAACAACAACTGGCAGCAAAAAGGTGGCCAGGTGTTAATTTTACATCCGCAACCCGATGTAGCGGAAGTGATGCGGCTGGTAGGTCTGGACAGGCTCCTGGCACAAAACGGCGCTCTGGCTGGAGAAGAGAGGTAGGAATGGGATGAGAGAAGTGGTTGAAGAAAAAGGGAAAATCCTAAGGGGCTACGGATTGGAAGGTAGTGGCTGCAGCCTGCCAGCCGGACAAGAGGGTGGAGATTTTTTTGAATTTATCTCCTGCAACGAAGGCAGCGTGTTTATCGTGATCGGGGATGTAATGGGTAAAGGATTCCAGGCGGCGCGGCAGATGGAAACAATCCGCCAATTGGCCAGGGAGTGTATTAGGATCAACCCCCATCCCCTGGAAGTAGTGCGCCGGTTAAACAAGCTGGGAGGATATGAACTACGAAAATGTGGCTCTTTTGCCACTCTTTGCTTGTTGTGTTATGACGGAATAACTGGCCGCCTTACCTGTGTCAATGCAGGACACCACCCCCCCCTCCTTCTATCTAATGGTCAGGTGAGGGTAGGACAGTGCTGGGGAGTCGCTATAGGCCTTTTGGAGGATTATCTTGGGTCAGGGGCGGAGGAATTTTTTCTTGCCGACGGAGATGCGGTAGTGCTGTACACCGATGGACTAGTTGAAGCCTGCGGCCCTGGCGAACAGAGGTACGGACAAGAACGATTGAAGAGAGTAGTACGTTTGCAGAATGGCGCTGATGCTGAGTGCATGAAAGAAAACATTTTGGCTGATTTGGATACATTTACTCGCGGGATTTCTCAAAAGGATGACGTGACCCTGGTTGTTATGAAAGTAACGCGAAAGGCGGGTGATATGGGTGGAGATTAGAGCCCGGCAAGAGAAGGGGATGGCATCCCTGGAAGTTGAAGGTGAACTGGATTTTAGCAATGTGGAACTGTTGCAACGGGAAATTCAGCGCCTCCCGGAGGAAGTGGTGGAGGTAGATCTGCAAGGACTTCAGTTTATAGACTCTTCAGGGGTGGGTATGCTTCTGAGCCAGGCCAGAATTTTCTACAAGCAGGGCCGCACCCTGAGAATTGTTCGCATACCCAGTCATATTCAAGAAGACCTGGAAGTGATAGGTTTTTTCCGAGTGCTTGAAGTACTAGAGACAAAGCCCAACGCTTAACAGGAGGTGAGGTTCTAATGAAGGAAGAGGCTAATCAGGGCTCCCTAGCCATAACAGCGAGTGGAACCGATAATGCTTGTCCGGACGGGGAAGTGAACAGTTCGTATGCATTTATGAAAGAGGGGTGCCTTGTTGTCCAGTACCAGCCGGAGGGACCCTACCCAGTGGTGATTCCTTGCCCGGGGGTAAGACTGATTGTGAACGGCCAGGAGCGCACTCAACCCACCCCCGTATCTATGCAGGATACGGTGCGGGTGGATGCGGTGAATGAACGAAGGGAAGGGGAATGGTCTGTTACCATTTCTTCTGATGGTTTACAAGCAATACTGCGGATTCGCCCAACTGTAGTAATTCACCGGGAGGTGGCGGAACTCCCGGCTGCCAGTAAACTGCAACTGGCGGTAGTGGAGCGGGAAGAACGTCTTCCACCCCTTACATGGCACGAATTATTGCAGGAGTTGTCCCGGCTGGGTATTAAATATGGGGTAGACTGGGAAGCATGCTCTCGTGGTGTTACATCCTGTGCTGAAGAGGAGGTGGTTATTGCCCGGGGAATCCCTGCGGAACCAGGAAAAGACGGCTGGGTGGAATTGCTTTTTCCTTCCGATTCCAAACTGCCTGTACTGGCAGAGGAAGAGGAAACGGTGGATTTCCGAAAACGGTATGTTTTTACTTCGGTAGTGGAGGGGGAAATCTTAGCTGTCAAACACTTGCCGGGGCTGGGTCGTCCTGGTACCAGCGTTAAAGGAGAAGTAATTGTACCGCCCGCGCCCCGGGATTTTATCCTTTCTGCAGGTGAAGGAGCGGTGCTCACTAGGGATGGTGAACGGGCCGTAGCGGCCCGGGCTGGACGTCCTGTGGCTTTCCGCCAGGCGAACTTGGTGAGGGTAAGTGTATTACCTGAACTAGTACATACGGGTAATGTGGATCTTGCTTCCGGAAACATTTCCTTTAAAGGTGATGTGGTAATTGCCGGTAATGTGGAAGAAGGAATGACGGTAGAAGCGGGCGGAAATGTTAGGGTAGGTGGGTTAGTCTCTGGGGCGAGAATTCAAGCAACAGGATCTATCCTGATCAGGGGAAATATTCTGGCATCGGCAGTAACCGCAGGAGGAACTCCTGACTTTATGCAAGAAATCCTTCCACAGGTTCGCGCTTTAGCAATTGGTTTGCGAGAGATGATCATGGCTATCTATCAGCTACTTGGTCACCCAGCATTCAAACAAGGTGATCTCAAACGCGGTATCGGTCCTTTGTTAAGATTGCTGTTGGAGGGGAAGTTTCGGCATCTTCCTGCTGCTGCAGAAGTCTTCAAGAAGCAAGTTGAAACTCTTCCATCAGGATTAGCCGGTGAAGGCCTGGACGAGTTTATTAAGGAAGTCGAACGGGTAGTGGTTCACTCCCCTTTGATGGTACGTAACCTTCAGGAGGTAGAAAAACTAGCCCAACAAGCTTCGGAATGGGAACAAGCCTTTGTGTCTCCGCCGTCTGCGAAAAGTGATGTGGTAGTGTCAAATATCCTCAATTCCACCGTTATAGCAAGCGGTGATGTCAGGGTGGTGGGTGGCGGTTGTTATAATTCGCGAATTCAGGCTGGTAAAAAAGTGACTGTAGCCGGGGTATTTCGCGGGGGTGAGATTCAGGCTGGGGAAGATGTGCGTGTGGGAGAACTGGGATCCAGAGGCGGGTCTATTACTAAGGTGGTGGCTGGCCCAAGAGCTATGGTTACCGTAAAATACGCCTTTGAGAATGCTTTGGTATTGGTGGGTGGCCGGGTTTATCGTTTTGATAGGAAGGAAAAAGATGTCAGATTATGGTTGGATAAAGAAGGGAATCTGAGATCCTGCGGAATTCCAGCTTGATAAAGAGTGTCAAGGGGACGGTTCGTGCGCCAAGCGAAGGGCGTACCATATAGTGGGAGGGAATCCCATTGAATAAGGTTTAGCAAACCATTCATAGTGAGTCTTGGGCGGCACGGGGTATGCCTGTGGAGGGAAGGCGGTAACACAACATATTGTGAGTAGAGCATGATTACTGCGACAACGAAGAACCGTCCCCAGTGTCGCTCCAGTGTCGCTCCAGTGTCGCTCAATAGTTGATCTTCAATCGGCTGTCTATCTTCAAGGTATGCGACTTTTATCTAACCACAGTGAAAAGCTGTGGTTTTTATATTTTTCCCTAATTTGAAATTGGGGTGGGGGCGTTTGTTTTTAAGGCGGGGATTAAGGTAAGGGAAATATCATAAAATTGTATGAAAATCTTGGTATAATATTGGTGTGCTTGGTCGAGGATGGTCTCCTCCCTTAAAATGACTTCGTCAATCTTTTTTGGCGATGGAGCCGTCTGTTATAATACTAAGTTTAAAAAAAGGGGGTGTTCAAACAAATACCATAATCTGGGTTTGACACTACCTATGGAACAGGGGAGGTCAATACATGAATAGTGAAAGGCTTAAGGAAAAATTCCGAGAATACCGTAAAGCGGTATGCAAGCTATAATTAAAGTACTGCAAAAGAAAGAAAATATAACCCGGGTGGTTATCTTCGGCTCCCGGGCCCGGGGTGATTACAAATACAATTCCGATATCGACCTGGCCGTTTACTGCGAGGGGAAATTGCCGCCCGGTCTTGGGCTGGATCTGGACGAGGTTGCAGGGATCTATAAAATAATACTTCGGGGTAGATATTTAAAATGAGGTGAAATAATATAATGCAATATATACCATTAGGTGGAGCAGATGAGATAGGGGCTTCAGCTCACTTGCTCATAATCGGCGCCAGTGCGTACCTGGTGGATTGTGGTCAGAGACAAGCTAGTCCTGATCGTCCTTTGCCAGATTTTGCATTAATGCAAGACCTGCTAAAAGGTAAAAAACTGACTGCCATTTTTTTGACACATTCTCACTTTGATCATATTGGCGCACTGCCATTAATATCCCATCTTTATCCGGGAACACCTATCTATGCCACACCTGCCACGTGCGATTTGACCCGTGTCCTCTTGTTTGACAGCATCAAAGTGATGGATATGCGAGAGGGAGAAGTCCCCCTCTATGATGAGGAATTGGTTAAAGAGGCATTGAATTGTTTACGGCCCGTACCCATGGGAAGTTTTGTATTGTTGCCTGACGGAACAAAGGCGCACTTTTTTCAGGCAGGACATATCCTAGGAGCTGCCATGATCGGTTTGGAAACCTCAGTAGGAAGAGTTCTTTTCACAGGAGATTTTTCTGTATCTGGGACCAGAACAATAATGCCGGCGGCATTACCTAAATTTTCTCCCCATCTTGTCATTACCGAGGCTACCTATGGTGACCGCCATCATGCGGATCGTAAACGTGAAGAAAACAATTTGATTACTAAAATTTCTCAAGTGATCGGGGATGGTGGACATGTTCTGGTTCCTGCTTTTGCACAAGGTCGGGCACAAGAAATATTATATTTGCTTCGTTTAGCCCGTTTGAGACAAAAGGACAATGAAAAATTTCCAATATGGGTTGATGGGTTAGTTAGAAGCATAAATACAGTATATTTAAATCATATTAACCAATTGTCAAAATTCTTGCAAAAAAGGGTTCACAATGGGCAGCATCCATTTTACAGTGACTCGGTCAGGGCTATCGGTAACCCGGTCAAAAATGAACGAGAAGCAGCCTTGGCAGGAAAACCCGCATGTTTTATTAGCAGTTCAGGGATGTTAACTGGCGGAGCCAGCGCCTATTATGCTGAAAAACTCTTAAGCTGTGAAAAGAATGCCATTTTATTAACTGGCTATCAGGATGAAGAAAGCCCTGGGAGAAGATTGATAGAATTACTGGACAAGCCGGCTGATGAGAAAAAAATTTTGCTAAACGGGCAGGAGATAACTGTTAAATGTAGAGTAGAAAAGTATAATCTTTCTGCTCATGCCGATCAGCAAGAAATATTTGGGTTTTTAACAGCCCTCAAACCGAAGAGAGTCATCTTAACCCATGGCCAGGCAGAGGCCAGGGAAGCTTTGGCAGCAGCCCTAAGAAACCGTTTGGCAGTTTACCTGCCAGATAATGGAGAGGTGTTGGATTTTACATTTGGTCAGTACACGAGAAGGCAGAATACCGCTAAAGCAGCTGCTGAAGGGGATCTGGTAGCCTTTTGGAAAAACACCTTACTTTCCAACGGTATCAAAGAGTATCACTTGGATGAAATGGCAGCTAAAATAGGTTGTGATACCGGTTCGCTGCAGACAAGACTTAAACAGAGCAGCTTGTTTAAGGAAATTTATCAGAATATTTGGGTTCCCTTGACTGAAGAGGAAATAGCTTTACAGGACAAAAGAAAAGAACTAATGAATAATTTGGGTAATTTGGTAAACAAGTTGATTGCAGTTACCTATCGAAATAATCCATGTTTGGCCTATTGCATCTCTCAGGATGACTATGGGATCAATGTTGAAATACCTGGCCAGGCTGAACAGGTAAATATAAAAGCGGAAGACATTATTGGTATCTGCGGGACCTTGTCACAAAGTCAATCAGAAAATGTCAATAATAACTGGTTAGAATTATTATTTAACCAGGAGGGATCCTCTGTTCAGGACTTGCGGATGAAGGTGTTTGATTCATGGAGACAGCTGACAGGCTTGGCAAAGCCACGGTTTTCGTGTTTGGAACAGAATCAGGCACGGGAAATATTTATTGCTGCCCTGAAAAACTATGATCTGAATAAAGTGGGGATGAATACTGAGACCGGTGAAGTGATAATTTATTTTTACTTTCCGCAAGCTTTACCGGAAGAAATAAACGGCTTGCTGCTTGACTTGCTGAAGCAAACCGGTTGGACCTGGCGGATTAATCAGGAAACTAATATGGAGACGCTGAAATTGAAGTTGGTAGAATTACTGCCAGAGGGAGTTTCGCTTGTTAAAGAACCATCGATTTACCGGGAAGAAAATAAAGTAAAAATAAAGGTAATGTCAGCGAGTAATCCAGATCAGCACCAGTGGCAAAGAATAATGCTGGATTTTAATAAGGTGACAGGATGGAAACTTGAGGTGCAAACAGAAACCCAACCTGCTGTAATGGAAGTTCCAAAAACAATCGGCGGCAAAATGGAGATTAATGCAGCGTTTAACCATATCAAGAACAGGCTTAAGGCTGAAGGGGCAGAAATATATAAAACCTCATTAGTGGAGGGCTCCATAAGGGTTCAATTTATCACACCCCAGGCAGCTGAGCCATATAAACAGGTGCTAAGCAAGCTGGAAGAGGAAACCGGATATGCTATCGGCATTTACTCGGAACCCAATGCATCGGCACTATTTCAAAAAGTTAGAAGCATTATACCAGTTAAGAAAAATCCTAGTTTATTCAAAGACAGGCGGGAAATCAAAATAGTTGTTGATGAACCTATAGATGAGGAAACTAAACAGAAATTAGAGCAATTTTTTGCAGAAACCGGATATAAGGTTTCAGAATAAGAGGCAAGTGCAGGCAAGCGAGGTTGGTTCTTTCTTT
>JAIHAN010000105.1 GCA_020054815.1 Peptococcaceae bacterium | reverse complement strand
ATAATTGGTAGTGTAACCATGGCCGCCATGGATTTGTACGGCTTTAACAGCAACCTGCATAGCAGTTTCCGAAGCGAATAATTTAGCCATGGAAGCTTCTTTGGAAAAGGGCAGCTTATTGTCTTTAAGCCAAACAGCGTGATAAACCAGGTGACGGGCAGCCTGGATCTGGGTAGCCATGTCGGCTAACATAAACTGGATGGCCTGGTTGGCACTGATGGGTTTTCCAAACTGGTGTCTTTCTTTGGCGTATTTCAGAGCAGCTTCATAAGCAGCCTGGGCAATACCTAAAGCCTGGGCGCCAATGCCAATTCTACCACCGTCCAGGGTCTGCATGGCAATCTTGAAGCCATCGCCTTCTTTCCCTAAGAGGTTTTCCTTAGGAACTTTGCAGTCCTTAAAGATAATCTCCGTAGTACTGGAACCCCGGATACCCAGCTTATCCTCTTTCTGCCCTACCACAAAGCCCGGGAAATTCTTTTCAACGATAAAGGCACTGATACCTTTTAAACCTTTGCTCTTATCAGTCATAGCAAAAACAATATAGGTGTCGGCATAACCACCGTTGGTGATGAAAATCTTGGAACCCTTTAGCACATAATAATCGCCGTCCAAAACTGCCACAGTCTGCTGGCTGGCTGCATCGGTACCGGCATTAGGTTCAGTGAGAGCGAAGGCCCCTAATTTCTGCCCGCTGCAGAGAGGTTTTAAATATTTTTCTTTCTGTTCGGCAGTACCAAACTGGTAAATGGGCCAGGAAGCCAAAGAAGTATGGGCCGAAAGAATAACACCTGTTGAGGCGCAGGCTTTGGAAATTTCCTCCACTACTAAGATATAGCTCAGGTTATCTCCACCGGAACCGCCATATTCTTCGGGATAGGGAATGCCCATAAGGTTTAGCTCCACCATTTTCCCTACGATATCGCTAGGGAATTCATGTTTTTTATCAATTTCCCCAGCCCTGGGCGCTACCACCGTTTCGGCAAATTCCTTGACCATCCTCCTGATTAATTCTTGCTCTTCTGTCAATTGAAAATTCATTTACCTTACCCCCTTATTAATTGTGAAAGTCTAAACTATCACATTAATTTTTAAAAAATTCCGCGTCGTCCGGTTTTGTGCGCTTTTTCGATTATCTATTTCTACTCTCTAAACAATGCAATTTTCGTGCCCACAGAAAACATCCTCTAAAACCCTTGATTGCCAAGATTTTGACAAGGTGGACTATTGAACACTTTTATAAATAATATCCAAAATATAGGACAGTTTCCAGGCAAACAGTATTCGTTAAAGGCTCGGACTACGTCTTAAAAAAAATACACTGTCTAAATTCAGAGACAGTGGTCATGGGAAAGCAGTTTGTATTTCTCCATTTTCTGGTATATATTAGCCCGGCTGATGCCCAAAAGTTTGGCGGCCTGTATTCTGTTGCCATTGGTTCGTTCCAGCGCACGCTGGATGACCTGTTTTTCAATTTCCTCCACCACCAGCTTTAAGTTAAATGCATTATCCTGCTGTCTATTATCTCCAGTAGCTTTCTGAATATGCAAGGGCAAGTGGTAAGGTTGAACTACCGGCCCGTCCATAAAGTTCAGGACCCGTTCCAGGATGTTCTCCAATTCCCGGATGTTTCCAGGCCAGGAATAGTTCATAAAAATATCCATGGTTTGACTGGCAATCTCGGGAACCGGACGCCCCAATTCAAAGGAGATCTTTTTCAAAAGTTTCTCTACCAGTAAAGGAATATCGCCTCTTCTTTCCCGCAAAGGGGGTATGATCAGTTCGACTACATTAAGCCGGTAGTAAAGGTCAGACCTGAATTTTTCTTGCCGGATGAGTTCTTCCAGCATGCGGTTAGTTGCTGCAATCACCCGCACATTAACTTTTATGGGTTTGTTTCCCCCCACCCTTTCTATTTCTTTTTCCTGGAGAACACGTAAAAGCTTAACCTGCATATTTAAAGGCATATCGCCTACCTCATCCAGAAAAATAGTGCCACCGTTAGCCATCTCAAATTTACCGACTTTCCCTCCTTTTTTGGCTCCTGTAAAAGCCCCTTCTTCGTAACCAAAGAGTTCGGATTCCAGCAGGTTTTCCGGTATAGCAGCACAATTTACCTTAATAAAGGGTCCAGTGCGCCGGGGGCTTTCATTATGAATAGCATGAGCAAACAGTTCCTTCCCCGTACCACTCTCTCCTCTGATTAATACAGTGGAATTGGTGTGAGAGACCCGGTAAGCCATTTCCTTGACTTGTTTGAAGCCTGGAGTTTCCCCAATAATATTTTGAAAGTTATACCTGGCTCCCTGTACTCTTTTTAACTCGTTTTGATAATACTCAAGTTCACTCTGCAGGTGATTTACCTTGTTGACCAGCAGGGTTAAATCCTTAATGTCTTTAAACATAATTTTACCCACAGCACCTACCAGCTTTCCCTTTTTAAAGATGGGAATACGCTGGCAGATCATGTCTTTCCCCTGAATGTGCTGGATATCGCCGATTTCCTCCTGCCCGCTTTGGGCCACAAGATGCATGCGAGTATTTTCTATAACTTGGGTCACATGTTTGCCAATGACAGTTGCCGGGTCAATTCCCAAGAATTCTCCATAGGCTTTGTTAAACATGGTAATAAAACCTTCGGCATCAACCACGACGATACCCTCGTAAGCATTTTCCAGGATAATCTCCAGGATTTCTTTATATTCCCGTATATTAAAAAGCTCTTCCACAGCGTGTTCCAGTTCGGTTATATCCTGGAAAACGGCGATAGCGCCCTTAATCGTATTTTCGATGATGATGGGGGTTCTGTTGACCACAAACACCGATTTGCCAAAATAAAACCTTTGACCAATTTCCGCTTTTCCCGTTTCCATTACATCCAGCAGACGGGTATGGGCAATGATACTGTTCACCGGTTTACCTAAGGCGTGTGTAGCCCTTACATTCAAGAACTTCTCTGCAGCTTTATTCCAGATGATAATTTTACCTTCCCCGTCAATGGCCACAATGCCGTTACTACTGCAATTTAAGAGGGCTTCCATTAATTCACTGACTAACATGGCCGTCCTCCTTACTTTTTATTGTGAAGTCCATAACATTAAAACATTATTCGCCCTAATATAACTAAAATCCTGTTATTTGTGAAGAATATTCACAATCCTGTTTTCCTAAAGTTTAAAAGAATTTCACCGTTCAAAGCCCTTTTGCAATTAAAAAATATCTTAAAAATTCCGAGAAATTACCCTCTTTTTATTGATAAAAATAACCCCCTATCCTTTTGAGAAACCACCGCACTTATGTTTTTATATTCACAATCTATCCTTATATGCTGATTTTAAGGTAGTTTGTGAAAAGAAACATTTAATTATTCGAATATTCACACTTTATTTCCCAGCTGTTATTGCATATAATAAAAGCAAAGAAGGGTAAAGGAGGTGTTCCTGCCATGAAACAACAAGGTGATGCTTTGTATTATCTCATGATGGAAACGAAAGTCTCTCATATCCTGGAACAAATTGAAGAGCTGAAAAATATGCTTATTCACTGTGCAGATGCCCAAATGCAATATAACGATGGTCCCCTTTGCCACATCGAAGAGACCATTGCCCATGTACAACATGTAAAGGAACAGCTCAACAAGCTGGATATCAGTTTCTGTCATGATTGCGAAGCGATAGCGAGTTAAAATACTCGCTTTTTTTATACCTTCAGGCATATTTCATGTCCACCTCAAATAAATCTTTTAAAAAGCCCTTTGAGGTGAGGGCATTGAAAAAAAGAGTGCCTTTTTTTTTAACCTGGCAGTTCTATGAAAAACCCTTCACAGAAGAAGAAAAGATTTTAATGAATATTAAAGAAGCGAGAAAATCATACCTGTGCCTATTAAGCATTTTTAATGAAACACCGGGTAATGCTCATGAATTCGAAGCCATCCTCTACCATCTCTTGGCAGCGGAAAAACTCTACTTTCATTGGCTCAAAATAGGACGTGAAAACAAAATCGTTGACTGGCCCTCTCCCTATTCTCCCGGCGACAGGTCACGAGGCATTTATTTTCAGGGTCACTGGCTGCCATGGTGAAGGAGTTGCCCAATAAACTGACGAATAATAAATTTCTCCCCAAAGACAAAAAAATCCTGGTAGCGGCCCGGACAATCAACATCGAAAACCTTGACAAGCTCCTGGAACTAGAACCTGGCACACGGGCCCTGGTGGTAGGAACCTCCCAGGAAACATCAGAACTTTCCGTTAGAATTATCGAAAGCTTTGGTATCAATTACCTGGATTTGATCCCTTATTATCCAGGGACTTCCCGCAAAATCCCCCTCGATATTAAATTAGCTATTACTACCGGACAAGCTCAGGCCATTCATAATTACTCTAACAGGAAAAACGGTCCCTTTGTGGCCCTGAATTTCGCCGCACTGCCGGAAAACCTGGTGGAGAGCGAGCTCTTCGGCTATGAAGAAGGCGCCTTTACCGGGGCCAAAAAAGGGGGCAAACAGGGTCTTTTTGAACAGGCTCACCTGGGAACCATTTTTCTTGATGAGATAGGTGACTCTTCGCTGGAAATGCAAAAAAAGCTTCTGCGGGTTTTGGAGGAAAGGGAAGTACGGCGAGTGGGCGGCAACACCGTAACCCCCGTGGATGTGCGGGTAATAGCCGCTACCAATCAGAATTTGGCATCCTTAGTCAAACAGGGTAAATTCCGCAGTGACTTATTCTATAGATTATGTACCTTACCTATCTATATTCCCCCCTTGCGTTCACGAAGCGGGGATATTTTCCTCTTGATAAATTACCTCGCCCGCAAACACTATCACAGGGAATTATCCCTGGAACCCCCTCTGCGGGAATTTTTAGCACACTACCAGTGGCCGGGCAATATCCGGGAACTGCAGAACGTGGTCAAATATATGTGCAGTGTGGTGGGTCCCCAGGAAGCTGCCACCATTAAACACCTGCCAGCCTACATGGTAAGGAGCACATCCTCCGGCCCCGTCTCTTATGTGGCTGCTCCCCATCCAACCAGTGAAAACAAATTCGCGGTTTTACTCCAGGAATTAAAAAGCCAGGGAGCTTTGGAGCCCATTGCCCTCATTTTAAGGGAACTAAAGAAAGCTGCTACCCTGGGTAAAGGACTGGGACGCCAGACCTTGTTATTACGACTGCAGGCTTTAAACATCACTTATCCGGACCATAAAGTAAGACAGTGGTTAAAAATGCTGGCTGAACTGGGCTATGTGGATTCGGGTACAACCCGCCAGGGAAGCCGTACCACAAAATTGGGAGAGGAACTTCTCACTTACATTGAAAGAAATTCTCCATTGACTAATAATAAAGGGAGGGACATGAATTGTGGATAAGAGCGCGTATAACCTGCTTTATTTTGTAAATCCTGTTGAGGAAAAAGTGAGTTCCCTAGAGATAAAAGATCATAAGATAAAAGAGATGGTTGATATTTAAACAGCATAAAAATCTCTCTAAGGAAAGGGGACACACCTGCTGAAGGAATGAGGTCAGGGGACACACCCGCTGAAGTATGAGTCGTTTTTCGAGGACCGGAATGTCCCCAAAAATACTAGTGATTATTGTCGGACTTCGGAAGTCGGAAAACGGAAAAAAGGGACAAAAATGTCCCCAAATATAAGGAAGATTTTCTTTTCAGCTTTTGAAAGAGAGGCGTTCTGATGTTAAGACTCTGCAGAACTGCAGCTTATTTTTTGCTTTTTTTATGGGGTGCCCTTTTTAGTGTTTTGATTGAGCCCGCCTGGGCAGACGATACCAGTTTGGGCCGCCTGGGGGAAGGGGTTAGTCCCATTTCCTCAAACACTGTGCGTATGGTAGAAGAAGATATTCTGATTAAACTACAAGAGGAAAAATCACTGGTAGACTGCACCTTTACCTTTCAAAATACGGAAGATAAACCTGTAAAAATACTGATGGGGTTCCCTGCCGTCGGTGCGCAACCGGATCCAGATCGGGCAGGTTTCGGCGATGATACCAGCCTCCATAATTTTCGGACCTGGATCAAAGGAAAAGCTGTGCCGGTAAAATTAGAAAAGGGGATCAAAACAGGAAACAATAAGCTGGATTTCCCTCACTGGTATACCTGGGAGGTAGAGTTTGGCCCCCATGAATCGCTGATCGTAAAAAATTCATACTGGGTTAAAAATACCTTTGATTCCATCGGAAACACTTTTACCGGCTATGTGTTAACCACGGGAGCTCCCTGGCAGGGGTCCGTCGGTAAAGTTTGGGTTACCCTGGATTTAGGGAGCCACCACCGTCCTTATGACCTGGTTTCTGTAAAACCCGGCAATTTTCAATTCACAGGTGATACCAAACTGGTTTGGTATTGGGAGGACCTGGAGCCTGATTTTAACATCCACGTAGTAACCAATAAACGACGTCAGGAAATGCCGGTCATCAACAGCCTTCACTATGAGGAATATGATAAACTTCTCCATTTGGAACAGGAAGAGAAATACCGGGAAGCTGCAGCCCTGCTGGAAAAAACCAGCCAAAGGGTCCCCCTGGAAAACAGGGATAATCTCCTGGCCCGCAGGGCAGAGAACCTGGAAAAAGCGGGCCTCTACCATGAAGCCCTTGTCATCTGGGAAAACATCTTCAAGGAGAAAAAACCAATCTCCTCTGCTTACTGGGGTATAGCCAACTACTCTGAAAAAAAGGACCAAGATATAACTAACCTTTGGGAAACGGTAAAATCTTTGGAGCTAATCCACCACCATCCTCTCCTCCCGTCATTAAGTTTAGTGAAGTCGTCTACAGGTCTCCCTCTGTTGAGGTTCCTTTTGAAGCCAGGGTAAGTGACAGTGACGGTGATATCACAAGAATATACCTGAAGTACCAGTGGGAAGGGGAGGAACCCAGACAACAGGAGATAAGCTGGTGGGAACAAACCTATTCCTTTAATGCAGGAGTAAACATCCCCGTCCCCCGGCCTTTCAGCCATTTGAGATACCAGTTAGTGGTTATCGACCGGGAGGGCAATAAAACTCTTTCTCCCGAGAAATCATTCTTTTATTTACACCCGGAATTATTGTTCACTATCGATGGAAACCCTGACAGTTTTTACCTGGCCATCACGAAAAACGCCCAGAACAGGGAAATAATCAGGGAGAGTGTTCTTAGTTACTGGGAGAAAATAGCGAAAAAACTTTCCCCAGGCTTTTCATGGAAGCTGATGGTCATCGGCGATACCCGGGTGGACCTGAGTAAGGTTGGACCTGGTAACCATCTCTTTTTGAGAGATGAAGATTTTCTCCCCGGGCAGGACTGGAAAAGTCAAATAGACACCTATCTTTTAAGGTCAAACTTTGGCTCTTCCTGGCAGTCACTGCCCTTCAACCTGCAGAAAGAGTTCAGCCAGGGATATTTCCACAATAAAGGTATGAAGGGCAAAATCCTGGGCTACCTGGAAAAAAACCAGGACCGGGAAAAACTCTCCCTTCTGTTCGCAGAACTGGGCAAAGGCACTCCCTGGGATGAGGCCATAGCCAATATTTACGGGATGAACGCTGCCTTTTTGTCGGTGAAGCTCTGGTTTGCCCAATGGGGAATACTGCTGATCACCCTGATTTTGGTCCTGGGGGTGGGTATGCTGAGTACCTGGCGCAATTTTCAGGCTTTCTTCATGAAGTAGTATATTTCAAACAAACCAAAGCCCTTGAGTGACTTAGACACCCAAGGGCTTTTTGTCTGCTAAGGGCTTTTATATACTAGTACTGCCGTTACGGGAATCTTCCCGCCTTTCCAGGAAGACTACACTGCTGACGCTGAATAGGCCCAGAAGAGCACCCAGTACCAGACTGCGGGGTGCACCCCACAGTTGGGCTACATAACCGCTGAAGAGGCTGCCAATAGGCAATACACCGCCAAAAACCAGGGCATAGACACTCATGATTCTACCCCGTAAATGATCAGGAACATTGAGCTGTAAGGTTGTATTGACCGAAGCGGTAAAAGTAATCATAGACCAGCCGGTGAGAGCAAGGAGTAAAAGAGCCCATTTATAAGAAGTTGTCAGGGCTAAGAGAACCTCAAAGGTACAGAGGCCCACAGCACCTCCCAGCAGGATTTTACGCCGCGGGCCATGATGACTGATCATGGCCAGTGTGACAGCTCCCATTAATGCTCCGATACCAATGGCCGACATTAAATAACCGCACCCTTCGGCATCTTGCCCCAGGTTATCACGGGCTAAAACAGGTGTCAGCACATTAAAGTTAAGGGCAAAAATACTCATGAGGGCCATGAGAATAATCGTCCTGAAAAGAAGAGGGGTCTGGCCTATATAACTCAAACCTTCCCGAATATTTTCCCACAGCCTGGCCTCACTAGGTTGTTCCCTCTTCTGTCCCATAGGCGAAGTCCGGATTAGCATCAGGCTGATAATAATGGGCAGGAAACTGGCGGCGTTAAGAAGGAAACAGGGACCTATGCCCAGCCAGCCAATGGTTAACCCGGCCAGAGCGGGCCCTACCACACGGGCGGCGTTAAAAATGGAAGAATTCAGGGCAATGGCATTCATCAGATCGGCTTTTCCTACCATCTCCACGATAAAAGATTGCCGGGCAGGCATATCAACAGCATTGGCAGTTCCCAGGAGGCCTGCCAGGACGATAACATGCCAGTACTGTACCCTGTTGGTCACTGTTAAAATCCCTAGAATTAAAGCCAGCAACATCAAACTTACCTGGGTGACAATGAGCATCCGTCTCTTAGGTAATCTGTCAGCCACTGCCCCTGCCACCAAGGAAAACATGAGCATGGGAGTGAACTGAACAGCCGTAACCAGGCCCAGTTTAAAAGCCGAGTCGGTAAGCGAAAGAACGAGCCAGCCCTGGGCCATATTCTGCATCCAGGTCCCCATCAGGGATATCATCTGGCTGAACCAGAACAGCCGGAAATTGCGATGTTTCAGGGAGGAGAGGGCGTGGGAAGGCAGAACTCCCGGAAAAGTGAGTATTTTTTGTGCCATAAAATAGCCTCATTTTTTTAAGATATTGTTGTATAAATTATACCATTTTTTTTATTATATGTTTACCCGTACTCCTACTCCCTTTTCTTTGGCCATGCTTACGGCCAAACCCGCTGTGGCCAGATCCTGTATGGCTACACCGCTTGTATCGAAGATCGTTACTTCCAGCGAATTCTCCCGGCCGGGTTTCCTGCCGGTAATAAGTTCTCCAATTTCTCCGTGCAAAGAGTCACGGGTGATCAACCCCCGGTCAAAGGCATGCTGGCATTCACCCAGGTAAAGACACTGGTCCATACTGTCAACGACTACTTTGGCCACTGGAAAAATCTCAGGGTCTAATTCCTGTTTTCCCCGGGTGTCTGTACCGATGGCATTGATATCATAGATGTAGGTCCCTGGCCTAATCTCTGTAATGCCCGGGAGAATTTTACCGTGCATTAAAATATAATAGGGCTCCCAAAATGCTTGAGCGCCCTTATTACTGTAATTCCATTTTTTGCGAGGTAACCTAAGTTAAAAGAGTAATTAAATAATACACATGCCAAAGTTAATTTTTTAAAGACTAAAATGCTCTTTTAGTTCATCAATCTTATCAAGACGCTCCCAAGGCAGGTTTAAATCAAGACGACCAAAATGACCATAGGCAGCTGTTTGTTTGTAAATTGGTCTCCGAAGGTCTAATTCCTTAATGATACCGGCAGGTCGTAAATCAAAAATGTTTTGAATGGCAGCCACGATCTTTTCTTCATCAACCCTACCTGTCCCAAAAGTATCGACCATAATACTCACAGGACGGGCAACACCAATGGCATAGGCTAATTGAATTTCGCATTTTTCGGCTAACCCAGCAGCTACAATATTTTTAGCCACATATCGTGCAGCATAACCTGCAGAACGGTCCACTTTAGTGGGATCTTTCCCGGAGAAGGCCCCACCGCCATGGCGGGCCATACCACCATATGTATCAACTATAATCTTCCTACCCGTCAGTCCTGAATCTCCCTGTGGGCCCCCTACAACAAACCTGCCTGTAGGATTAATAAAATAACGAGTTTTTCGGTCTATTAGATCTTTAGGAACTACTTTCATAATAACTTCTTCCATGATGTCATCTCTAATTTCATCCATCTCAACACTTGGGCTATGTTGAGCAGAAATAACAATAGTATCAATTCTCGCCGGTGTACCATCTATATATTCTACAGTTACTTGAGATTTTCCATCAGGCCTCAAATAAGGTAAGATGCCTCCTTTTCTTACTT
>JAIHAN010000104.1 GCA_020054815.1 Peptococcaceae bacterium | reverse complement strand
TAGGTGTTTTGACAGGAATTCTTTCATGCTCGATATTCCATTTATCGCAAGTTTCCTTAAACAGTTTAGCAATGAATTGGGGCCCATTGTCCGTTCTTAGGAAATGTAAAAAATTTTATGTAAATGGGATTTTTTGGTTTAATCTAACCATTTACACAAAATCTTAGACGTTCTCCCAAAACCATTACGATTAATATGAGTTGATTGATCCAAACAGATTGAGTCAACAGATTGCTCAAATATACAATGGCCAAATAAAAGTAAGCAGACTGCGAATACGTGTCAATAAACTTTCCATTTCTTTTGGAACACACCTCGTCTTATAACCAATTTATCAGAAATCACCATTTTTACCGGCCTTATGTGCCATAAATTCTTCTTTTTCCTGCTTTCATCCCCTCATGAAGTACTTTTCCATCACACTCACTCTATACTTCTTCATATTTTGCCTGCTTGATTATTTCATGCTTTCCGCCGCAAGTTCCACCAGGTGCTTTACCGCTACATTGCTCCCTTCGTTTTTCAAAGCGTGGGAAAGCTGCATCATACAGGAAGGGCAAGCAGAAGCCACCACATCTGCCCCGCTTTCCAGAATAGATTTTACCTTCCGTGAGGCTACTTGCTGCGACAGCCGGTAATGGCTAATGTTAAAAGAACCAGCGGAACCGCAGCAACGGTCCGCCAATCCCATCTCTACATACTCGTAAGCCGGACTAAGGCGCCGTAAAAGTTCCCGGGGCGCCGTCCTCCCATTTTTGGTCCTCTTCAAATGGCAAGGATCATGGTAGGTCACCTTTACCCCCATCTCCCGGGGTGTCAGCTTGACATCCAAAACCTCCACCAGAAAACGATTTACATCCATCAGTTTCTCTGCCAGCTTTCCTGCTTCCTCACTTTCCAGAAGCTCCGGATAATCCAGCCAGGTGGAAAGGCAACTGGCACAATCAAAGATAATATAATCCACATCTTCCTGGGTGAACTCCTTAATATTCCGCATCCCAAGAATCTTTCCGGTCGCAAAATCCCCGCTGGCAAAAGCCGGCACCCCGCAGCAAAACTGCTCTGGAATAATCGCTTCCACCCCATTGGCCTTCATGATTTTCAAAATGCTGTATCCCACCTGATGATTAATCAAATTGGTCACGCATCCTGTAAAATACGCCACCTTCAGGCGGGGCTTTTCCACTCTGTTTATAAAAGGAACCTTTTTGCGGAAGGGTCCGTCGGCAAAAGGCGGCAGCAAAGTCTCAATTTTAGCCAAATCCATAGGCATCAGATTCAGCAGCCTGCTGGCCCGCACAATCTTCTGCATCCCTGTTTTTTGGTACAGGTACAAACATTTCCCAAAAGCATTTAACCGCCCGTTGTATCTTAACAAGTGCTGAAATACATTTTTCTTAATAATATGCAATCTCCCATCCGCAACCAGTTCGTTCCTTGCCATCATCACCAGTTTGTCTCCTTGCACACCGTTGGGGCAATTCTCCGTACAGGCACCGCATAACAGGCACATAGAAAATATATCCGCCAATTTATCATTCCAGTTTATCTTGCCGGACCGTAAATTTTCCAAAAGTTCAATCTTGCCTCTGGCGACAAAAGGTTCCTTACCTGTTTCATAGAAAATAGGGCAATGGGCCTGGCATCCTCCACACCGGCTGCATTTGTCCAAACTTTCAAAATAGTTTTTATCCATAGCATTCACCTAAAAAATTTTTCCTGGATTAAGAATATTATTGGGATCTACCGCCCGTTTGATCGCTCTTAAATAGTTCATGCCTACTTCTCCCAGCTCCCACTGCAGATAAGGCCTTTTCATAATGCCAATTCCATGTTCCCCTGACAAAGTTCCCCCTAATTCCAGGGCTGCCTGAAATATTTCGGCTACAGCCTTTTCAACCCGTTCCATTTCTTCTTTGTTGTTTTTATCCGCCAGAATATTGGGGTGTAAATTACCATCTCCGGCATGGCCGAATACAGGTAAATGCAGGTTATACTTCGCAGCTATTTCCCGCAGCCGTTTTACCATTTCCGGAATTTTACTTCTCGGAACAGTAGCATCTTCAGAAATTTTGGTGGGATTCAACTGCACAATGGCTGAAGAAACAGCTCTTCTTGATTTCCAGAGTTTCTCCCTTTCTTCAGCTAAAGAAGCTACCTGGATTTCTCGACAGTGGTGATTTTGACAAATTTCCTCAATGCTTTTGATATCTTCTTCTACTTGATTTTTTCCACCATCCACTTCGATCAACAAGACGGCCTCGGCATCCAGGGGCAACCCCAGATTATTGTATTTTTCCACACAGTTTATGGTAATTTGGTCCATTAACTCCAGGGTGGCAGGAATGACCCCGTGGCAAATGATTGCTGTGACAGTAGATGCCGCATCTTCTAATTTATCAAATATGACCAATGCTGTCCTTTTCTCTTTCGGCTTTGGCACGAGACGCACCGTAATTTCGGTAACAATTCCCAGAGTCCCTTCACTTCCCGTAATCAGCCGGGTTAAATCATAGCCGGTAACATTTTTTACTGTCCGTCCTCCGGTATGCATAATTTCCCCTTCCGGTGTCACCACCTCCAATCCCAGTACATAATCTTTGGTTACCCCATACTTGAAAGCCCTGGGCCCCCCGGCATTTTCCGCGATATTTCCTCCCATCGTACAAGTTTTCAGACTTGCCGGGTCTGGTGGATAAAACAGTCCCAGCTTTTCCACTTCCTGATGAAAATGACCTGTAACAACACCCGGCTCTACCACCGCTAACAGGTCTTCCCGATTAATCTCTTTGATCTTATTCATACGGCTTAAGACTAAAGCTACACCTGAACCAATGGGAATAGATCCTCCGCTAAGTCCTGTACCCGCTCCCCGAGGAAATACAGAAAAATTTTCTTTATTCGCCAGCTTTACAATTTCCGCTACTTCTTTGGTATTAGCAGGAAATACTACAAGATCGGGAATCCCCCTTTGAAATGTACCGTCATATGAATAGCAGATCCGCTCCTCCATGCTGCTTAAAATGTTCTCTTGACCTACAATTTTTATTATCTTTTGTATGGTGTCAGATTTCAACTCCTCATCCCCTTATAACGCAATATTTATCCACACCACATTTATCATTCAACTCTTGTAATTTCAATTTAATTTTTTGTAAAAATGTTTTCAAGGGCGGTTTTTGGAATATCAAAAATATGCTGCTGGGGCTCAAGTCTTTCAGTATAGAAAAATTCAGGTAGTCCGTTTATTGATTGTGGTAGTCCTGCTTTTTCGTTAAACTTAATTTCTGTTTGAATCACCTGTTTTGATAGTTCTATTAGCTTATCAAAGGTGATCTCCGTTCCCCACCTGGCATTAATAAGTTTGGCTGTTCTTTCTACTGTATCCGGACTGGGACCTACAAAAAAGCAATATCCACATAAATCACACAGAACTATCATAGTCTGTACATCCTTAGATAGTTCTACTATGCCTTCGGTTGTCTTTATAAATTCCAAATCTTTTGTTTCCTGTCGATATCCTATTCTCCCCGGCAAACAATTTCCGGCCGTATGATCACCGCCCATTGTTGATGTAGCATAAGTTACTCCTGTACCTTTGATCCCCCTGGGATCATATGCCGCTAACCCCTGACCCTTAACCGCAGGTACACGCCGAACACCCAGTACCTTTCCTGTCAAAGTCGCACCCTGACCCATCATTTTCCCCATTAAAGTATCATTTTTCAGTTCCTCTATGAGTCCCATCATTTTTGTTTGATCACCAAAGGGTAATACCGAAGCTTCCATCATGACACCTATCGTCACACCTAATTCCATCGTATCTATTCCAAAATCATCGCAAAAATAATCTAATTTTGCAATGAAATCAAGGTCACTGATGCCGCAATTTGAACCAAGCAACACAATAGTCTCAAACTCTAAAGAAGATGTGACAACATCTCCCTTTTTATCGGTAAAAATATTTGAACACCTGATAACACACCCTGGATGGCATGCATGAGAAAGCTTTCCCCCTCTTTTTAGAATTATCTCTCTTAATCTTACCCCACTAATCTTGTCTGCATCTTCAAAAACACCATAGCTAAAATTACGTGTTGGCAAAGATCCTAATGCATTAATGGCATCTAAGTTTCCGGCTGTACCATAATCAGTCATTCCCTTTCTGGTGACAACAAGCTCTTTCGCCCATTCACGGGAGATCTCCTTAAAAGTTTTTTCATCCTTATAAGTTATTTTTGATGCATTGCTATCATCTATCACTATTGCCTTTATTTTTTTTGAACCCATGACTGCGCCCATGCCACCGCGTCCGCAATGCCTGCAGGGGGTACCTTCCATATCAGTAATAGCAATTGTTGCAGTACTGTATCCTCTTTCTCCCGCGGGGCCAATAGAAATTATCCCGCTCTTAGAGCCATACTTTCCGAGCAAAGTTTTTGTTGTTTCATAGTTGCCGAGTCCCTTAAGCTCATCGGCGGGTAAAATCTCCACTCCATTATGGGAAACTTTCAAAAGGAAAAGGTTTTCTTCCTGGGGCTGTCCTTCAATTACCAAAGCCCTAATTCCCAGTTTGGCTAGTTTTACTGCCGCTGTGCCGCCGCCGTTACTTTCCTTTATTCCCCCGGTAAGGGGGCTTTTTGCTCCGATAGAAATTCTTCCTGAACATGGGGCAACAGTACCGCCTAGCAATCCAGGGGCTATTACCAGTTTATTGTTCGGCCCTAGTGGTTCACAGTTTGGATCTACCTCATCCATGAGTAATTTTGATGTCAGGCCGCGTCCACCTAGAAAAAAGTATTCATCAGGCAATATCTCTTTAGTAACTTCTTTTGTATACATGTTAATTCTTATCAACATCGTACCACCTGATACCTTTCTATCTCATAGTTCTTATTTTGCTTTTCCGCTTTTTACCGTCATTACTTGGACACTATGGGGTAAAACAACAATTTTTGCATTATGCCCGAAACGTTGAAGGCCATATTTAATTGCATCTTCCAGGGTCGGCATATATTTCATAAACATGTCTTCTACAATCTTAGGCACCTTTGTGTCAGTTACTATTAATTCCGCATGCTTTAATGTTAAAGCCAATAAATATGCTCTTTGTCCCCCGGCAGGATAACCGTTAATTCTAATATCATTTATTAAAGAGTCTATGTCCTGAGCCGTTTTCATCAATTCATAAAATCTTTGCTCTCCTAAACCTTCTCCTGCTCCCTCTTCTGCAGGCATGGGGGTAATGACAATTCCGCCCTTTTTAACTACAGGATATTGGCTGAAAGCAATACAACTTGCCCCCCGTGTTCCTTGGTATAAATTTGTACTTTTCGGATAACCTACGCCAGCAATGGCAATGTCTGCTTGTTCTTCGATCTCCACCTCATATATACTTCGAGCAATTTCCACACCCTGTTGAAATGCCGACTCCATATCACCGGCTACGACTGCACAGATTTCACCTTTATTATTAAGAACTACATTTACAATAAAATCTAAACCGGCTACTTTGGCAATTTCCATGGAATTTTGGTGAAATATATTTCCCTCCAAATTGCCTAGTTGTGTCTGAGGATGATCAAAAACATTGGGTCTATGTTGAAACTTAATTGTTTCTTCCCCTGCCACACCTATAGCAATACCTTTGCGGCCGCCGCTAAATCCGGCAAAAAAGTGAGGTTCGATAATACCCGTACTAATGGTAAAATCTGCTTCTACTACCAACTTATTAACCCATATGGGACAACCCAGACTTGTCGTGCCCAAATTTATTAAATTCTCCTTGTCAGAGGCTATATGGTTTACTACCTTTATCTGACTGACAATATCTTTTCCCAGCTTTGTCATTAATTCTTCATCGGTATTAGCTCGATGCAGGCCGGTTGCCACTAATATTGTGATATTCTCTTTCTTAATTCCACCCTTCTCCAATTGTTCTACAATTGGAGGCAAAAGGGTATCGTCCGGGCAAGGCCGGGTAATGTCAGTGACAACGATACAAACCCTTGTTTTACCTTTAACAGCTTCAGATAATGGTTTACTATTAATTGGCTGTCTTAATAATTCTCTAATCTTTTCCTGAGGATTGGGTATTGCTGCTTTAATTTTCGGTTCTAATATGCCAATTAGATTTTTCTCATCAATATTTATTTCGATTTCCTGTTTATCAAAAGGTATTTTTATCATTGCATATTTTCTCCTTATTATTTATATCAGCCCAAGCATCCGGCGCTTGGGCTGATTTTTTAAAATTTATTTTACTATATGCTGGGAAAAGACTTTTTCTTGCTCATCATAGAATTTACTCATCTCTTCACCGTTTTTGGACAGCCAGCCGGCACCTTTAGATGTACAGTATTGCTTGTATTCATCACTTGCAGAAGCCTTCATAAAAACTTTGGTTAAAATATCTAACCTCTCTTTTGGAACTCCTTTGGGAGCTAATATTGATCTTGTCGTTGTTATTGAAACATTGTAACCATTTTCTTTAAAGGTTTCAGCATCAGGATAAGTATTTATCCGTTCATCGGACAAGACACCTAAGATTTTCACTGTTCCAGCCTTCACTTGATTATATAATTCAAGTGTACCGGCGGTAACTGCATCTATTTTCCCACTTGCACATTGTACAATAGGTTGGGCACCGCCACCACCTGCGGGAATTACATTCCATTGTACACCGGTTTCCTTCTGGGCGGCAAGGGTACCTATGTTCCAAATACCACCAACCGCAGATGTTCCCATAGAAACTTCACCGGGATGTTGCTTAGAATATTCTATAAAGTCTTTCAGAGTATTCCAGCCTTTTTTCTTTGCAATTTCTACGTTAACAGCTATCGCGGCAGGTTCGTAGTTAAATCCTGACACAATATCAAAAGCCTTGTGATCAAAATCTAATGTACCTAATAATTTCATCGTTGCGATTGTAGATGTACAGGCAAGAATAGTATAGCCGTCTGCTGCTCTATTCTTTAATTCGGCATATCCTGTTGCTCCGGACCCACCCGGCATGTTAACTACGGTCACCGGAACTCCTAATTCCTTCTCTGCAATAGAAGCCACCATTCTTGATGTTAAATCGGATCCACCACCTGCATCATAAGGAATAATAAAAGTAATAATAGAGCCTAAGTATAACGAGATACTCGGAGTGCACATATACGGGATACACGCCACAGACATGATAGCAGAGATGGTATTGGCTATGAAGCTCGAGTCCACAGCGGAAGAAGTAACGATGGCCGTGCATCCGCATCCCACCGTTTCCGAGATCATACCCGAGGCGTTTCACGCCGCACTGGGCAAAGCCATACATTTTGTGTGAAAACTTGGCCGGCAGGGTTTACCTTGCCGGCGGTTTTTTATGAAGTAACTGCCTACCTTACATTCGCCTTGTGTTTGGCAAGTAAAAAATGACGAATTTGGCAATCAAAAAGTGCAGAGTATAGCCATCACACTCGGTAATTTTGCTCCCTCGAAGCTCCGGGGAAATTATAGTTCGCCGTATTTGTAACGCTGTTCTCTTACTCCTCCGATTGGTTGATAACTATGGCTGATAGCGCCCTTTGTAGCCGATAGCTCTCCCCTTCAAAGGCAAGGATATGGGCATGGTGGACCAGACGATCAATGAGGGCTGCTGTAAGGCGGTTATCCCCCAGGACGGTGTTCCACTGGCCAAATTGTAAGTTGGAAGTAACAATGATGCTTCGCCGTTCATACGCTTGAGCCACAACGTTGAATAGAAGTTCAGCCCCCTCACGGAGAAGTGGCACAAAGCCGAGCTCATCGATAATAATCAGTTCGACCTTTTCCAGCTCTGCCATCAGTCGCTGTAAACGCCCCTGACGGTGACTTTCCAACAGGGCGTTGACGAGATCGAGGCAGCGGTAGAAACGAACGCTTCTTCCTTCCATACAGGCCCGAATTCCCAGGGCGACAGCCAAATGCGTTTTACCGGTGCCCACGGCCCCAAGCGCCAATACGTTTTCACGGCGCTCAATGAAGGTGAGTTCTGTCAGATCGCCGATAGTAGTGTTGGTCGGTAAGGTCACGGGCTTCCAATCAAAACCATCCAGCGTCTTATGAGCCGGGAAACCCGCCCTCTTAATGAGATGGCGGACTCTATTGGCCCAACGTGCCTCCAGCTCGGCGGCGAAAAGGTCGGTCAGGTATTGTTCCCGGTCATGGCAGGTGATCTCCAGGTAGATGGACGGGATATATCCCAGTTTTAAAGTCTTACACTGCTCTTTCAATGACAACCTACTCATGGAGTTCATCTCCTTTCCCGCCCGCCTGTGGTACCAGCCGGTCATAGACGTTGACCTCGGGTATATAGCGTCTGACACTGTCCGGCGTATAGGTCTCGTTCAAGGCCTCCAGAGGAGCGTCCGGGAATGTGATGCGGTACAGTTTATGGCGGATTAAGGCGCTATCTACCGCCGGGTATTTCATGGCTTCCTCCATGGCCCGGGCTATAGCCTCGATGGTGAACCCCTCTTCCAGGAGGGTATGGATGAACTTGAGCCGTTCCCGGTATGCTTTTGGATCACATGCTTCCAGGTATTGACGAACCGGCTCGGGGAGAAACCGGTACATGGTCGCATGCCGGGCACCCCTTGGTTTACGGGTGAAAATCCTAAAGTATCCTTTCCAGTCAATGGGCTGAGTTTTTAATGTGTAGTGGCGAGGGAGATGGGCTAAACGCTCTTGAGTGCGGCTGAAGACCTCCACACGGTCCCACCAGAGCTTGAGAAGCACCGTCTCTCCAACCTCGGCGCTTGGCACCGTATAAACTTCCCCACGGCATTGCACCTGGCCATACTTATTCACCCGGGCAGTCTCGAACCGGACTGGTTCAAAGGGGGTTATGGGTAGGGAAAGGAGCGTTTTTTTGTCCTCTTCCCACAGTTCGGCAATTGTAACGCCTTTCTCGTAGTGGGGGCGCTGCATATCCTCCAAGGCCCGCCGGTAAAGCTCAGCCGTTAATTCCTCGTAACTTGAAACTTTCGGGTATGGTATGAGCCAATTGCGCCGTGTATAGCCCACTTTATTCTCAACGTGGCCTTTTTCGTTGCCTTTGCCACTGTTACAGAACTTGGCCTCGAACCGGTAGTGGAGCATGAACCGGTGAAAGATTTCAGTTAGTTTTCGTTGTTCGCCTTTTCCCACACTTATAACTGCTGCCGGGAGGTTATCGAACCAAATTTCCGGTGGAACGCCGCCTATCCACTCGAAAACCAGGATCATTGCGTAGAGCAAGCATTCCGCATTTTCGCTGGGCACCGGTACACAAAAGCCGGCATTGCTATACGGGAAGGAGAACGCTAAATATTTGATTTCCCTAAGTACTCCGTCCCATACCATGTGGCTCGTCCCGAAATCCACCTGGGCTGGTCCGGGTGGGTGTTCCAACCGCAAGTATTTCTCTTGTGCTTCAGTATGGAGTTCTTTTTTACGGTGGGAAACGTATGTTCGCACCGTTCTGTCCGACCCCTGGAAACCATATTGGTCACGTAGTTGCCGGTAAATGGTAGCCGCACTGCGGCGCTCCTTGCGGGGTTTGAGTTTGTCCTCCATGAGCCAGGTATCCACGATGTCCGCAAAAGGCTCCATGATTGACTGCCGACGCTTGGTCTGCATCACGGGCTGATTCCAGTCGTTCTGTTTGGCATACTTAGCTGCTGTTCGCCAGTTGATACCTACCCGCCGGCTAATTTCGGCAATACTACACTCTTCTTGTTCGTAAAGGTATTTGATATACTGTTGTTGGGCCATTGCTATCACCTCTTGTATCCCCTCCTGCTTTTGCCCAAATCAGAAGGGTTTATTCTAGAGCGTGATGGCAATGCCCTTTTTTACCTGTGCCAAGCTATGCACTTTTTGGCTGCCGTTTTATGCATTTTTATTATGCCAAAAACAATTATAGCACGGATTTCAAGATGTGCATATGGAGAAATAGTCAACAGGCACAGACAAATGATTAACTTTATCGCCGGGGTCGCAGGCTCCTATCGATGCAAGCAAACGGGTGTTGCCACGCCTGAAGTGGACATCTACTACGAAGCCAACGTCCATGCCGGGCAAACAAAGAAAGGGCATTATTCCAAATTATCTGGAATATGCCCTTTCTTTTTAACAACATTTACTTTTCATGCAGTTAAGAATTATAACCGGACTACGTTCGCAGCCTGCGGCCCCCTGTTGCCCTGCACGACTTCAAAATCAACCCGTTGTCCTTCTTCCAGACTTTTGAACCCGTTTCCTTCAATG
>JAIHAN010000103.1 GCA_020054815.1 Peptococcaceae bacterium | reverse complement strand
CTGAGATTTATCAGGAGCCGTATACGAGGCCCGTACGTACGGTTCTGTGAGAAGGATAAAAGCCGAAGCAAATTACTTCGGCTTTACCTTACTCGATTTTAAACTATTGCATGAATATACCACACTGTGTATAATTATTCATATATTAAGAGAGGGAGTTGATACGTGATGGATTTAAAAGGCAGGGATTTTCTCACCCTGGCTGACTTCAGCCAGGATGAAATATGGTATCTTCTTCAATTAGCCAGGGATTTAAAGGAAAAGCAGAAAGCCGGTATTCCCCATGAGTATTTAAAAGGAAAGACGCTGGCGATGATCTTTCAAAAAGCTTCTACCAGGACCAGGGTTTCCTTCGAGGCGGCTATGTATCACCTGGGCGGCTTCCCCATGTTTTTAAGTAAAAATGACCTGCAGATGGGCCGGGGGGAGCCCATTGAGGACACAGCCCGTGTGCTGTCCCGGTATGTTGACGGTATTATGATTAGAACATACAGCCATAAAGAGGTGGAAGCGCTGGCCCACTATGCCAGTGTTCCTGTGATCAATGGCTTAACCGATGACTATCATCCTACCCAGGCCCTGGCTGATTTACTGACTATCTGGGAACACAAAGGTACCCTGGCCGGCTTAAAACTGGTGTACATTGGCGACGGCAATAACATGGCCCACAGTCTTTTACTGGGTGGAGCCCTCATGGGCCTGGAAGTAGTTGTGGCTTCCCCCGAAGGCTACCAGCCCAGTGCGGCAGTGGTAAAGAGGGCTAAGGCTCTGGCTGTTGATGGCGAAAAAATAAAGGTAGTCATTGATCCTAAAGAAGCTGTACAAGAGGCCGATGTGTTGTATACTGATGTATGGGCAAGCATGGGACAGGAAGAGGAAGCGGCTATACGCAAAAAAGCCCTGGCCCAGTACCAGATTAATCAGGAGCTTTTGAAACATGCCAAGAGGGATGCTATTGTGATGCACTGCTTACCGGCACACCGGGGTGAAGAAATCACGGCCGAGGTCATGGAAGGGCCTCAGTCGGCAGTCTTTGACGAGGCTGAAAACAGATTGCATGCCCATAAAGCTATCTTAGCAGCCGTTATTAAGTAATTCACTGATAGGAGGAAAAGAAGATGAAGAAGATTGTTCTGGCTTATTCGGGAGGTCTCGATACCTCTATCATCATTCCCTGGCTCAAGGAGAATTTTGGCTATGAAGTCATCGCCATGGCTGCAGATGTGGGACAGGGCGAAGAACTGGAACCCCTCCGGGAAAAGGCTATTAAAACAGGGGCCAGCAAAATCTATATTGAAGATGTAAAGAAAGAGTTTGTCACTGATTACATCTTCCCCACTTTAAAAGCAGGGGCTATCTATGAAGGAAAGTATCTTTTAGGCACCTCCTTTGCCCGTCCTTTGATTGCCAAGAAGCTGGTGGAAATAGCACAAAAAGAAGGTGCCGAAGCGGTAGCCCACGGTGCAACAGGTAAAGGGAATGACCAGGTTCGTTTCGAATTAACCGTAAAAGCTCTGGCTCCTGAGTTAAAAATAGTTGCTCCCTGGCGCCTCTGGGATATTAAGTCAAGGGAGCAGGCTGTAGATTATGCAAAAGAACGCAATATCCCTGTTCCCGTGACGAAAGACAGACCCTATAGTATGGATAGGAACCTCTGGCACCTGAGTCACGAGGGAGCTGATCTGGAGGACCCTGCCAATGAACCCAAAGATGATGTGCTGCTGTTGATTACACCTCCGGAAAAAGCCCCCGACAAGCCAACTTATGTAGAAATCCAATTTGAAGAGGGTATACCCATTGCTGTAAACGGCCAGAAATTAGGGCCTGTAGAACTGATCTCCACCCTCAACGAAATTGCAGGGGCCAACGGTGTGGGTATTGTTGATATGGTAGAAAACCGTTTGGTGGGCATGAAGTCCAGGGGTGTCTATGAAACCCCGGGGGGCACCGTACTGGTTCTGGCTCACAGGGAACTGGAATTACTCACCCTGGACAGGGCTACCCTCCATTATAAAGACCTTATTGCCCAGCGCTATGCTGAACTGGTCTATGACGGGGTGTGGTTCCATCCTTTGAGAGAAGCTATCGATGCTTTTGTGAATGTGACCCAGAAGACTGTAACGGGTACTGTGCGGATGAAGCTTTATAAAGGAAACTGCACTCCTGCCGGAACCAAGTCTCCTTATTCTTTATATAACGAAGCCTTTGCTACCTTTGGTGAGGATAAGGTTTATAATCAGAAGGATGCGGAAGGATTTATCAACCTCTTCGGTCTTCCTTTGAAAGTCCGTGCTCTCATGAAAAAGCAGGCAGGGCTGGAGTAGCAGTTAGTTCGCAGTTGGCAGCAGTTTAGTTACTAGTTACTAGTTATTAGTTACTAGTGGTTCATCGGAATTCGGATATCGGAAAACGGAGGTCGAAAAGGAGAATAAGCATGAAACTCTGGGGAGGACGTTTTGCTAAGAATACGGATAAGCTGGCAGAGGATTTTCATTCTTCCATAAATTTTGACCAGCGGCTCTACCGCCATGATATTGCGGGAAGCATAGCCCATGCCCGGATGCTGGGAGAGACCGGGATTATTGAGCCTGCTGAAGCTGAAGCTATCATTACAGGGTTAAAAGAACTATTAGCTGAGATTGAGGCAGGAAAGATCACATTTGCTGTTGATGCGGAAGATATTCATATGAATATAGAGACTTTGCTTACTACTAAGATAGGTCCTGTGGGTAAGAAACTACATACGGCCAGGAGCCGTAATGACCAGGTAGCCCTGGACACCAGGCTTTTTGTTAAAGATGAAATTCGCCGCACCCAGGAACTGCTGCTCAACCTGCTGGACGTTTTAGTAAAGTTAGCGGATAAGCATAAGGCCACGATCATGCCCGGCTATACCCATCTCCAGCTGGCTCAACCCATCACCCTGGGGCATCACCTGCTGGCCTATGCAGAGATGTTTAAGCGGGACTTTGGGCGTTTGGAGGATTGTTATAAACGTACTGATGTCATGCCCCTGGGTTCAGGAGCTTTGGCCGGAACCACCTTCCCTTTAAACCGGCAGATGGTGGCGGAAGAGCTGGGTTTTGCTAAGGTTTCGGAGAACAGTATGGACAGTGTATCCGACCGGGATTATCTTATTGAATTCCTTGCGGCCTCCTCACTCATCATGATGCATCTCTCCCGTTTTTGTGAGGAAATTATTCTCTGGACCAGCCAGGAGTTTGCTTTTGTGGAGATTGACGATGCCTACAGTACAGGCTCCTCTATCATGCCCCAGAAAAAGAACCCCGATGTGGCAGAGTTAATCAGGGGAAAGACGGGCAGGGTTTATGGTAATCTCATGAATCTGCTCACCGTAATGAAGGGCTTGCCCATGACCTATAACAAGGACATGCAGGAGGACAAGGAAGCCTTGTTTGACAGCATTGACACAGTACAGAAATGTTTGCTTACTTTTACTCCCATGCTAGAAACCCTTGTATTCCGGGAGCACAAGATGTATGAAGCCGCTAAGAAAGGTTTTTCTAACGCTACGGATTTGGCTGATTATCTGGTACGGAAAGGTTTGAGCTTCCGTGATGCCCACCACGTGGTAGGAAGTTTGGTCCGTTACTGCATCTCCCAGGGAAAAGCTCTAGAGGATTTATCCTTAGAGGAGTTTAGGAAAGGATGTCTGGTGATCCAGGAGGACAGCTGCCTTTTTATACAGGATGATGTGTATGAAGCGCTCAAATTGGAGAATGTGGTAGGACGCCGCCAAACTTACGGTGGCACGGCTCCCGAACAGGTAGCCCAGGCCGTTGTTCGCTTGAAAGGTTATCTTGAGGAGATAAAGAAAAAGCTGGAGGAATGATTCCTCCAGCTTTTAGCTTTTATCACCTCAACTTTCTTTCGGTTTACCAAAGAATTCATATATTCCCATAGCGATAAGGAAGAATCCAAAGATTTTCCGCAATAGTTGGGCATCTACTCTGTTGGCCAGGGTTGAACCTACCGCTGCACCGAGTAATGCCCCTACGGTAAGGCATAGGGCTAATTTTACCTTTACATTGCCTTGCCGGTAATGGGTAATTACCGCAACCATAGCTGTGGGAATAAAGGAAGCGAGGCAAATTCCCTGGGCCACATGCTGGCTGATCCCCATAAAAATGACTAAAGCAGGGACTAAGAGGGTCCCCCCTCCGATAGCTAACCCGCTTAAAATGCCCATGAATAACCCGATAATGTAGATGAGCACTTACAGCACCATCCTTATGCCCGCTGCCGCCATAAAAACGCCAAACAACTTTTTAAGTTTGGGTGCGGGGATATGCTCCATAAGTTTGGCTCCTAAGTATCCACCCAGCATACCACTGCTAGCTACTTTAATAGCCAGTCCCCAGTCCATATGGCCATTGGCCTGGTAGACAAAGGTACTGACAATGGCAGTGGGAAGCATGATGGCCAAAGATGTACCATGGGCAGTGTGTTGTTCTTCTCCCAGGATAAAGACCATGGCGGGGATAAGGATAGTGCCTCCGCCTATACCGATCAGACCATTGATCAGGCCGGTTAATACTCCGATGATTCCCAGGCGGCAGATGCTCCGTAACGAAAATTCCATGCCAAACCTCCTTGCTACGGACTTTAGTTTTTGCCTGGAACCCGGAAAATATGTCAGTTACTAGTTATTAGTTCCTAGTTACTAGTTATTAGTGGTTTTCAGTCGGAATTGGGAAGTCGGATAGCGGAAAACGTTAACCGGACTCTGGACACTGGTAACCGGTTACCCGGAAATCAGGGGTGCACCAGCCCCAAAGCCAAGATGAGCAAAATGCCCAGAGCGAAACCCAGCCAGGCATAGTTGGGGTGCCGCCTGTAGGATTCCGGGATAAGTTCATTTTTAACAATAAAAGCCATGGCGCCTCCAGCCAGGGCCAGAAGCAGACAGATGAAGTGTTTGGAAATGGAAACCAGTAGCAAACCCAGGCAGGCCCCCAGAGGGGTAAAAATACTTACCAGCAGACAAGTACCTATAATACCTTTCCGGGACATACCACCCATAGTTAAGGGGGCCGCTGTAGCCATTCCCTCCGGTATGTTATGCAGCCCAATAGAGAGGGCGATGAGAAAGCCCAGGCTTTCCTTGGCCGTATAGCCAACGGCTATAGCAATTCCTTCAGGTAAATCGTGGAGAGCGATACCGGCAGCAATCAGGTACCCCATTTTTAAAAGATACCCCTGGCGCCCCTCCCTTTGCTCCTTAATATCAGGCAGGAAGGAAATGATTACGTCCAGCATCAGCATAAAAATTAAGCCCAACAAAAAACCCAGTGAAGTTACAAAAACATTGCCATAATCAAGGGCTGAGGGAATTAGATCAAAAATAACCACAGCAGTCATGATCCCACCGGCAAAACCCAAAAATAATGCCAGTATCCGTTCCCCCGGCCGTCCGAAGGCCAAAACAATTAAAGCGCCGAAAACTGTAGCCAAACCGGCCACTGTACTCTGCCAAATTACTTCATATATCATAAATACGACCTCTTTATAAAATTGATCGGTTAAAGTAATCAGTATCAAGATAGTAAGGAGACAGCACTTTTATGACAGGTTTTTGCCAGTACTGGAGATGATGAAGTCAATATCTAAATAAAGTGGCTTGTTTCGGTGGATTCCTATCTTGTATAAAAAATGGTACAAGAAATAATAAAAAATATAGTTTTCACATACAGAAAATCCTGGTACAATAAGAGTGTTTTGTATAGAAAGACCATTTTATTTTACTGAGACTGCCCGAGAAGAGACTAGAAGAGAGAATTTGGAGAAATTTGGAGGGTAAGAGAATGAGTGTTGTGAATCCAGAAGCAATTGGTGTATTCGGTCTTATAATTACTGTATGGTGCTTTGGTCTAGAGCAGTTGGGTTTCGGTGTGAAAGGCGGCGACCACAAAGAAATCGGTAAGTCTTTAGCTTATATCGCTCTCTTCTTTGGCGGTGCAGCTCAAGTATTCACCGCTCTTTCCATGTATCTGTTTGACGTCTTAAAGAATCCTGCTATGAGCATTTACCTGGGAACCATTTTTGCTGATTACGGCATTTTCTGGCTGTTGATCGGTGTCTTCTTCCTCAAAGGCGGCGACAAAAAGCAGATTGCTCATTTCTTTATTGTGCAGTTGTTTGTGTCCGCTGTGTTCCTCTACAAAGCCATACTCCTTGGCAAGATTTGGCCGCTGGGCGTAGTACTGGCTTTAATCTGCGGACTCTTCGCTGTTCTTCCCTTTGCCTGGTACGGTAAAGGAGCTATCTACACAAAGATTGCCGGTGCTCTCAATATCCTGATTGGTTTTGCGGCACTGCCGATTTTCTTACACGCTCTCGGCCTGTAAGAATCAATTTTAAACATATATCTGGGCAGTCTAAAGCCTAACTTTCTTAGGGAAAGTTAGGCTTAATTTTTTGGTGAAACAAGATGGGATAGAAAGGAGTAATGGTAAAATTGTCGAAGAATAGAAAATATGGGTAATAAAACCAGAATATTTGCTGGGGGTGGATTATGGTGAAATCCAGGAAGAGCTCGCCAAAGTTTGTGCAATTGCTATCAATTTTACTGATTTGTATACCAATAATGTTTGCGGGAAAAGTGTTAGCCCAAGGTAATGTCCAGGCTACAATTACCAGTCCATTGGAGGGTGAATATACCACCGGTAATACAATAACTATAACTGGAACGGCGAGTTCACCTAATTCTATTAAAGGTGTTTATGTGGCCATCAAATCACCGGACAATAAATATTTGCAGAGTAATTATACTTTTCAAGCGTCCCAACAGTTTTTTGGCGTAACTAATACCGGGACTCAATTTAGCACGTGGAAATACGAGATTAGCGGCGATTGGTTTACCCAGGGCATGACTTATACGCTCATTGTGGGGGTCAATGATGGAGCTTGGCATGAATTTGCTGACCCAAGCTGGAATTTTTTATGCAACAATTCAAACAGCAAGGGAGTAGAAATGACTGCCGATCGAGTCTTGAGCGAGGATAATCTTAATGACACTGTTTTTACACTGCGCTTGAGCAATATGAAATATAAGAGCAGCATTTCCCCTGACCAATTTACCCTAAATAATTTCCCTTCTGGAGTGAGTGTCGCAGAGGTTGTTCTGCAAGATGAATATACGGCTAAAGTAAAAGTCGCCTGTGATGGCACAGATTTCGATGATGATAGGATAATAACGGTTACCGTGAAAGAAGCTGCGCTCTTTTCTCCCTGGAATAGTCTGACTACTAATTCTCTGCAACTTACTGCCCATAAAGACAGTTTAACTATTGTTCCGGAATTCTCTCTTTCAGAGAAAACCTTGCATGGCGCGGTACTGAATGCGCACCTTGCAGATACAAAATTCCTTGATACCGAACTTGACAAAGATAATTTCCTGCTCATTAATGCTCCTTTAGGGTTATCTGTAGCCCGGGCTGTGTATCTAGACTCTGTAACAGCGGCAGTTTACCTTAGTTTTACGGGTATAGATTTTGATGAGGGCATCGATGATTTCTGCCTTAAGGTCAAAGCCAGTGAAATTTCAGGCGCTTCAGATTTAACGAGTAATTCAGTATCAATAAGTTCTGTAGTAGAGTCCAGGGAAAAAGAAATAACCTCCTTTGCAGTTGCAGAGCAAATTCAAGCAGCAGATATAGACCAAAATAACCATACAGTAACTTTTCGTGTACCCTATGGTATTGCAGTAACTTCTTTAATTCCAACTATCTCTATCTCAGAGGGGGCTGCCATCAGCCCTGGTTCCGGGGAGCGCCAGGACTTCTCCCAGCCTGTTACGTATGTAGTTACTGCCGAAGATTTTTCAACCCAGAACTGGATCGTAACCTGCATTGTGGAGCCGCCGGTAATGATTGATGATAATGATGAGGATGATGGGGATACCGAAAATAACGTTATCGAAGACAATGACGAAAATAATAGTAGTGAAAATGATGAGGACAACAATAATAATGATGTAAATGAAACAAGGTCAAAAGAAAATACGAATAAAAGCGATGATACAGTCCTACGGGAAACCATAAGGGACTCGGGCAAGACTTTCTTTTCTTTGACCGGGAGACCAGAAGGCAAGGCAACCTTTTCTCTAAATATAATAGATGAACTGGTAGAGAATAACGTGCCTTTAATTATGGAGAATGAAGGTATTACCGTAGAGTTTTCCCCCAATGTTTTAAAAACCTCTCTTTTGGAACAGGCTTTAGACCAGGGACATTCTAATGTTGAAATAATGATCAGAGAATTAACGGATACCGGTACAATAGGGGCGATGGCAAGAGCGCTTACTATGGAGGCATCCAGTATAGTTGCTATAGAATGCAAGATGTTTGAATTATCTGTTGTAACATATAATGATGACGATATTTCTAATTCCTTTGAGAGGATAACAATTTTTAATGAGCCTGTATCAGTAACATTTGACATGTCCTTTATAAACTTAGGAGACTTACATCCTTTAAAATTTAGCGGGGTTAGGTTAAACAGGGAAACAATCGATAAGCCTGTACTCCTGGGTGGTACTTATGACACACTGAATAAAACATTCACCTTCTATACGGATAAATTTAGTATTTTAACGGTTGGACAGGCTGAGAATTTGGTAACCATGAGTTTAAGTGTGGGAAATAGATTCAGTAAGGTAAATGGTGAATTAAGGGAAACCGATGTTTCGACACTTCTCTTTAATAATCGTGTCATGGTACCTCTTCGTTTCATTGGTGAGGCCCTGGGTGCGGAATTCCGATGGGATGAAAACACAGGCATAGTTACGGTAAAACAGGGGATGAAAGAATTAAAGCTGGTAATTAACCAACCCATACCTGGTTTTGAGATACCGGCTACCGTTATAAACGGTAGGACTTTAGTACCGGTGAGGTATATAGCGGAATCCTTTGGGGCTCATGTAATGTGGTTTCCCAATACCGGGACAGTTTATATAGTAAATTAATATGGTTATAATTAAACAGCATTTTTAGCTTGTGTAATTTTTGTAGAAAAATACTCCTACCCGTTAATAAACGCGTATTAATGTATACAATATATTTTTTCCAACCGCATTGACCTTCCGGCAAGACGGAAATATAATAATATCACAGGTAGTTATATAACACAGTTTATATAGACAGTGTATTGTATAATACTGTATACAAAAGGAAGGGGGAGTAGAACATGAACGCACCTATCCTTGCTAATATTGAGGAAGCTTTAGAAAAATTGGCCGCTTTAGAAGAAACACGTGAAACACTAAAAAAGACACCTTGTAGTTCCTGGGGTGAATAAATAAAACCGCTTTCAAGGCTTTCCTTGAAAGCGGTTTTATTTATTCTATTGTCTTCATTGCCAAAGATTTCGATGACAAAGCCTACGACAAGTACATATGAAGATAAAAAATAATAGACCGGTAATCCCCGGCCATTTTTGTTGGTTTAGAGTCCCTGGTATTACTTGGAGCTGATGGCGGGATTTGAACCCGCGACCTGCTGATTACGAATCAGCTGCTCTGCCGCTGAGCTACACCAGCACCTGCATACATATAAATTATATTTACCTGTATTGGAGTTGTCAATTTGCAGAAAATCATTAAGACAGAAGAATAAATAAAATCTGCTTCTTGTTTTAATTATTTGCTAATACTTATATAAATGACGGAAATAATTTAGAGGGTTTTGTTTCCTGAGGGAAACCAAACCCCCTTATGTTATAGTATAGAAAGTATAATCTTCCTTAGTGTATTACTTTCCCATCGTGAGTAAAGAAACTTATAGTTAGAATGAAATATTTTTTATCATGAACTGTCACATATTCTGTTTTGGTGTTGTTATATAAATGGAATCACTCCCACGCCATGGCGGGTGAAGGAGGTAAATTGATGTTGGCTCAGGAAAAACTGTCCCAGGTGAGGGCGCCGGAAAATTTCCAGGAGCTTTTCCAAACCTATTATCCTGTGGTTTGCCGGCAGGTTGCTTACCTTTTAGGAGCAACTGAAGCCGTAGAGGATATTGCGCAGGAAACTTTCTTGAAGCTGTATTATTCTCCTCCCGGGGAGTTAACGAATCCCGGTGGCTGGCTGGGACGTGTCGCTGCTAATCTCAGTTATAACTACCTAAAGAGTGAAAAGAGCAGGAAAGCCCGGGAAGTCAATAGCAGAAGCCCCCTTGCTGTACACAATCTGGTGAATATTGAAGATCTGATCTTAAAAAATCAGGAAGTGGTTCAGGTCAGGAATATCCTTAATCAATT
>JAIHAN010000102.1 GCA_020054815.1 Peptococcaceae bacterium | reverse complement strand
CCAGTGACGCCCTTGCTTACAGGTTGTCTTCCCGCTGGTTAGGTGACAGGGTTTCTTTCAACCCATCGGCTCAGTAAACATGCCGGACGAACACAAAAAAGCTAAGAATCAACTGTTCTTAGCTTTTTCCTTATTTCTCATTATCTTTACTTTGACATTCTTTACAAATACCGTACATTTTTAGCTGGTGATTGTGGACTCTAAAACCATTCCTTTTTTGTACCACAGCTTCCAGGGATTCTAAAAGGTCGTCATTGAATTCGGCCACATTACCACACTGGAGACAAATCAGGTGGTGATGGTGATGGTCGTCAATATCCGTCAATTCATAGCGGCTTCGGCCATCGCCAAAATTCATCACCCGCAAAATATCCAGCTGCGCTAAAAGGTCTAAGGTACGATACACTGTAGCCAGACCTATTTCAGGATGTTCCTCCTTCACCAGGCCATAAACATCCTCAGCACTAAGATGTTCATTGGGATTTTCCGAGAATACTTTAACAATAAGCTGTCTTTGCGGCGTTAGCTTATAGTCCTTGGCATGTAAACGTGTTCTAATGTCCTCCAATTTAATCGGCATCACATCACCCGCGTGAAAATTATTATCAGTTATATTATACTCCACTTCCTCAAGTATAAACAAATAATTCCGTATTTCTTATTTTTTCCAGAAGGAAGGCAGGATAAGCACCAATACCGTATACAGCTCCAAACGGCCCAGCAGCATAAAGATAGAAAGCATATATTTGCCAGTGGCCGGTATAAAACTATAGTTCTGTACCGGACCCACCTTGGCCAGGCCGGGACCAACATTGCCCAAAGTTGCAGCCACAGCGGTAAAGGCACTGGTCAGGTCTAATCCAAGCAAAGCCATAAAAACTGTACCGAAAACTGTTATCAACATGTAAATAAAGAAAAACTGCAAGATATTAATGACAATGTCATTAGGGACATTTTTACCGCCGATCTTTAGGCTCATAATGGCCCGCGGGTGAACTACCTTTTGTAATTCCAGGAGGCACTGTTTAAGTAAAACCAGGATACGTCCCACTTTAATTGAACCGCCTGTAGAACCGGCGCATCCTCCCACAAACATTAAAGCCACCAGGATAGCCTGGGCAAAAAAAGGCCAGCGGTCAAAATCAGCCGTCGCATAGCCCGTGGTGGTCATAATAGAAACTACCTGAAAACTCGATACAGTTAAAATATTGCCAATACCCTTTGTGCCGGAAAAAAATAAATCGAGAGAAACAAAGGCAATGGAGGCCAGTACAATCAAGAGATATAATTTAAATTCCGGGTTACGCCAGAAACTCCATAAACTCCTGCCTCTGAGGGCCTGGTAATATAAGGCGAAGTTCGCGCCGGACATAAACATAAAAACTATAATCACCCAATGGATCAATGGGCTTGCATAATGGCCTATACTGGCATTCTTAGTAGAAAATCCTCCCGTAGCTAAGGTCCCAAAAGTATGACACAAAGCATCGAAAAGCGGCATTCCTAAGAGCCATAGTAATAAGGTTTCAATTACTGTAAAAAGGAGATAGGTGTACCATAATATTTTGGCAGTTTCACTAATACGGGGTTTTATTTTTTCCGCCACCGGACCCGGTGACTCGGCCCTAAACATTTGCATGCCCCCCGTGCCCAGGGAGGATAAAATAGCGATAAACAGCACAACAATACCCATTCCACCCAGCCAGTGGGTTAAACTCCGCCAAAACAATACCCCATGGGGTAAGGACTCAATATCATTCAAGACACTGGCTCCCGTTGTGGTAAAACCGGACATAGTCTCAAAAAAGGCGTCAGCATAGGAGGTAAAAGTACCGGTTAGCATATAAGGTATGGCACCAAAGGCCGAAGCCAACAACCAGCTAAAGGTGACTACGATAAATGCTTCACGATTGTGAAAATTCCCTTCCAGTTTAGTTGCTTTATGGGCGACAAAACCAGCCAGGAAGGTAACTATACTGCTACCCAAAAAAGCCAGCCAGTCAGAATCCCCGTAATATAAGGACCACATCAGGGGCAAGACCATGGAGACGCCGATAATCATTAACATAATACCTAATGAGGAGATAATTTTTTGATAATTCATCTTAGAACCCCTTTATTTAGCTGTAAAGTACTCTTCAACCCTGCTTATGGCCTTCGGGAGGGCAAAGACGGTTACTGTGTCACCGGACTTCAAGTAATCTTCGCCTGTTGGTACAATCACCTGGTTATTGCGGTAAATAGATCCTATAATGGCGCCGGCAGGGAAGACCAGCTCTTTTAACTTTTTGTTCACTACCTTTGATTCGGGGGTAACGACTAACTCCATCATTTCAGCCTGAGCCTGACTTAATAAAGTAACAGAAAGAACGTTACCTCCCCGCCTGATAAACTTCAAAATAGCGTTGGCCGTCAGTATCCTGGGGCTTATCCCCACATCAACACCAACACCTTCCATGAGGCTAATGTAGTCGGAGCGTCGGACCTGGGCAATGGTCCGTTTTGTACCAAGGTGTTTGGATAGGAGAGCAACTAAGAGATTAAGTTTGTCGTCATCGGTAAGACAAACGAATACATCAGTTTCTCCTGCCCCCTCTTCTTTAAGAAGGTCCAGATCAGTGCCATCACCGTGTAATACCAGTGTGTTCTCCAAATGTTTGGAAATCTCCATACATCTTTTATAGTCTTTTTCAATAACCTTGACCGAGATCTTTCTTTCCTCCAATATTTTCGCCAGGTGGTACCCGGTGAGGTCACCACCTAAGATCATTACTCGTTCGGCTTTTTGTCTTTCTGTTCCTAAAAATCTCTCAATTCGAATCATTTCTTTAGTTTTGCCCAGGATAAAAATGATATCCTCGGGTAATACCACGTCATCACCGCGGGGTATAATCATCTGGCCTTCCCGAACGATGGCCACAATTAAAAAAGGACAGTTAAATTTCAGGTCCTTCATCCTTTTACCGGCAACAGGTGCATGGCCGGGGATTTTTAGTTCCAGTAACTGTATTTTTCCGTCTGCATAATAGACCACATCCAAAGCTTCCGGTACTTCAATGAGCTTGGCTATTTCCTTGGCTGTTACCAGTTCAGGATTGATAATGAGATCAATTCCCGAAATCGCCCCTTTGTTCAGCTTATTATCTTCTACGTATTCCGGATTCCTCACCCGGGCAATGGTTTTGAGAACCCCATACTGCTTGGCCATCATACAGGCGATCATGTTTACTTCATCAATCTCGGTAACTGCCACCAGGAGAGAGGCTTCTTTGATCCCCGCTTCTTCTAAAGTCCGGCAGCTGGCACCACTGCCTATGACTACCTGGACATCAAGACTTTCTTCGAGATGGCGCGCTCTTTCTTCGTTTTGTTCAATAACTACTACATCCTGGTTTTCGTAGGCCAATATTTGGGCAATGTTATAGCCAACTTTTCCTGCACCAATGATGATTACTCTCATATGATCTATACACCCCGCCCATCCATTCCAATCTCAATAAATCCTACCACGTACGTAATAAAGTGTCAATGAGTCCTTGTATCACCTGGCCTATACTGATTTAGCCCATCAAAAAAGGGGCTTTGTCACGCCCCCTCTTTTCCTATTTTTTAGTTAATAATCCTAATACGTAGTCAGTGCCATATCTTGCCAGGTCTTCTTTCTTATCGTGAGGTAACCGCCTAATGATGTGCTCTAACTGAAGGGCTTGGCGGTGCGTCAATCCCTTATATGTGAAATGTAAGGAGAAAGGATGTCGACCCCTTGTGTACTTGGCACCTTTCCCCTCTTGATGATTCCTTAACCTGCGTTCTAAATCCTTGGTAATACCTGTATAAATCGAACCATCGGCGCATTTTAACAAATAAAGGGTCCATTCCATCTTAACCAGCCTTATTGATTTCTCTTTCCACTTCGTGGACTTGTGCCAAAAGACGCTGTAACAGCCTGATGTCTTTTTCGGGCATTTTAGCCAGTTCCTCAATGCGCCTTTTAATGGTGTTAAAAGCATGTAATAATTCCTGGCTGGTTGTTGCCGGAATCGCTTTAAAGATGTTAGTGTCCTCAGTAACCATTGTATCACTGGCAATATCATATCTTGCTCCATAATGAGGAATCTCGGCTCTTATACCGGTTTCACTTAGAATCACTCTTTGCAGGGTATTAAGGGCATCTTCTTCTCCGTGAACCAGGAAAACCTTATCTGGTGTTTTTTGAAAACCCTTTAACCATTCCACCAAACCTTTTTGATCAGCATGGGCTGAAAAGCCATCAATCCTTACAATATCCGCTTTGACAGCAATCTCTTCACCATGGATTTTCACCTTTTTTTCGCCGTCCAGGATACGCCTGCCCAATGTTCCTTCCGCCTGGTAACCCACAAAGAGGACAGTGCATTCAGGACGCCAGAGATTATGCTTAAGATGGTGTTTAATCCTGCCGGCCTCAGCCATCCCGCTGGCAGAGATAATCACGGCCCCGCTTTTTACCTTATTGAGCTGCATAGACTCCTCTGCTGTGCGGACATAATGGATCCCCTTACCCGTGAATAGACTCTGCCCACCTTCTTTCTGAAAAATGGCCCGGGCCTCCTCATCAAAGAACTGGTGATTTCTGGTAAAAACTTCGGTAGCCTCTACCGCCATAGGACTATCAATATAGATGTTGAGTTCCGGTAAAACCCCTTTGTCTTTTAATTCCTTGAGATGGTAAATAAGATCCTGGGTTCTTTCTACGGCAAAAGCGGGAATAATTAAATTACCGCCCTTTTTCATGGTATTCTTTACGACACGTGTAAGAATTTCCAGCCTATCCTCTGCTTCCAGGTGGTAACGGTTCCCATAGGTAGATTCCATGACTATGATGTCCGCCTCTCTGATGACTGTGGGATCATCTACGATAGGCTGATTGATATTACCTATATCACCAGAGAAAACAATTTTTTTACTGATGCCGTCTTCCGTAAGATAAACTTCAATCAAAGCAGAACCCAAAATATGTCCTGCATCTTGAAATCTAACCTTAACATTTGGTGTGATCTCTATCATCTCTTCATAGTGATAGCCTTTAAAATTTTGCAGGCAAGTTTCCGCATCTTTTACTGTATAAATTGGTTCGATCAAGGAATAACCCATCCTTAAAAACTTCCTGTTTTTCCGTTCAACTTCCATTTCCTGAATATGACCGCTGTCCGGTAAAACCACTGCGCATAATTCCCTGGTGGCCTTAGTTGTATGAACCAAACCCCGAAAACCTTTTTTATAAAGCTTGGGGATTAAACCACTATGGTCAATATGGGCATGGGTTAACAAAACAAAATCTATTTCCGAGGGGTTAAAAGGAAAATCCTTATAATTGTTCTCTTTTAATTCTTTAGACCCCTGAAACATACCACAGTCAACTAAAAAGCGTTCATTTTTTGTGGTAATGAGAAAACATGAACCTGTTACAGTTCCCGCCGCTCCATAAAATTGAATATGCAATTCACATCACATCCTCTCTATATTTAAATTTCTACAAAAAATTATTCTTCCCTTTTCCTTTTGACAATTTTTTAAACATAATTATTTCCTGCTCGTCCCTGGGTATATCTAAAAAAATAAAACCCACCCAATCACTTTGCCTGGGTGGGAGCATAATAAATCTTTTTTTTTCAAAGTTCTCCCTTAGAGTCTGCTCTGTGGAAATAATTCCTTCACGTTGCAGTACCCTGATAAAAACATCCACCACTTTAGGGTCAAACTGGGTTCCTTTATTTTGAATAAGTTCCCTCACGGCCTCCCCGGGAGAAATGGCTTTCCGATAGGGCCTGTCTGTTGTCATGGCATCCCAGGCATCGGCTACACCCAAAATACGGGAACCAATAAATATATTCTCACCTACAATCTGGTCATTATAGCCACGTTTATCACCATTATAGTAAAGATGATGTTGTCTGGCCATAAACGCGACAGTTTCCATTCCTTCCATACCTAACAAGATCTGTTCGCCAAAGGTGGTATGGTTCTTTATAAGTTCAAATTCATCCGAATCTAATTTTCCCTGTTTATTCAAAATGGTATCAGGTACGCCAACCTTACCAACATCATGCATAAGTCCACCCATTTCAATCATTTCCACTTCTTTGGGCGCTAACCCCATTTCCTGCGCTATTTTACGGGACCATACCGCCACACGGCTGGAGTGACCATGGGTATAAGGGTCCCGTAATTCCAGGGCCGTCATCAGAACTTTAACAGTCTGGACAAAACGTGCTTGCATGGTACGAAGATTAAGACTGGCCTGATATAAAATTGTCCGCAAAAAAATAATAAGTACAATCACTAATAAACTGCCCAGCCAACCGTATGAAAGCACTAACCCAGCGAAAGTGAGCCCGCCGATTCCCAAGATGGCGCTGTGAGCAACGGTATCCTTGTTTAACTCCAACCAAGTTAGCCAAAGGGGCAGTCGCTGTGATAAAGATAGAATCCAGGAAACCAGGAGCGTATTAGGAAGCATATAGGCAACCGGCATGATTAAGGCATGGGCCGTCAAAAGCCCTGCTTGTCCACCTACTGCTGTAAACACATAGTACGTAACAGCTGAGGAAATGATGGTTTGCGCTGTATTAAAGCAAGTTTTAATAAGGGGACGTTTCTGAATAATGCCATAAACAATTCCCCCGATTACCAGGCCGATAAGTGTTACCTGTAACCCCACAACTAATAAGGCGGCAATTTGCAATGAACTGCTTACCGTCATATCGCCATCCTCATTAATGTTTAGTGGGTATAATTCGGCCAGGATAAACAATAAAGCAAACAGTAACTGCCATATAATATTCATTGAGTCAATCAGGGGACCCCTGAGGCTGTAAAAAATGATAGCCGCAGCAACAAGGTCGATTCCAATTACGAAGGGCCAAAGACGCCTCACAAATCCCACCTCTTTTCGGACAAACCAGAGAGTATTGATTTATACTAATTATACAACTTAAAGACAAATATTGCATCTTTCAACTGTTCATTGGGATTGCCCGTTTCGAATGTGGCAGCTCTCGCTTTAAAATAATGGGGATTCCAGGATGCCAATCTCAAAATGAGGCTGCCGCCTTTACTTATAGCATCTCCATTTACCAGCGCCAGCCGGAAGCGGCTGTCATCAGCATGGATGCCAAAGCTGTTAATACGACTATCCAGCGAACCATCATTATACACCTCCTTCAAACAAAAAATGTTTGGGTTAATAAAATCGGAATATTCCGTATTTATAGGACCTAAAACACTCGTTTTAATCGACTGTTGCCACACTCTTCCTCTCTGACATCCCCTTAATGATAATTTTAATTATCCCTGCAAAAAGTATCACATCACCTATGGAAAGTACCCTGGGGAAGGGGTAGGGAGGAGGTAGTGGTATAATATCGGCCAGTAAGACCAGCTTTGTGGCAGCCCCAATAATTACGTGACGGGCGCTTATATCTGAAAGGAGTTCAGGCAGGTAATCTGATTGACCTGAAATCACTGCCGCCCACTGAGAAACAGGCATTCGTCCGCCATTCGCTGCCATCACAAGGAAATTTAAGAAAAGACCGATTAAACTTAACTTGACGCCGGGAATATGCCTGTTAGCCCATAATAACAACATCATTAAGGCACCAGCAAACATAATTAACGTTTTATAAAGGAACTGCCTTTCCGGAGTTTGAGTAAACTGCATGCTGATTTCGATAATTCCCAGGAGTATAAACCAGCCTGCCCCCCTTAAAGGCAACCGCCCCAAATTTTTGACTTTTCCCCCCATCAATAATCCCACTAACAAACCGAATACGACAATATCTATATACACTGTGGCCCTCCTAAGTTTTTCCTTGTTGAATATTAAGTAAATAAGCAGTGACTACGGGTAAAATTAGTAAAGTAAACTTTTTTTCATAAAATATTCGCTAAGGTTTGCCAGTACCCTTTGGAGAAAATAGTAATATTTGTCGAGTAAAAATAAATTTTATATCAATATACGTCCTATTCTGTAATAACATTCAAATTTTCGACATTTTCTTGCATATCTATCCATTTACGAAATTATATTTCCGGTTAGTAAGTGTACGACTGTATCTTAAATAAAAAGATGGGTAATAATTTCTCCATCCGTTCAGTCAGCATTGGCTTTTGTTATCTTTTTTAAAAAACTTCTGCTCTTCGACATCAAAAATAAACCGTTCTCCGCACTCCCGGCACTTTAACTCTTTCGGTTCCTCAGGTCTGACTTCAAAGGCTTTTTCCAGTTCAGGCTTGAGGTCTGATACAACTGGACTATTTGGTCCTTTTTCTTTGTCCAAATGCTGGATTACTTTCCGTATAACCTGCCTAACTTTTTTATAGTCGATCTTTTCCCACTGTTTCAAAAATGGAATATATTGTTTGTTGCCGGTGTTTTTAATTTTTTCCAGGAACAATAAGATCATGCCGCGGTTTCGATCTTTGAGATACTCCATACTGAGAGGGACAACCCCATTGGCCACCCACCTGTCCCACTCCTGTAAAAGCTCATCGGCATATTGCTCCCGCTCAATTGTCCAACCTCTCTCAGTAAAAACAATCATGGGCAGCCTGCCGCTGTACTGGATTTCCAGGAAACCATGATGAATCATCCAGTCGATTTTCGCCATAATCTCATCTATCTTCAGAGCATTGAAATAACCATAAGAGGGATTTTGGTCAAGCCCCAGTTCCAGCACTTTCTTGTCTTTCGATCCCTTTAAAATCTTGGCCAAAAGTGTCCGGCCACCGGAGGCAATAATATCATCAGCCGCCCGTAAGATTACACGAATTTCCGTTGGGGATAATGCAGGGATATTGTCCGGGGAAATTGAAATTTTAATTGTTGCCCTTGACATTGAACATTCGACCTCATTTAAAAATCTTTTTTACTTAAGACAAGCGATTATTTCTTCATATTATAGCATACTTTAACGGTTAATCGGTAACTAATTCTTTTAAAAGATTCCGGCAAACTGCCTAAGCGTCGCCTCCAGGTTTTCCATAATCTCCTGAAATTCTTCCCGTAAACTTGTAAATATATTTTACCCTAGTATTTCATTTAATAACAATAAAAGTATCTCCTCCTGTGTTTCTCCCCTGTGCACAGAAACATATACAATCCCTCCCCAAACCCATAAAGCCTTGCATAGCAAGGCTTTATGAGCTGTGTTTTCTTTTGAGCGATACTACAACCTCGATGTGCTTCGTGGGGTTAAAAGCCATTAAAAGAAAACACATGGATATGTTTCCTTAAAGCAGTAGCAAAAGTAAACCTAATATGCATTGGGTTTATTTTTTCACTGTTATGGTGCTAATAAGTGCTCCATTCTTGGAATTGCTTATTGTTTCATATGTGCCATTACGTTTTAGTCGAGGTAGCTGAAATTACCTTTCATAACTGTCCCACTTAAAATAATCTTCAAAATCCTTTTCATGATTTCCTTTGATTGCAATAGACTGGCCATATCTTATTAAAGTATAGGCATACTCTGGAAATGCAATGATTTTGGACCACGGTCAATTAAGTTCCCCATCAAAAATAATCTTGTCTCCCCTTTTAAGTCAATGGCAGTTTCTTGTAAAGCACCTACAGTTCATCATAAAAACCATGCCCTTCTTCTCACTCCATAGCAATTATTTTCTCAGGGATAATTAGTTTTGCCTCCGTCTTGGACTGAATTTCTTCAATTGTTACGCCAGGAGCTAGTTCTCTCAGTACTATACCTTTAATGGTCACTTCCATTAACCCCAGCTCAGTTACAATGATATCTACTTCCTCGGCAGCCGTTAAAGGCAGGGTGCATTTCTTTAATATCTTAGGACTTCCCTCCTTGGTAGTGTGTTCCATGGCAACAATTACCTTACGAGCCCCGGCCACAAGATCCATGGCTCCTCCCATTCCCGGCACCATTTTCCCTGGCACCATCCAGTTGGCCAGGTTTCCTTTCTCATCTACCTGCAGGGCTCCCAACACAGTGGCGGCCAGATGGCCTCCCCGGATGATGGCAAAGGACATGGCGCTATCAAAACAGGCTCCTCCGGGAACGATTGTTACAGGCTGTCCTCCAGCGTTTACCACGTCTTTATCCTCCTGACCTGCTTGAGGAGTGGGGCCCAATCCGATGAACCCGTTTTCCGAGTGGAGCATGATATTAACTCCTGCAGGGAGATAGTTGGCTACGACTGTCGGCATCCCAATCCCCAGGTTCACCACGTCACCTGCCTTGAAGATGCGAGCGATTCTTTTGGCAACGACTTCCCGTGCATTAGCCATGATTCTCTCCTCCCTTAGCCTTTGATAATTAAATCTACGAAGATGCCGGGTGTCATGATTTCATCAGGGTCCAGGCCACCAACCTCTACTATTTCCTCAGCTTCAACAATGACAAAATCAGCAGCCATAGCCATGAGGGGATTAAAGTTCCGGGCGGCACGCCGGTAGACCAGATTGCCCATAGTATCCGCCTTGGCTGCCTTAATCAAAGCAATGTCAGCCTTTAGGGGAAGTTCGAGGAGATATGTCTTGCCGTCAATTTCTTTCTTCTCCTTTCCTTGCTCCACAACAGTTCCTACGCCGGTAGGAGTAAGAACCCCTCCCAAAC
>JAIHAN010000101.1 GCA_020054815.1 Peptococcaceae bacterium | reverse complement strand
GGAGTGAATGCTATGGCCCCTGAGAAAATTGTCCTGCGCTTTAGTGCGGAGACTGCCGATAAGCCGATTATCTATCACCTGGTGAAGGATTACGATTTAATCATTAATATTGTGAAAGCCTCCATCAACCCTCATAAGGAAGGAACTATGGTTCTGGAGTTATCGGGAGAAAAATATGAGGATGGTATCTCTTTCCTGCGCAAACAGGGAATCACCGTGCAGCCCTTAACCCAGGAGGTTGTACGTAATGAAGAGCGATGCACCAGCTGCGGGGCCTGTACGGTCCACTGCCCTACCCAGGCTTTGTATATGGAACGGCCTTCTATGGAGGTAAAATTCGACGGCGACAACTGTATCGTCTGTTTAATGTGCCTGAAAGTTTGCCCCGTACAGGCCATGGAGGTTAGAATTTAAGTGGTATACGAAGCTCGTACCTACCGGAAACTGCACCAGCAGAAAGACCTTTGCCATTTTCAGGTTATGGTTGGGGAGACTGACCTGGATATTGCCGTAAGGAAAGAAAGGTACGACCAGAAGTTGGTAGAATTAGCGGCAGCCTTAGTCCGGGAAGAACGTGATCTTTTAAAAGAATATATTAACCGTGACCCTGTTTTTCTCACCACTCTGGAGCCTTATGAACCTCTTCCTGATGCTCCCTTTTCAGTACTTGAAATGAGTAGAGCCGCTCAACTGGCAGGGGTAGGGCCTATGGCGGCGGTGGCCGGATATTTTGCCGAAACCGTGGGGAAAAAGCTCTCTGCCTTCTCCAGGGAGGTTATTATAGAGAATGGTGGTGATATCTGGTTAAAAACCAGTAAAACCAGGCATGTAGGGATTTTTGCCGGCAAGTCTCCTTTTACCCACCGTATTGCCCTGGAAATTAAGGCTGGTCGTACACCTCTGGGAATCTGTACCTCTTCCGGTACGGTGGGGCACAGTTTAAGTTTTGGTAAAGCTGACGCCATGGTCATCCTGGCTCCTTCGGCTATCCTTGCTGATGCCGTGGCTACTGCCGCCTGTAACATGGTGCAAAATGCCGCTGACCTGGAAAGCGCCGTAAACTTTGCCCTCAATATTTCAGGAGTAACAGGTGCTGTGGCTATCCTGGGCGATAAGATGGCGGCACGGGGAGAAATAAAGTTAGTGCCTATGTGAGAAATATAACATTTCAATTGACAAGGTAATGGAGCATTTGCTATATTAAAAATGAAATATTATGAAAATAGATTTCCCAGTAAATATAGTAATTTTATTTACTGGTCCGGTTGGTGGATCTGTTCTGGGCCTGGATTATAGTCCAGTAGCCTTACCAACGGATACAACCTAGCCTTAAGCGTTCATGCTTTTTGGCTAGGTTTTTTTATTTATCTGTCAGTGGATTCAGCAAAAAAATAAATGGAGGTGGGTATGTGATGAAGACTCTTGTAGTAGACGAAAAAAAATGCTGTGGCTGTCGTATCTGTGAACAATGGTGTTCCTGGACCCATGAAGGATGTGTAAACCCAACCATGACCCGTATCAAAGTTATAAAACTTCACGAACAGTATCTAAACTTACCCCTGACCTGTACCCAGTGTGTAAATGCACCTTGTATCAATTCCTGCACTTTTGGGGCTCTAACTAAGGATCAAAACACGGGCGCTGTTCTGGTGATAGAAGACTTATGCGTTGGCTGCCGAAAGTGTGTTAAGGCTTGTCCTAACGGTGTGGTCAGTATACATAAAGAAAAGAGAAAGGCTCTTATTTGTGACCTTTGCCAGGGAGCGCCTAAATGCGTTGAACTATGTCCCATGGGTGCTATTCAATACCAGGATGTTTCTCTGGAAGGCCGTGTTCAACAGGCGGAAGCCGCCCTGCAAATAACCTGTGCTAAAGAGAGGTGTGAATAATGGAAAAGAATTATGGACTTGCCGGCAACATACTCAGAGTTAATCTAACTAATGGGACAATAGAAAAGGAACCTTCCAATCCAAGTGTCTTTAAAAAATTCATCGGGGGCAGGGGGTTAGGAGCGTGGATGCTTTATCACGAAGTTCCTGCCAAAACCGATCCATTAGGTCCAGATAATAAGCTAATCTTTATGGCGGGACCTACCGAAGGCACTATTACCCCCGGGGCTAACAAAATAACGGTTACCTTTAAATCACCTCTTACCAATACTTATGCTACATCTCTTTGTGGTGGTCATTTGGGACCTGAACTAAAATTTGCAGGGTATGACGGTGTAGTCATTGAAGGTAAAGCCAGTGAACCTTGCTATTTGTGGATAGATGATGACAAAGTTAGAATTATGCCCGCCAAACACCTGTGGGGTAAAAATACCCATGAAACTGAGGACGCCATTCGGAAAGAATTAGGAGACATTAATGTAAAGGTAGCTGTGATCGGCAAAGGTGGAGAAAACCTGGTTAAATATGCTTGTATCCAGACAGACTACCACCGGGAATTTGGCCGGCAGGGTTCAGGTGCGGTAATGGGTTCTAAACTACTAAAAGCTATTGCCATCAGGGGAACAAAATCTATTCCTATAGCTGAACCTGAGAAACTGGCTCAACTTACCCTTGAGACTTATCAAATCCTTGCTAATCACCCCAAAGCTAATGCCAGGAAGAAAATGGGTACTAATGAACTAGTTGACGGTATCAACAGCTTAGGTTTTATGGCCAATAAAAACTTTACGGAAGGAACTTCACTCTCTGCTGCCAATATTACAGGGGCGGCTATGGTGCGTGACGTCGTATTTGGTGACGTCTCATGTTATGGTTGCAACATTGTTTGCGGTAAAAACACTCAAGTTTTATCCTCGAAATATGGCAAAGTCCGTATTGAAGGCCCTGAATTTGAAACCCTCACTTTGCTGGGTACAAATACCGGTGTATATGATTGGGAACATATTTTAAGGGCTACCCAAATCTTTGATGAATACGGCGTGGACACCATGTCCGGTGGTTCTGCTGTAGCCCTGGCTATGGAATGTTACGAGAAAGGTATTATTACAGATGAGGATACTGATGGCATAAAACTGCATTTCGGCAACGGAGAAGCCCTTTGTCAAGTTGCCGAACTAATTGGGCAGCGTAAAGGTATCGGGGCCATTTTGGCTGATGGTTCTCTAGCTGCTGCCACTAAATGGGGTGTTCCCGAGCTGGCCATGCAGGTTAAAGGTTCTGATTTTGCAGCCTATGATCCCCGGGGTGCTAAGGGTATGGGCTTAACCTATGCCACATCACCCAAGGGAGCTCACCATATGATTGCTCCTACTTTCGGGGTGGAAATTGCCCAGAATAACCGTTTCTCTGAAGAAGGAAAAGCAGCTTTAGTGAGGGAAACCCAGTTCTTTATGGCCATCGTGGATTCTATGGCTTTATGTTCGTCCATGCGTTTTGCTTTGGATTTAGGGAAACAGCTTCAGTTCATCAGTGCCGTTACCGGATGGGACCTGAATGAGCAGGAAGCCATGGTTATCGGTGAAAGAATTCTAAATGTGGAAAGAATGTTCAACGTACGGGAAGGTTTTAGTCGGAAAGACGATACTTTACCTAAACGTTTTCTGGAAGAACCCCTTAAAGAAGGTAGCTCTCAAGGTCAGGTGGTTAACCTGGAGAAGATGCTTAATGAATACTATGAACTTATGGGCTGGAATCAGGAAGGTATTCCTACTGCCGAACGTCTTGGAAAACTTGGTATCTGTTACTAATACTAAAAATGGGGGGTATCATGCATATTACAGTTAAGATTTCTTCATCCATCCTCTCCAATAGGCAGGGAGACTGCATCTATCTAGCGGAGGATTCAATTAAAGTAGAGGAACTCTTGCAGAAACTGGGGATTGATTACCGGGAGATCGGACTGGTCCTGGTGGATGGAAAGAAAGTAGACCTCAGTGATATTATATACCATGGTAATGAGGTACAGATACTCCCCTGGTTCTATGGTGGGTAACTGTTTAGTAAACGTAGTTTATATAATTATGAATTGCATGAACATATAATAGATTGACAATACTCATACTTATATTCTATGATTATATTAAGTATAAATACTTATTGAAGAATATGGGTGATTGGATGGAGAGAAACAAGTATCTGTACATATGCGGTAACTCCAAATGCCCAGAAAATTGCGCTGCAGGAAGTATCTATGACATTTTTGCAGTTGAATTAATCCTGGAAATAGAGACTGATATTATACGGGATGCATCATGTGTTCTTGTTACGGAACTGGGGCGGGATTTTATTAAATCCTTACTTGTAAACCGTGTTTTCACCAGGGATTTCAATGCTATAATTGCAGATATATCTAATTATTATCTGGGAGTCCCTCAAAAGGCTGTGATAAGTGCTCTCAAAGACGCACTTAATAAATACAAGTTGCATAAAAAAAATACTACCCCCAACAAATCTAATGATTTGTTGGCCCAGGTTGGTGGGTCTGTTTCAGCTTAGGGCAGCCCCTTAAGCTAAACTAACGGATACAACCTAGCCTTAGGAGTTGGTCGCACAGACTAACCCCTTTTGGTTAGGTTTTTATTTTTTTACGGAAGGAGGGAGAAAGAGGTAGGTAGAATTATTACCACGTTTGAAGGGATGTTTGGTACATATTATCCAAAGTACGAATGTCGGGGGAGGTAAAAAAATGTTAAAAAGGCGAACTGGTTTAATTGCTCTGGTAATTTTGATCGCTTTTGTCCTCACGGCTTGTGGTAGTTCCGCTCCCAAGCAGGAAGCTGCTAAAACACCTGATAAGTTACCGCTGGTGAGGGCGAGCCACCAGCCCTGTATGCATGCCCTACCGACCTGGATGGGAATTGAAAAAGGCTGGCCAAAGGATCACGGCATCGAGATTAAGTATATGTTCTTCCCCTCCGGTGCTCCTCAGATTGAAGCTATGGCCGCAGGTGAGTGGGATGTTGGGGCTATGGGAACTGTACCTGCCTTAATGGCAGCCTTGCGTTACGGTACATATACAATCGCCATCTCCAATGACGAGTCAGAAACTAACGACGTTTGGGTAAGAAAAGATAGCCCTCTCCTCAAGACCAAAGGTTTCAACCCCAAATACCCGGAGATTTACGGTACTCCCGATGATTGGAAAGGGAAAACAATCCTTACTACTACTGTATCAACAGGACACTATGCAGTTGTGGCCACACTAAAAGCCCTGGGTTTGACTGAAAAGGACGTAAAGATTGTAAATATGGAACAATCCCAGGCAATTGCAGCTTTTGAATCGGGACAAGGGGATATTCTCCAGTTATGGGCACCTTTTGACTATATCGCCGAACAAAAAGGTTTTGTAAAGGTGTCCTCAGGTAAACGTGCAGGTGTAGATATTCCTGGCGCAGTTGTAGTACGCAAGGAATTTGCCGACAAGAACCCCGAGTTGGTTGTAAAATGGCTTGACATGTATATGCGCGGCATTGAACATATGAAAAAAGATAAAGCCGATTCTACCAAGTTCCTGGGCAGATACTTCCGTGATTACTGTGGTTTGAAGCTTGATGATACTATAGCTGCCAAGGAATTTGAGTTACGTCCTCTCTATGACCTAGACGAACAATTGAAACTTTTTGAAAAGGCTAATGGTACTAGTAAAGTTGATAAGGCTTTTGCTGACCTGGCCCAGTTCTTTGTTGATCAAGGCAGAATTAAGCCTGAAGAAAAAGATAAAGTTCTCAGTAGTAACTTTGCTACCGATAAGTTCCTCAAGATGCTGAAGGAACAAAGAGCAAAGCAAGGCAAGTAAGTAAAAGAAAGGGGGTCCATGATCCTTTACCAAAGGGCCCCCATTGATTTTAAACCACAGTAAAGGTGGGACAGACATGAAGGCATTGCAAAATTTTTTACGAAAAAATATTCTGTCAATCATAAGTTTAGTTGTATTTTTAATAGCCTGGCAGATTATTACCGTTTATGAAATCGTTCCAAGAAGAATGCTGGTTCCCCCTACAGAAGTCGTAGAGTTGTTCTTTGATAAGCTAAACAATCCGGACCCTGATGGGGCAACACTCTTGGCACACTTTAAAACAAGTATTACCTTGGCTCTAAGTGGTTTCGGGCTGGCTATGATAATTGGGGTTCCCCTGGGCCTTCTTATGGGCTGGTACCAGCGTTTTGACAATTTAGTAAGACCTATCTTTGAAGTGATGCGGCCTATTCCTCCTATAGCCTGGATACCGTTAGCTATTCTCTGGTTTGGTATAGGGCTGGGTGCCAAATCCTTTATTATTTGGCTTTCCGCTTTCGTACCCTGTGTTATCAACTCCTATACCGGCATTAAACTAACAGACCCGGTCCTGGTAAGGGTAGCCCGTATTTTTGGGGCTACAGACAGGGAGATTTTCTTTAAAATTGGTATTCCCTCGGCAGTACCAATGGTGTTTACAGGTTTAAGACTTTCCCTGAATTCCGCCTGGATGACCCTGGTAGCTGCCGAATTGCTGGCTGCTACGGAAGGACTGGGCTATATGATACAGATGGGCAGAAGGTTGTTGCGCCCTGACATTATCGTTCTGGGGATGCTCACTATTGGTTTGGTTGGTGCTATCTTAGCGGGGGTACTTGGCAAAATAGAGCAGAGAATCACCATGGGGAGGAGGATGTAGAGTTGATAGCTATTAAAAGAAGTAACCAGTTTTATAATTTCGTTTCCATTGCTGGTGTCCTACTCCTTTGGCAACTGGTGGTTTCTGCCGGTCTTTTTGGTAAGCTTGTTCCTTCGCCTGTGGCAGTTTTCAAAGAATTTATTGATATGTTGCAGAACCCTATTGGTGGACGTAGTTTATTCATGCATTTGTGGTTTAGTATTAAACGAGTTCTGACTGCTTTTATTACCGCTGTTGTTACTGGTGTCCCCCTTGGCTTGTTCATGGGCTGGAACAAAAAGGTTGATGCTATTGTAAAACCAGTTTTCGAACTCCTAAAGCCTATACCTCCCATTGCCTGGATTCCCCTGGCCATACTATGGTTTGGCATTGGTGAGACCCCCAAGGTGTTCATTTGTTTCGTCGGTTCCTTTGTTCCCTGCGTAGTTAACTCATATACGGGTATGAGGTACGTGGACCCCTTACTTATCGATATGACAAAGACGTTCGGGGCCACCAGAAGGCAGCAATTTATAGATGTTGGGCTCCCCGCCAGCCTAACAGCCGTCTTTGCCGGTCTGCAAAACGCTCTCAGTCTTGGCTGGATGTGTGTGCTGGCTGCTGAACTTGTAGGGGCCAGAGAGGGTGTAGGTTACATCATTACTTTGGGTATGGATACAGCCAATCCCGCTATGATTATTGTAGGCATGCTGATTATCGGTGCTGTAGGTGCAGCTATTGCAGTGATTGTGCGGCGTATCGAGCGTATAGTATGTCCGTGGAAGAGGGGGATCACTTCATGACAAGTAAAATATCCTGCCAGAATATCTCAAAAACATTTGAAACCAAGAGTGGGCCCTTCGAAGTTATCAGGGATATTAGTCTTGAAGTAAAAGAGAACGAGTTTGTGGTTTTACTAGGTCCTGGCCAGTGCGGTAAGACCACACTTCTTAATATAATAGCCGGTTTGGAACCCCCTACAACGGGAAAGATTTTTGTAGATGAACAGGAAGTGAAGGGTCCTGGACCTGACCGGGGGGTAGTATTTCAAAAGTATGCGCTTTTACCATGGCGTACTGTCCTGGAGAACGTAGAATTTGGTCCTAAAATTCGCGGTGTTGATAAAAAGGAGAGGCGCGAACTGGCCCGGGAATATATTAAGCTGGTTGGGTTGGAAGGGTTTGAAAATGCCTATCCTTATGAATTATCCGGTGGTATGAAGCAACGTGTAGGTATTGCCAGGGCTTATACCAATAATCCCAAGGTTATGCTGATGGACGAACCTTTTGGTGCTTTGGATGCCCAGACACGGTACTTTATGGAAAAGGAAGTCTTACGTATTTGGGAACAGATGAAACGTACCGTTATCTTTGTAACAAATAATATTGAGGAAGCTGTTTATCTAGGTGACAGAGTTATAGTTCTCTCTAAGCTTCCCAGTGTTGTTAAAGCGGAATATGTAATTGATGTTCCAAGGCCACGTGAATATACACATCCTGCCTTCCTGGAAATGAGGCATCTCATCGCTGAACAAACAGAACTGGCCCTCTAGGTCCAGGTATTAAGGATTGGGGGAAAGTAATTATGACCGATCTCAAGGAGAGAAGAACGAAGGTTGAGGTTAAGAACCTTACTAAGTGTTATGATGATTTGTTAGTATTAGATGATGTCTCCTTCGAAGTAAAAGAAGGTGAGTTTCTTTGTATTGTTGGACCCACGGGATGTGGAAAGACAACTTTTCTGAACACCCTTGCCAAATTCATTCCTGCTACTAAAGGCGATATTTATGTAGATGGTGTTCCTTCCAACCCCATGATTCATAATTTGTCTTTCGTGTTTCAGGAACCCTCCTGCATACCCTGGAAGACAGTAGAAGAAAATATTCGTCTTGGCCTGGAAATAAAGAAAATACCAGAACAGGAGATTAAGACAAGAGTAGAAAAAGTTATCAACCTGGTTGGACTTCAGAATTACCGCCATTATTATCCACGCCAGTTATCCTCCAGCATGGAGCAAAGAGTAGTTATCGCCCGTTCATTTGTCATGAATCCCGACCTGCTCCTTATGGATGAACCTTATGGGCAACTGGACGTTAAACTCCGGTATTACTTGGAAGATGAATTAATTAGGTTATGGAAGGAATTAAACAGTACTGTCCTGTTTGTTACCCATAATATTGAGGAAGCTGTTTACCTGGCGGAACGAATTATTGTACTAACGCCCAAACCTGCCAAAATTAAGGCAGAGGTGATTGTGGATCTGCCCCGACCGCGAGATTTTACTGCTCCGGAATTTGTAAAGATACGGGAGCAGGTGACTGAGTTAATCAGATGGTGGTAGCTAAAATTTTCTAGGGGGGTTTATTTCATGTTTTTTAAGTTAGATGAATTACCTGAATACGTGGCGGAAGAACCTTTTACCCGTTATGCAAAACCGATCTTTGATAATGTTACTATCCCTGGCGCCCCCTTAAGCATGGGAGTATTTCGCTATTTACCGGGGCAAAAGGGCCCCAGGCATAAACATGACTACGAGGTCGAAGTCTATTTATGTACAGGTGGTAAGGGGATTGTAACTATAGAGAATACTATATATGAGCTGGTGCCCGGTACGGTTCTTTATATACCTCCGCAACACTATCATGAAACTAGGAATCATGGTGAAGAAGATTTTACTTTTTTTGCTATATTTGGTCCACCTGTAGATTTTCAGAATGTTAGGAACTGGCAGCTTAACAGTTGATCCCTTCAGGCCCTCCCTGAAAAACCATTTACCGAAAAAAGAGGTGAGACCTCACACGCCTCTTTTTTCGGGAATGGTATATTCCTTAATAATGATAAAAAAGTGTCATCGGTGATTTCTGATGAATGGGGTTATTCATCAGGTTTAGTTAGTGTATCCGTTTTCGACACCGGTTACCCTCCGGTGGGCCCGAACCCATGGATATAACCTAGCTGACGAAAGCTAAAGGCTTTTGTTTGGCTAGGTTTTTTTATTTCACTAAAATTTTTAAGAAGAGAGGGAGTTAAGATGAAGTTTGGTTTTATCGGTCTGGGTCAAATGGGTGGAGGTCTGGCACGTAATCTGATTCGTGCGGGAAAAGATGTACTGGTTTATGACTTGAATCCCGAGGCTATTGCTAGAACCCTGGCGGCAGGTACAACAGGCAAGGCTGCAAAAGATGCTAAGGAATTAGGTTTAGTTGATGTTCTCTTTACCAGTTTACCTCTACCCAGGCATTTAGAAGAGGTAATGTTAGGTGATGAAGGTTTACTCAGTTTAATGAAGCCTGGTTCAACATATATCGATGTAAGTACTATTGACCCACGTACTGCCCGCAAACTGGCTAATGCAGCGGAAGCCAGGGGCATTGATTTCCTGGAGTGCCCCTTAGGTAAAGGTCCTGCCCAGGCTGAGGAAGCCTCAGAGCCTATCTTTGCCGGTGGTAAAAAGGAAGTATTCGACAGAATGGAACCCGTATTAAAGATTGTAGGCAATCCTGTTTACTATTGTGGTGATGTGGAAGCTTCTGCGGCCTTTAAACTTATCAGCAATCTAATCGGCATGACAAATCTGGCTGTGCTGGCTGAAGGCTTAAGAATAGGTGAAAAAGCAGGTATCGAGCCTAAGCTGTTGTTGGATCTATTGGCTGACACGGGAGCCAACAGCTTCCAGCTCAAAGTACGGGGGCCCTGGATTATCAACAATGATTTTGCCAACAGGTTCGGAGTAGACCTGGCTCTTAAAGATGTGACCCTGGGTGTTGAAATGGCCCGGGACTGGGGTTTTGATGCTAAGTTAATCAAAATGGCCAGGGAATATTACAAAGCAGCATCGGAGATGGGCTGCGGCAAGGAAGACTGTAATGCCGTTTATAAAGTTGTGAAATAGTAAGAGGGAAAAAGGACCGGGCCCTGTTTAAAGGGCCCGGTTAAATATTTAGCATAAATTAAAATTTGATTTCACTGCATAAACCACAAAAAAACACCTCATTAAACCTTGACAACTTAACACTGCAACCAATTTAAGGGAAATTTCGATGGGTGATATACGC
>JAIHAN010000100.1 GCA_020054815.1 Peptococcaceae bacterium | reverse complement strand
AAACTTCAAATAGAACACATATATTGGTAAGTTCACCAGTAAAAAAACCTTCCGTCTCCAGGAAGGTTTTGCTATACCACTATTGGGAAAGGCCCCTAAAGGGCCTTTCGTTGAGGAGGAAAATTAGATGTGATTTACCGCTTTTTGGAGGACTACCATCCCCCACTACATCATATGTCCTGCTAGAAAAATTGGACACACCTTTGGGGACAAAGGGATAATTTTTTTTTATCCTAAAAAGCATAGTAATATTTTTAAGAGGCAGGTAAATCTTCATGTATCTCCTCCGGATTGGTCTCTTTGGGGCAGACCGTATCAGCCAGGTTTTTCAATTCAAGCAGAGCATTATGGGTTTTAGGCATAATAGCACGATATACCTCCTGCTGCTGGGGTTTTTGCCAGGGAATCTCAGGTGTTGGCATTGCTTGCTGGCTAAAAGTACTTTTTATACAATCCTGAGAAGTAGTATTTGAAGAGATATATGACTGCTGATAAAAATCTTCTCTGGCTCGAGGAGCAAAGGGGAAGACGGGTCCATCTTCGGGCGGATATAAAAAGGGACTCCGTTTCCCCCAGTACTTCTTTTTAATAACACCCGTAACTGCTTGTTTCCTATCTGTGTTATTAATTTTAGCCGCGGGGAGGGACACCTTATTTATCTTATTTTCTGTTGCAGAAACAGAAGTAACCTGCTGCTGGGGTTGATCTTTTACTTCCGGTTCATCTTTTACCTCTGATTCATTTATTATCTCAACCACATTCAGTAGCTCAATCTCTTCATTTATGTTTTCTTTTTCCTTTATGTTTGTCTCTTCCTTCACTACCGTTGCCTCATTAACTTCTAAGAGAGTTTCTTCCTTAAATATAATCTCTTCCACTATAACGGGATCAATTTCTTCGTGGATTATTTCTTCCTCCTTCTCATTTTCCACTTTTGCCGTCGTTTTCTCCTTCTCCAGACTGCCGGCCAGCTCTTTTAACAGGGCTAATTGATCTTCCAGAGGTATCTTACCGTACTTATCCAATAAACCGTCAATAATGGCCTTTTCCAGATATTCTATTCCGGTAAGGTCCACATGGTCTAATTCCATTAACACTGAAGGCACATCCGACAGATAGAGTTTGTTGTATTTGAAATTCAAGACAAAATCCCACAGTCCCGGAATTTCATACTCTAAAGGCTCTTTCTGTTGAGCCAGGTACTTAATAATGGAAGCAACTACCTGTAAACTTTCCTCTTTCTGTTTTAAGGAATAAAAGAAGCGAACTTTTCCTTTCTTTTCTGGACAATCGTGATTGGTAAAACTTAGAAATATTTGTACCTTGAGCATTTTCATCAGTTTACTATGAAAAGAGTTATAGGAGCTGAACAAGACCAGAGCCCCCTGGGCTTTTAACCCATCGGCAAGTCTTTTTACCACCTGATTTAGCTCCTGATTGTTATCGTTCAGGGGGCAAATAACCAGGTGGATACTTTTCAGGGGAGGAAATAAAATATAGTCCCCCACCTCATTACAGCGGAAAGAAATATTATGTATGGCACAAAAAGCCTGAAAAAAGGCCTCTTGCTTTTTGGGATAGGATGCTAAAAGCTGATCGGCCACGTAGACATTAAACATGTGATTCTCCCTCCTTCACAATTTTACTACTATCACTATATGCTCTTTATGGAAATATGTCATAAAAAAACCTGGCCTCCTCGCCAGGTTTTCTGTTTCTTTCAACTATTGCATAATAAAAAGCTGTGTTACGACAACACCATATCTATCGGGTACCACACCGAGCCCAACATGGGTAAAGTTGGGGTTCAAAATGTTGGCTCGATGCCCGGAACTGGCCATCAAAAGGGTAAAAGCATGTTGAGCATTACGGGCTTTCGCTAAGTTCTCCCCCACGGAGCGAAACCTGATGCCGGCATCATAAACCATCTTGGCAAATGAACCATAAGTGGGAGATGTATGGGAAAAGTAGTTCTTTTTAATAATATCTATACTCTTAAGACGGGCCAATTCATTGAGTTTAGCCATAGGCGCCAAGGGTCTCAGCCCATTTTTACTTCTTTCTTCGTTTATCAACTTCAACATTAACTGTTCTTCCGCATTCATACTCCCTTGTTCTACAGGGGAAGGTGCTGCCGGTGAAGAAGGCGTAGTGGCAGGTGTTGTGACCGTTGGAGTGCCCTGTGTAGCAGAAGTAGTGCTGCCTGTACTCGGTGTAGTAGGACTAGTCGGCGTACTTGGGGCAGGCTGGGCGGTAGTTGTACCTTGTAAGTCACGTAATCTGGCAGCCCCCCAGGAAGCATAGGCTTCTTGTACGAATAACTGGGAAGTCAGTAAAGCGGAAATCCCTAAGACGGCTAAAGTTTTGACAAGTTTTTTGTTCATATTTTTTCCTCCTAAGCGGTGATAACTCTAATATACTTTGCACTTGCAACCTAAAACAACGTCTTAAATGCAGGTTGTTAGTTAATTTAACCGAACCCAAACCTGGTACAAGCCTTTAAACTCCCAGTTTTGTGTAATTTTACGCACCTGTTGTTTTTTGGCAAAAAGCTTTTACCTATGAACAACTAAAGGCCCTAAAGAATAGTATACAAAGAAAAAAGGTAAAGGAGGAGTTAGATGAAATTACCCCAGACACGTTTATGGATAGATGCCCGGGGTGAAGATATCGACTTAAGCCAGCATGCTGAAGTCTTTTATATCATTAATAATTTGGAAGAGCAGGAGAAGAAACAATTATTAGTGGAGGCAGTCTATCCTCTAGTCAAAGAAATTGCTATCCTGGAAAAACCCCAAAATGCTGTCAGGATTAGTTTCAACCCAACCCTGATCAGCCCAAGCTTTATTGATTATCTTCTTCAGCAAAAAGACCTCACTTTTGTCAGAGAGGGCGGGTGAAAATGATCAAGAGCAGGCTGGTGCCTGTAAGAAAGGAGCAAATGAAAGTATGAGCTGGTATAAGGAAACAGTTGACAATCTCATGGAGAAAAGGTTATTTGATCCTGAAGCCTCCAAAATGCCCAGCGCTAAACTATATGCCCAGGCGAGAAGAGAGTTCCCTGTCACCATTACTGTTACCGATATGTACAATGAGCAGGATAAAGACAAACTCACTTCTGCCCTGCTCGCCTTAGAAGGGGTGAGTAGCGTAAAACCTATCCTCCACCAGAAAAAGTTAGTGGTTGCTTTTAATCCGGGCCAAGTTAGCTTACAAACCATCACCTATACCATTGCCCAGTTAGGTTATCACTACATTCAACGGAGTTGAAGGAGTTGCAACTAAGACCTGGAAGGTCTGACATTTTGCAATTGACGATAACACTTCATCTTTCCCCTGGCCATATTATCACTACTGGCTATACTTCTCCCTTTGATCATCATTTCTAAGGTTTCCACCGTCATCACTGCGGGAAAGTCTAAGCTGGTTCCGTGGATTTTTTTTAGGGCAAGCAAACCCGGTAAGTTTCCCGGACCCGTAAGGGAAATGAATTCTGCAGGATAAAAGATATCGCTTTCTACCAGATTTAACAGGTCGAAAGTTTTTGTATCGACATTGGCCAGATAAATTCGTCCCCGGTAATTCCAACAGATATTTAAAACACCTTTTCTGCTAAAGAAAAGAGTTGGGGACCCCTCACAACCCTTGACTCTTCCCAAAACATGCTGACGGGAATTTTCCGGTTCTGCCAAAGGAACAGTATAAATCACAAAAATGCACCCCTCCAAAGTCCCTTCCCCTGCTAAGAGCAATAAAGCATCGGTATGGGGATAACAGTTTAAAAGCCTCCCTCCCCCGAGATTTAATTTCCGGGGATTCTTCCAATGACCATCATAATGAATTATTCCTAGGCTATTTTCTATGGGGGCTTCAAGTTTATAAATAAGTGTCAGCCCGTCTTTCGGCCAATTTAAAAAAGATTGAATCTTTGCTCCTCTGGGAATTAGGGATATCTCTTCCTGATACCAAATATTATCCTTTAAATAAAGGTGAGTAAAATCTCTCGGCGTCCCCTCCTCATGATTAACCAGGAGGTGAAGTTCCCTGTTATCTCTAAAAGCTAGAAAGAATTTACCTGGACGAGAGAGCAGGGGCTTTGCCCCTGCAAACCAAGAACTCCCGTTCCAATAGTAATACTCAGTTTCACCTTTCTTTTCCAGGAGCAAATGGGGATTACCCGCCCTGTCAAGCACCACCTCCAAGAGGGATACATTTTTTACAGGTTTGGTAGCGAGCAAGAGACTTAAGGATAAGCCCTGGGGCCTTCCAGATAAATACCAGATATCTTGGTCATCAGATACGATTAGTTTTTCCAACCCTCATCCCCACCCTTTACTTACTCCAATTCCCCAACCGTGCTGCTTCGTGCTACTTATTTAATAGTATACATTACCTTTTCTTCCTATGACTGCTTAACGAAAACCTACTTTTTAACTTTTTACCCCTAATGACTGTAACAACTTTAAAGACTCACTAATACAATACATTAGACATAAACCTTATGTTTATGAAAGGAGGAAATATTAGATGCTTGATCAGACCGCAAAAATTGCACAGGAAGTAACCCCGGGCGTATGCCCACCGGAAGGCTGCCCACCCCCAACGAGGATTGAATGTATTGTCGTAGACAAAGTATACGACAGCTGCTTCCAAATCCACGATCTTTCCCGGGATACCACTATATCTACAGCCACCGAGTTTACCACAGGACCTTTTGCTGTAGGTACTATCATTCCCTGTCAACTCACTCCGGGTAGTAGTATTACCTGTACAGAAGTTTCCCGGGTCTCCGCTGGTGGTGGATTCTTCACCATCACCATCTTGGTTTCCGTCCCCATCACCCTTACCAACCCCAATGATCCTACCGAAACCGTTGACAGGGTGTTTAATTTCACCAAAACAGTCACCCTGTGCTGCCCCGAAGGTGTTTCTCCCGATTGCAGTGAAAGCACCCTGCTCTTCTGTAGTTGTATTGTCAGTGCTGTCAACGCCGGATATGCTCCTTCCATCACCGTTACCTGCACCCTCCAGGTTTGTCTGGTTATCAAGTGCATCCTCACTGTCCAGCTGCTGGTTCCCAGCTACGGTTTCTGCGTACCGGCTCCCTGTGTTACTATCCCCGGTGTTTGCCCACCCACTCCGCCGGCTCAGTGCTTCTAACCTTCTCTTCCATCAAAATCCTGTGCAAAAAAAGCCCACTAAAAAGTACACTGCTCAATACGGCAGTGTACTCAGACTATCTACGAAGCCCACAAAATGTGGGCTTTTTTGTTTTTTAAGCGCTGATCCTTTTTTTATGCAACTGGACTAGTAACCCATTGTACATAGATGGAATAGATTGTTATTAAAAGTGGACTGAGCTCACATTCTACCAGAACTGTCCCCTTAACTATTGCCTTATATACTGAAATGAGGAGGAATTTTTAATGAAAAATGATTACGAGAAAAGCCAAGTCAGGTTCGGCTATCAGTACCAGCGGCCTGAACGGAAAAACAACAAGAGAGAAACAGAAATGGTGGAACTAACCCCAAAGGAACTGAGTAAAAGCCAACAAGCCATAGACGAGGTTACACAGGTTGTAGAAGAAGCAGCGCCGGTTAGTAAGCTAAAACCGGTAGATACTCAACAACTTCCTATGCAGGAAGAAACGAAATCTAAACAAGAGCTGCTGGACGAAGCCATTAAGTTCCATGATGCCGCTGTGGCCGGCGATAAAGAAGCTGTCATGAAAGCCTATGATTTGCTTAAAAAACTCCATCATATGGATCCCGAAGATCAGTTGATTGGAGCGTATTATGGAAGTACTACGTCCCTCTTAGGCCGGGACGCCATTGATCCCGCCGTGCGCATGGCTAAAGCTCTGGAAGGGACTAAAATACTGGACAGGGTTGTAGCTAACGCTCCCGACAATATCCAGGTACGTATCTTACGGGCCTACGTCAGTTACAGGCTCCCCGAAATGTATTTCCACCGCACTAGTACGGCCATTGAAGATTTCAATTACCTGGTGTCCCGCTATGAACAGGATAATACAGTTTTCTCACAGCAGTTCTACTGGCAGCTCCTTTATGACCTGGGCCAGGCCTATAAGACTTTAGGCCGCACGCAGGGGGCTGAAGCCACATGGTTGAAACTTTTGTCGGCAACCACTGATCCCAAATATCAGGCCCTTTTAAAAAAGGAAGGAATACAGTTAAATCAGGAGCCTGCAGCCCCTACAAGCAGCGACAGCCCTCTACCCCCACCCCCTCCTCCTAGTACTTGTCAAAAAAAAAACATCAGTCAAGAAGGTATTGAACTCTACACCCGCGCCCTGGCCGGGGATAAAGAAGCTACCCGTCAAGCCTGCGATTATTTTAGTAAGACCTCTACAGAGGAACCGGAAGATACGCTGGCAGCAGCCTATTACGCTGACTGCTTATCTTTGACAGGACGCGACGCCACAGCTCCTGCCGACATGTTCGGTAACGCTATCAAGGCCATGATATTATTAGATAATCTGGTCAACAGTGACCCTGACAATATCCAGGTCCGCTATATAAGAGCTTATCACAGTTTCCGGCTTCCTGAGCCTTTCTTCCGCCGTAGCGCCACGGCTATAAGTGACTTTGAGTACCTCGTCCAACGTTACGAACAAGACAACACTGTCCTATCCCAGGAAGCTTACTGGCAAATAATTTATGACTTGGGCATTGCCTACCAGCGTTTGGGAATGGAAGAACAAGCTAACAACGCCTGGCTCAAATTGCTAGCCCTTAGCCCCGCTCCCAAATACCAAACTCTGGTGGCCCAACAAGTCCATGCCCTTGACGATACTGGAGCAAAACGAATTTCCCTGAACAGTAAAGAAGACATGCTTAAGGAAGGAATTCGCCTGCATGATCTGGGTGTAAAGGGAAATACCAAAGCCGTGAAGCTGGCATATGAAATCTTGGAAAAAGTTCACCAGATGGACCCCCATGACCCTCTGTCCCTGGCTTACTACGGCAGTGTTACCGCCTTGCTGGGCCGCGATTCCCAAGATCCTACCGTCATGTTCGGTAATGCCATTAGAGGCTTGAAGATGTTAAAACAGGCCGCGAGCCGCGACTGGCAAAACCCCACAATTCGTCTCTTACGCGCCTATCTGGCCTACTCTCTCCCCGAATCCTTCTTCCACCTTACCGAGAGGGCCATCAAGGATTTCCGGTTTGTCAAAGCAGCCTATGAACAAGACAATAGTATCATTCCACAGGAACTGTACTGGCAGATTCTCTATGATTTAGGCCTGGCCTACCAGCGTATCGGTAACAAAGAAATGGCCAAAAAAGTCTGGTCAAAACTCTTGAAACAAAGTACTGATCCCAAATACCAAGCCTTGCTCAACACTGAAACCTAAGGAGTGAAAATCATATGAATTCTCTCTTTGAGAAACGTATCAGAGGGCTCACCAAGACCCCCCTATTAACGCGTTATTTTTCCGGCCCGGATTTTCCTGATGATATGCCAGCAGCTAAATTGGCCGTCTTTCAGAAAGATGCCTTAAAAGAAGTAGTCACCCGGGCCTACCAGCATTCGCCTTTTTATCACCGTAAGATGAGTGAAGCTGGGATTAAGCCTCAGGACATCAAGAGCCTGGCTGATTTGGCCAAGATGCCTTTCACCACCAAGGATGAGCTAAGAGGGGACCCCTGGGTTCTTCTGGCCTGTGACAAAAAGGATATCTGCCTTATTAATGTTTCCACAGGCACCACTGGCGGCGAACAAATCTACATCATGTACACCTGGAAAGACTACTACCTCAACGAGCTATCTACCGGCTACCCTAAACTGTTCCCCATTGAATACGGTGATATCTGTCTCAATGCTCTGCCTTATGAAATGAGTTCCGCGGGCCTGGCCTTCCACAAGACGTTTATTGATGGCTGCATGGCTACGGCTGTTCCTGCCGGAAAAGGCGGTGCCTATTCAACTCCGGAAAAAACCGTAAAACTACTGCAGGATTTACAGCCTACCGTCGTGATGACCACTCCTTCCTGGTCCATCACCCTGGCGGAAGCCGCCAGTGAAGCTTCTTTTGACCTTGCCAGCCTCCCCTTAAAAAAAATGTGGCTCACAGGTGAAGGTTGTTCTCCTGCTTTCCGCGAACGGGTAGAAAAAATCTGGGGAACCAAAGCCAATTTCTACTACGGTTCCTTAGAGTGCGGCGCCCTCGGCATTGAGTGTGATGCCCACGCCGGCTACCATATTCCCCTGGGCCATGTCATTGTGGAAATCGTCGATCCCAAGACAGGGAAGGTCCTGGAACCCGGCGAAATCGGCGAGATTGTCGTTACCTGTCTCCTCCGCTTCGACACTCCCTTAATCCGCTACCGTACTCAGGATTTAGGCTATATCGACCCCGATCCCTGCTCCTGTGGGGTTACTTTACCGCGCCTCTTCCTGCGGGGACGCCTTGTCCACGAAATCATTATTAACGAGATTAATTTTTCTCCGTTCTACCTGGAAGAATTTTTAATGCGCCTGCCCGAGGTAGGGAACTGGTATCACTTCGTAATTAAGCCCGGCAACAACGACCGGCTTAAAATACGTACAGAACTGGCGCCAGGCATAGAACCCAGTCCGGAATTAGCTGATAAACTGGCCAGCAAATTGGAGTATTCTCTGGGTATTCCCTGCGAATTCGAGTTTGTGGCTAAACTTCCGCGCCCCAAAGAAAAAACCATCCGTATAGTTCACGAATAGGGGAGATTATCATGATTGTTGATGCTCATGCCCATATTTCCGATTCAAACTATGGGAATGTTGATATTTACCTTAAACAGCTAAAAGAAGCAGGTATAGAGTCGGGTATCGTGGTCCCCGGCGGTATGGTTGACGTCAGAAAAATGACGGATTATATTGTGGGACGCGCCAAACCGGAAAATGTGATCCCTAACAACACTTATGTAGCTGAGGCCTGTAAAACCCACCCGTCCTCTCTTACCGGTTTTGCCTGTATTGAACCCCACGAAGCCAAGGCCGTCAACAAATTAGAACAGTATTTTAAAAATGGCTTTAGAGGCTTAAAATTATCACCCTTGACACACCAGTTCTCCTTTGCCAGTCAGGCCATGGCAGAACTGGCCGCCTGCTGTGGCAGCTATGGTTTTCCCGTGTACACCCACGTAGTGTATAGTCCCGGCGCTTCCACCGCCAGGTTCGTAGCTCTGGCCCGGCAGTTTCCCCGCACCAACTTCATCCTGGGTCATATGGGTTTCGGCCCTGCTGACCAGGAAGGACTGGAAGCGGCCAAGGAACTGGACAATTTTTTCCTGGAAACCTCCACGGGAAACTTTCTCCATATTAAAGAGGCTGTAGCCAAGGCTGGACCCAGTAAAATCATCTTCGGCTCGGAATTTCCCCTTTCACACCCCGCAGCAGAACTGAAGAAAATCCTCCTGCTAAATTTGTCAGATGGAGATCTCGAAAAGATTCTGGGAGGTAATATCCTAGCACTCTTGGGCCTGGCTTCAAGGAAGGGGGCAAAAAATTGAACCCACAGGAAAAGCTAGAGGTCTTAAACCAAGTGCTGGAAAACTGTAAGGCTTCCCCTTTTTATAAGGACCGCTTACCCAGTCAACCCCTGCGCTCCCTGGAAGGATTAAAAGGTATTCCTTTAACCAGGAAAGAAGAGTTAAGGAAGTGCTCCCCCTTCGACTTACTTTGTGTCCCGCGCCGGGAACTTTACCAGTATCACGAGACTTTCGGTACTACCGGTACTCCTATCCCCACCTGGTTTACCCGAGAAGACCTCCGCAACAATGCTAAAGAAGTAACCAAATGTGGTGTTGATTTGAACGAAAACGATATAGTACTCATACGGTTTCCCTATGCTATCTCCGCTATTGCCCACATGTTCCATGCCGCCGCCCAGTTGAAACATGCATGTGTCATCCCTGCCAGCGCCCGCTCCTCCGTAAGCCCTTTCCCCCGGGTAGTAGACCTTATGCAAAAACTCCAGGTCACCATTCTCGCCTGTCTACCTTTACAGGTAGTCTTGATCGCGGAGACAGCTGAGTTACTAGGACTTAACCCCCATAAAGACTTCCCTCACTTACGAGCCATCTGCACTGCCGGGGAAACCCTTTCTCCTGCACGGCGCAAGTTGCTGGAGAATATCTGGGGTGTGCCTGTTTTCGATATCTACGGGATGGCCGAGATAGGTACGGCTGTAGTGGACTGTGAATTTGGCCATCCCCACCCCCTGGAAGATTATTTCATCTTTGAGTTATTGGGAGAGGACCTGAAAACAGAAGTAAAGCCCGGGGAACTGGGTTACCTGGTAGTTACCACTCTGAAGAAGCGGGCTACTCCGATGATCAGGTACTTAACCGGGGATGTGGCCAGGGTTATGGGAAGAGAGTGTGCCTGTGGGTATAACTACTCCCTGGAAATTCTCGGGCGCCGTGACGACAAGATCTCCGTGGGTAACCGGGTTCTCGACCGTTGGGCCCTGGAGGAAATCGTCGCCAATTTCCCCTGCCAGCGTTTCTGGGTGGTAGGGCCCGCTCCCGGAGGATTGCATTTTGTAGTAGAACAAGAGCAAACCGGCGACATCATAGGACCCGAACTTATCAACAAACTGGAAAACAGGTACAAAATGAAAATCCACGCGGAACTGGTACCCAAAGGAACTTTGTACGACCGTAGTGAACTGCTCTCCGTAGGCGTGGTAGGTAAACCCTTGTATATCTATTCCGCTGAAGAAATGGAGAAAAAAGCATACCTTAAATCCCTTAGGACATAACATAAACCGAAAATTACATGGCTTGAAACATTTACATTCTTCCAGGAATAACTTATTATAGACAAAACCTAAGGCGGTGTAATTGTGGACAAAAAAGAGGTCAAATCCGTTTTACAAGCTTTTACAGAAAAAATCAGGTATAGC
>JAIHAN010000099.1 GCA_020054815.1 Peptococcaceae bacterium | reverse complement strand
TTAGGGGCCTTTCCCAATAGTGGTATAGCAAAACCTTCCTGGAGACGGAAGGTTTTTTTACTGGTGAACTTACCAATATATGTGTTCTATTTGAAGTTTCTTTAAAAGCAGGGTTGAGAAAAATTGTTTTACCACTAGTAATTTTTCAGGGGAAATAGCTTCGCAACGTAAAACCAGAACAGGTTGAGTATTGGAGGCCCTTACCAGTCCCCAGCCGTAGGGGAATTGAACGCGTACTCCGTCAACAGTTATTACTGGATAGCGGGGGGATAATTCTTTTTTGATTTCCTCCACCAGGTTAAACTTAACTTCATCGGGACAGGGGACCCGGGTTTCCGGAGTGGCGTAATATTGTGGAATATCCTGGAGCAGTTGAGATAACGGCAAGGAAGTTTGGGAGAGGATGCGTAAGAGTCTTAAGGTGGCATATAAGGCATCATCATAACCGTAATACTCATCAGCAAAGAACATATGACCAGACATTTCGCCGGTAAAAATACTGCCGGTTTTTTTCATAAGATTTTTTATTAAGGAATGTCCTGTCCGGGAAAAGACAGGTTTGCCACCTAAACGAACAATTTCATCAATTAGTGCCTGGGAACATTTTACTTCAACCAGGGCAGTGGACCCGGGGTAGCGGGGTAGAATTTCCCGCCAGTAAAGGATCATCAATTGATCCCCCCACAGGATATTTCCCTGATCATCCACCACCCCTATCCGGTCACCATCCCCATCGTAGGCTATACCGAGATCTGCCTTTTCTGCTAAGACTTTTTGTTGCAAATCCACCAAATTTTTAGGGTCTACAGGATCCGGGTGATGATGGGGAAAAGAGGGGTCCGGGTGGCAATAGAGGGGGATAACCTGGCATCCCAGGGCTTCTAAGAGAGGTGGGGCAAAGTCTGAAGCAGTACCGTTTCCGGCATCAACTACAATTTTAATTTTTCGCTTTCCCAGGGTGATTTTTTTCTGGAGCATATTTACATAGGTGTCTGTCACCGGGCGGAGTTCATATTTTCCCATGTCTTCCAGGAGGTATTGATTCTTTAAAATAATGTTTTTTAGCTCCTGGATTTGTTCCTCAAAAAGGGTGTTGCCACCCACGGTAATTTTGAAACCGTTATCCTCAGGAGGGTTATGACTTCCCGTGACCATAACCCCGCTGCCAATTCCAAAAAGTTTTTGGGCGTAATAAAAAACTGGGGTAATTACTTGCCCAATATCGATGACATTGCTTCCTGTGGCTAAAATACCGTCACATAAGGCCTTTTGCAGTTCTGGTGAAGAATAGCGGTTATCACGTCCCACAACGGCCGTATGTTCGTTGAATTTCTTTAGATAGCTGCCAAAAGCCAGACCCACAAGTTTTGCCACGGAAGGCGTCAGGGAGGATTGGGTATTTCCTCTGATGTCATAGGCTCGAAAAATATTTTGGTCGAAAGTGGCCACCGCTGCTACTCCTTTCGCAATTCGTCTTTCTATTTGTAACATATGAAAATTTCTCCATCTTGCTACCAGCGGTTTCTTTGGGTAACCATCCCACCTAAAAGTGAATATCATATTTTAGAGTTGACAAGTGTTGGAGGCTGGTTATGAGAAGAATCGCACTGGTTTTGGCAGGAGGAAAAGGGAACCGCTTTTGGCCTAAAAGCTCCCCGGATGTACCTAAACAGTTTCTAAAAATAACGGGCAACAGTACCCTTTTACAGGATACGGTAAGAAGAATTGAAAAAGTTGTCCCGCGTGAAGACATTTTCATAATTACCGGGGTGATGTATGGCACGCTGGTCAAAGAACAAGTACCGCAAATACCTGCCAAAAATCTCATTCTAGAACCTATGGGGAGAGATACAGCCCCAGCCTTAGGGTACGCCCTGGAGTGGCTGTCAGAGATTTATGCCGATGCCATCCTTATCACTCTTCCTGCTGACCACTATGTGGCCGCAGAAGAAAAATGGAAGCAGGCTCTTTTAGACGCTTGTACAGCAGCGGGAAAAGACTCCCCCGTTGTCATCGGCATAACCCCTACCCGTCCCGAAACGGGGTATGGATACATTATCACAAGGGAACAGACAACTGACGACTCACAGACACCTTTGACCGTAAAAAACTTTGTAGAAAAACCTGATATTTTAACGGCAGTAAAACTTCTGGCGGAAGGAAATTGTTTCTGGAATAGCGGTATGTTTATTTGGAAGCTTTCTGTAGTAAGGACTAAGCTGAAACAATATCTGCCTTCCGTCGTAGAACAGCTGGAAAAAATTACAACTCAAATGAAGAAAACAGGCATCCTGCCCTGTCAGGACGATATTCCCGCATCCTTCTACAAGGCTTTCAGCCATATTCCAGCTATCTCCATAGATTACGGTCTCATGGAGAAATGTGATGATATCCTTCTCATCCCCGGTACTTTTATCTGGGATGATGTGGGTGGGTGGCAGGCCCTGGAACGGCTTTACGAGAGTGATGCCAAAGGTAATATCAACCTGGGAAGGGCTGTTTTACATGATACTGAGAATTGTATTGTGGAATGGCAGGAAGGCCCCGCCCTTCTGGTGGGTTTAAAAGAAATGGTAGTGGCCGGACGGGAAGGAAAACTCCTGGTCTGTCCTAAAAGTTATTTGCCTCAATTGAAGACTTTACTGACGGGTATAGCAGGAGATAGGGAAAAGCCAAAAAACGAAGGGGAAGAGTGTAAAATAGTTCCTAAACCCTGGGGAAAAGAAATTTGGTGGGCCTTGACAGAAAGGTATGCAGCTAAAATCTTGGAGATCGAAAGTGGTCACTCTACCAGTCTCCATGTGCACGAGAGAAAACATGAAACCTTTTATATCGATAAAGGGCAAGGAACTATGGTCTTGGAGAATACTGTGGAAGAATTGTTTCCGGGTAAAATCATTGTCGTAAAGCCTGGACGCAAGCATCGTATCATGGCACAGACAGATATGCGTCTTTTTGAAGTCTCCACACCGGAAATGGAAGATGTGCGGAGAGTTGAAGATCATTACGGTCGTTCGGGTGATCAATAGGCAGAAGAGGAGGAGAAGCATGAACATACTGATTACGGGTATCACAGGCTTTGCAGGCAGTCACTTGGCCGAATATGCACTACAGCAGCCAGGGGTGAAAGTGTATGGGACTATCCGCAACAGGAGTCGTTTGGATAATATTGAGCACCTTCTGCCCCATATACACTTGCTGGAGTGTGATCTAAGGGACCCCTTTTCCGTACGGAGAGTGTTGGTGGAGATCCGGCCTGAACGAATTTTTCATCTGGCTGCCCAGAGTTTTGTACCAACTTCCTGGAAGGCCCCGGAAGAAACTTTGACCACCAATATCTTAAGTGAATTAAACATCTTTGAAGCCGTCCGTCAGGAAAATTTCCCCACTCGCATCCAAGTAGCTTGCTCTTCGGAGGAATATGGCCTGGTTTACCCCGAAGAAACTCCCATTAAAGAGGAAAATCCTTTGCGGCCTTTGAGTCCCTACGGTGTCAGTAAAGTAGCCCAGGATCTTTTAGCTTACCAATACCATGCCTCCTACGGTTTATTCACCGTGCGTACCCGGTCGTTCAATCATACCGGACCCAGACGGGGAGAGATGTTTGTGACTTCCAATTTTGCGAAGCAGGTGGTAGAAATCGAGAAAGGACTCCGGGAGCCTGTGCTTTATACGGGCAATCTGGAAGCTTTACGGGATTTTACCGATGTAAGGGATATGGTAAGGGGCTACTGGTTGGCTCTGGAGAAAGGTGAAGCGGGAGAGGTCTATGTCCTGGCCTCAGGTAAGGCCTATTCCATCCGCCAGGTTTTAGAGATGCTCTTAGAGTTGTCCCCTATTAAAATCACTGTTGAAACAGACCCTGCTCGCTTAAGACCCTCCGATGTACCTATTTTACTGGGGGATGCCAGTAAATTCAGAGCCCGTACCGGTTGGCAGCCAGAGATTCCTTTTCTGAAAACTCTGGAAGATTTGTTAAACTACTGGCGGGCCAAATTAACTAATTAAGGATGGGGAGTGGGGGTGCAATTAAATTGAAAATAAAATTGCTAGGTCCTCTTGATGATGTAACCGGGTATGGAGAAGTGGCACGCCAGCTGGCCTTAGTTATGCAGGACTTGGGTGTAGATGTTTCGGTACAGCCCCAGAATTGGGGCTGTACTCATATTGAGCTTCCCCCCGAATTAGATAAAAGGATCAAGATCATGAAGCACTTAAAGCAAACTCCTGAAAGCTTTTTTTACGTTAATGTTCCCCCTTTTTTTAAACGCCAAGGGAAACCTGTGATAGGTCTTACCATGTCAGAGGTGGACGGTATACCAGAAAAGTGGGTAAAAGCCTGTAACAGCGTAGATTTCGTTCTGGTTCCTTCCAGGTTTAATTTGGAGACTTTCCAGCAAAGTGGCGTCCAGCCGGAAAAATTAAAAGTGGTGCCTTTAGGGATCAATAGCACTTATTTTACACCAGAAGGCCCTAAGTTCACTTTCCCGCCGGCCCATTCGTTATTCACCTTTCTTTCTATAGGGGAGTGGACTCCCCGCAAAGGCTTCGATATTCTGATCAGGGCTTTTGTGCAGGAGTTTTCCCGAGATGACGATGTTTGCCTGGTCTTAAAGTGCCATTGTAACGGGAGTGACTATGACCCCTCCGGTAATAAGATACAAAAAGAGATTAAAGGCATTGTGGCCAGAGAAAAAAAGTCTGCTCCGCCTCGCATCTTCCACATTCCCCAGACGCTGCCCAGCCAGGATATGCCGGCTTTATATCGCATGGCCCAGTGTTTTGTCTTAGCTACCCGGGGTGAAGGCTGGAATGTGCCTGTGTTTGAAGCTTTGGCCTGTGGAGTACCTGTTCTTGTTACCAATTGGTCGGCTTATTTGGATTTTTTAAATGAGGAGAATGCTTACTTAATTAATGTAGATGCTTTGGAACCCGTTCCTTTTTGCGGTATTCCTACAGATGAAATTTATCAGGGACATCGCTGGGCCCGACCGAATATAGAGCATCTCCGGTATTTAATGAGGTATGTCTATGAGAATTATGCAGAGGCCCGCAACAAAGCAGCTGCAGGGCAATCGACAGTGAGTAAACATTTACGTTGGGATTTATGCGGAAAACGTATTATCCAGCATTTTTCCCATCTGGTCCATGTTGTTTAAATCTTCCGGACATATGCCCTGTAAAACTTATTTTCTTTTTTTAGTCACCTTCCATTTTGGCTTGTCATAATATAAGGTAGACTTTAGTGTTTTCTATGAAAGGAGAGATTATCATGTCAGCGGAGGCTAACACAACCAAATTCCCACCCTTTCCTCGTTTCATATGTACACCGGTTATCATGGAAAAGGTTTGCGCCACAGGCACAAAGTGTTTTCACGATATTCATTATCTCTTTGAAACTGATACTGGGCGACCTATACCGCCTGATGCCTGTCCTATCAACTGTGTCGTCAGCAACCTGGAAATAATTGGTGTGGATACTCCTGTTCCCCCAGGCGGTTTTCCACCGCGCCGGATAGGTGACTGCATCATTTTTGTGGTTCGCTATAAGGTACGTGTTTTCTTTGAATTCTTTGATTCTGCCACTAAAAGTTTAGAGGTCGGAGTGGCTATGGGGGTATTTGACAGGGAATTGTCTGTACCGGTACAGGATATTGACGGTGGTTGTGTTCTTTGTGCACCTGAACAGACGGACATCTGCATCAGACGTATCAGCTTTGATTGTATCCGGGCAGTCTTAGTACCACGGCCCGCGGGATTCCCACACACGTTCCCGCCCTTTGCCATTGAAGTAACGGTAGAAAAGCAGTTCTTTGCCCTGCAATCGGGGCGTTCCATTGTTTGTATCGCCTCTTGTCCCCTGGATGAATGCATTGATTTACCTTTCCCCGTACTGCCAGGTGAATGTATACCTTTTGAAAGACCTGCCCAGTGTGATACCTTCTGCCGGGAAACTGACCTGGAACCCGGACGCTGTGCCCAGTGCCCGCCTCCCCAACCGTAATAGAACGTTAGCCGTTAACGATAGACGTTAACCTTAAACCCCTTTGAAAATAGTGGTAGAAGTTGTTTTAGAAGTTCACCACTTCAGTAATGAGGTGGTGAGTTTTTTTAAAATGAAATTATAGTGACTCTTGAACATATTATAAATAGTGAATACCGTATACCTGTTTCGAATTCACTCCTTACGGACAATATAATGTTGTATAATAGTTAAAATTATTAATACTTTGTTAAATGGGAGAACTGGATTTCCCTTTTCTTGTGAAAAACGGTAAAATAAATTTAACTAAAAAATGTTAGTAGGAGGAAAAAATTTGCCTACATCTTTTCAACGACATGTCAAGAAAGGAATCGAATACTATACTATATCTTCTTTTGAGGAAACAGGTTTGGTCATCCATGGCTTTAGCGGGAAGTCGGGCGGGGTCAGTGACGGCGCATATAACAGCCTTAATCTCAGTATTTTGACTGAGGATAAGCTGGAGCATGTCCTGGAAAATCGCCGGCGTTTTGCCAGAGTGTTGGGAATTGATCCTGCTTGTTTAGTGGGCGCCCACCAGGTGCATCGTGATACTATCTACAAAGTGACACTAAAAGATAAGGGCAGGGGTGCCTTTGATCCAGAGAGTGTTATCCCCGCTACGGACGCCTTAATGACTAATGAGCCAGGTTTAGCTTTAACTGCATTTTTTGCTGACTGTGTGCCCGTCTTTTTCCTGGACCCAGTTAAAAAAGTTATTGCCCTGGCCCATGCCGGCTGGAAAGGGACAGTGGCGAAAATTGCCGCCAAGACGGTTAAGGCCCTGGCAGAAGCATATGGTACGGAACCCCAAGATCTCTTAGTTGCTATTGGCCCCAGTATTGGCCCCTGTCATTATGAAGTGGACCGACCGGTAATCGAGAAGGTAAAAGAAGCTTTCCCGGAATATTGGGAATCCTTAATCACAGGATTAAAAGAAGATGGACATGCTCAACTCAATCTGTGGCAGGCCAATTTTTATCAACTAGTAGATACAGGAGTTCTACCCGAAAATATTACCCTGGCAGAAGTTTGCACTTACTGTCATCAAGACAGGCTTTTTTCACACCGGGGTGGCATGGCGGGAAGGCAAGCTGCCATCATTATGCTGAAATAGAGGTGAGAGGATGACACGGATACTTGTTGTGGATGATGAAGACAGTATTAGGGAACTGGTCAAATTCAACCTGGAGAAAGCAGGGTTTGCAGTTGATTCTTTAGAGAACGGACAGGAAGCCTTGAACTTTATTTTGGAATATCCTCCCGATTTATTAGTGCTGGATTTAATGCTGCCAGGTCTCGACGGACTGGAAATTTGCCGGCGCCTGCGCCAGCAGGAGCAAACGAAACTTTTGCCCGTCATAATGCTCACAGCCCGCGGGGAAGAAATTGACCGGGTTGTGGGGTTAGAACTGGGAGCGGATGACTATTTGACCAAGCCTTTTAGCCCCAGGGAACTGGTGGCACGGGTAAAGTCCCTTCTCAGAAGAAGCCAGACTGCTCCCAAAGCTGCCAGTGACACTACCTCACCCGCTATTATCAGAGGTGGGCTTAAGATTTATCCTGACCGTTTTGAAGCCTCCCTCAACGGAGAACCCTTGGAACTCACCCCTAAAGAATTTCAGCTTTTGTCCCAACTAGCCACTAATCCGGGCAAAGTTTATACCCGGGAATTTCTGCTGGAAAAAATTTGGGGCTATGAATTTGTAGGTGACACCAGGACTGTTGATGTGCATATCCGTCACCTGCGGCAAAAACTGGAGAAAGATCCCAGTCAGCCCGAATTGATTGAAACCATTCGCGGTATAGGTTACAGGTTTAAGGGATAAAAAATGAGAAAATTAACATGGAAATATACCCTGGTTTTTGCCGCCATTACCGGTGTGGCTGTTATACTCATTAACCTGGCTACCCTTTTTGCCAGGGAACATGGTTTGTACCTTTTTATAGTGACCGGGATTTATCTTTTAAGTATCCTTGTGTTTTATTTTTGGACGGATTACCATACCAGGCTCATCAGTAAGCTGAAGGAAATGGCCCACTCCTTTGCTAAAGGAAACTTTATCCCCACCATTTTCATCACCACTGATGATGAATTGGGCCAGTTGTGCGACACCATGCACATGATGGGTTCTACCTTAAACAGTAATATCAAGGAGACCCTCAAAGAGAAGGACCGGATGGAGACCATTTTGGCCAGTATGGTGGAAGGGGTTTTGGCTTTTGACCAGGTTGGCCGCTTAATGCTGATCAATAAGGCAGCGGAGGAGATGCTCGGTGTTACCTGGGAGGAAGCCAAAGAGCGGTATTTCTTAGAAATACTGCGTAACCACCAGCTGGCAGACCTCTTGAAAAAAGGATTGGCTGACGGTACCAGACAAGTCATAGAGATAAAATTAACCCCTGGTGACACTGAATATTACCGGGTTTATATTACCCCTATCCAGGGGAAAAGGGAGCGTTTACAAGGTGCCGTTATGGTGCTTAGGAATGTTACGAAACTCCGTCAGCTGGAGCAAATGCGCAGCGAATTTGTGGCTAATGTATCCCATGAGCTTCGGACACCGCTCACTTCCATCAAGGGGTACGTGGAAACCCTGCTGGATGGGGCTATGGAGGACAAAGAACTAAGCCAGAAGTTTTTGAAAATCATGGAAGCGGAAACAGATCGTTTAAACCGTTTGATTACGGATCTCCTATTTCTTTCACGCCTGGAAACTGGCCGCGTGGAAGTAGCTAAAAAGTCCATTGAGTCCAGGCAGTTGCTGGATAAGGTGGTCAACGTTCTAATTCCCGTGGCCCAGCGTAAAGATATTACGATTAAAACATATATCTATCCCCAGGCAAACACTATCTATGGCAATCAGGATATGCTGGAGCAAGTACTGATCAACCTCCTGGATAATGCTATTAAATATTCCCACGACAAAGGCTTTGTCCTGGTTGAAGTAAGTCCCCATGAGCAGGGAACTGCCATAAAAGTAACGGATCAGGGAATCGGTATACCAGCTGAGAGTTTACCCCGTTTATTCGAACGTTTTTACCGGGTGGACAAAGCCCGCTCCCGCCAGGTGGGCGGCACCGGTTTAGGGTTATCCATCGTCAAGCATATTGTGGAGAGACACCGGGGGCAAGTCCAGGTGGAATCTGAAGAAGGCAAAGGAACCACTTTTACAGTGATCTTGCCTAACTCCTAAAATTTTAACAATTCTTTAACCTGTATTTAGCACTTTCCCGTATCTCTTAGGTTATAATAGGTGAGGTAATGGGAAAGAGGTGATTGAGATTATGCAACATCAAGAAAAGATTAGAACAAGAGGTTTAAATTTATTTTATGGTGAACACCATGCCCTGAAAGACATTGACCTCAATGTGAGAACACATAGTATTACAGCACTGATCGGACCATCCGGCTGTGGAAAATCTACCTTTCTCCGTACCCTTAACCGCATGAATGATTTAATAGACGGTGTACGGATTATCGGGGAAGTGTCCATAGATGATGAAAACATCTATCAACCTAATGTAGATGTAGTAGCGCTGCGCAAAAAGGTAGGCATGGTTTTTCAGCGGCCTAATCCCTTCCCCATGTCGGTTTATGACAATATTGCCTACGGACCCCGGATCCATGGCATCAAAGATAGAAGAAAGTTAGATGAAATAGTGGAAAAAAGCCTGAAAGGTGCTGCTTTATGGGAAGAAGTAAAAGACCGGCTCCATAAGCCGGCGTTAGGACTTTCCGGCGGCCAGCAGCAGCGTTTGTGCATTGCCCGCCTCCTGGCTGTGGAACCCGAGATTCTTTTGATGGATGAACCCACTTCTGCGTTAGACCCCATTTCAACTTTAAAGATTGAAGAACTGGTGCAGGAGTTGAAAAAGGAATATACTATTGTTATCGTGACCCACAATATGCAGCAGGCAGCCCGTATATCGGATTTAACAGCCTATTTCCTAAACGGTGAAGTCATTGAATATGATAGTACTGATGTCATATTTACCAATCCACGGGATCAGCGGACAGAGGATTACATTACGGGACGTTTTGGTTAAGGAGGGGTGTAAGGAATGACTACCAGGCATTCTTTTGATGAGAGTTTAGTAGAGTTACAGCAGCAAATACTGCGCATGGGCAGCCTTGTGGAAAACATGATCAGCAGTTCTGTAGAATCTCTGGCCAGGCAGGATGTAAAGCTGGCCGAAGAAGTAATTGCCATGGAAAAAGAAATTGATCTCCTGGAAATGGAGATTGAACAGAAATGCTTAAAGCTTATCGCTACCCAGCAGCCCTTAGCCAAAGATTTACGGAGGATTACAGCTGGCTTTAAAATTATTACCGACCTTGAGAGGATGGCCGATTATTCTCATGATATCGCCAAGGTGACCATACGTTTAAGCGGGCAGCCTTTGATCAAACCACTCATTGATATTCCACGCATGAGCAAATTGGCGCAAAAAATGGTGAAGGATGCCCTGGACTCTTATGTAAAAGAGGATGTGGAACTGGCGTATCAGATGTGTAAAGATGACGACATGGTCGACCAGATCTACTCCCAGATTTTCCGGGAGCTTTTAACCTATATGATGGAAGATCCCCGGACCATCAGCCAGGCCACCTATCTCCTCTTTGTGGGCAGGTACATCGAGCGCATTGCCGACCACGCCACCAATATCGGCGAGCGGGTCATTTACCTGGTCACAGGGGAAAAGAAAGAACTGAATGATTAGTAATAAAAAATACACGCATGATAATGCGTGTATTTTTTATTACTAGACACTCATGCTGTTAGCAGCACCGGTATTCAGTCTTGCCCCCACGTATCCCGATCTTCGCATAGAACAGACTAAGGCATAAATAAGGAACGCCGCCAGTTTATCGCATCCTGCTACTGGTGTCGCTAGGCACATCCTGTGCCGTCGAAAATCAGACCACCCTCAACAGTCCATCCGTGGACTGGCCTCGGGTTGGTTCTGACATCGTGTCAGCCACTCTGATTTTTCTGCCTCACTTCGCCAAGTCTGTTTCGCTATGCTCCGATAGGGAACGTTTGGGGCTAAGCCTTCATTCTGATGGATAATTTCAGGGTGGTTACTAACAACTAACAACTA
>JAIHAN010000098.1 GCA_020054815.1 Peptococcaceae bacterium | reverse complement strand
GGGAGATAATCTTCCTTCCTGCCGGCGATACTCTTGGTAAATATCAATTTTTCCATCATCCATTATCACCCCAAACCTGAGCAAGTTTGTCAATTTCTTCCTTTGTTCGCACTTCCGTGACACATAAGAGGATATGATGAGCTAATTCCGGATAATATCTTCCCAGATCCAAACCGCCCAAAATACCTGCCTCCCAGAGACGCTGGTTAATGCTTTCCGGGGCTTCCTCTGTTTTCACTACAAATTCCTTAAAAGTGGGAACCTGGAAAGGAATCGTTACACCCTTTATTTTAGTGAGAAGAGTTTTAGCGTAATGGCTTTTCTGCAGGCACTGCTTGCCCACCTCTTCCAGTCCCCCTGGTCCTAGTAAAGAGAGGTACAGGGTGGCAGCCAAAGCACACAGGGCCTGGTTTGAACAAATATTAGAGCTGGCTTTTTCCCGGCGGATATGCTGTTCCCGCGCCTGCAAAGTTAAGACAAAACCTTCTCTCCCCAGGCGGTCCACAGTTTTTCCCACAATTCTGCCCGGCAGGCGGCGCATGTATTTTTCCCTGGCCGCCATAAAACCAAGGTAGGGTCCACCAAAGCTGAGGGGCAGTCCCAGGCTCTGTCCTTCCCCCACAACAATATCCGCCCCTAATTTACCCGGACTCTCCAGTACGCCTAAGGATACGGGGTCGGCACATACAATGAGAAGAGCCCCTACAGCATGGGCCATGTCGGCAAATTGCTGAAGATTTTCAATACTGCCGAAAAAATTAGGATACTGGATGACTAGCGCAGCCACTTCCTTATTTATTTTTTTGGCCAAAGCGTCCTGACAGGTCAGGCCTCCCCAGTAGGGGGTTAGCTCCAGGCTAATCCCCCGGCCATGGAGGTATGTCTCCACGACAGCGCGATATTCGGGATGAACAGCGCTGCTTACCAGTATCTGATTCCTGCGGGTTGCCTCTGCCGCCATTAAGGCCGCTTCAGCCAGAGCCGTAGCCCCGTCATAGACCGAGGCATTGGCCGCGTCCATTCCTGTTAATTCACAAATCATGGTTTGATATTCAAAGATAGCCTGGAGCGTTCCCTGGCTGATTTCCGGCTGATAAGGTGTATAAGCTGTATAAAATTCGGAGCGGGACAGGAGATGGCTGACCGCCCTGGGCTGGTAATGCTCATAAGCCCCTGCCCCTAGAAAACAAAGATATTGGCCTGTATCTTTATTCTTGCCGGCTAACTCCCGGAGACGCCGCCAGGCCGCATTTTCGGAAAGGCCCTCGGGTAAGGAAAGGGGATCCTTAAGACGTATGCTTTCCGGAATATCGTGAAAAAGTTCAGCTGTAGATTGTACGCCAATGCTTTTGAGCATGGCTTCAACCTGCTCAGGCGTGTGAGGAAGATAGTGCATATTACTCAGCCTCCTGGGCAATTAAATCCTCGTATTCCTCCGCACTTAGCAAATCCCCAGATAACTCGGAAATTTCCATTTCGATGATCCAGCCATCCCCATAGGGATCCTGGTTAATTAATTCCGGACTGTCCAGCAGAGCCTCGTTGACGGCAGTAATAGTGCCGGAACATGGCGCATAGATGTCGGAAACAGCCTTAACGGATTCCACCACACCAAATGCCTCACCGATTTCCACCTTTCTTTCCAGTTCGGGTAACTCTACGAATACTACATCACCAAGGGCTTTTTGGGCATACTCAGTTATCCCTATGACAGCCTTATTTCCTTCAATACTAATCCATTCATGTTCCCTGGTGTACTTTAAATGACTGGGATACATTTCATTTTACCTCCCTCTTATAAAATGGTGTTTTTATGATACGGGCCTGCAGGCCTTTATCCCTGATAATAACAGTAATTTCGTTGTCCAGTACAGCTTCCGCTGACTTTACATAACCAAGCCCCAGGTTTTTGCCCAGAGAAGGGGCAAAGCTCCCGGAGGTCACCTCTCCAATGGATATGTTATTTTTTTCTATTTTATAACCTGCCCGGGGTATACCCCTGTCGAGCATTTCAAAACCCACTAATTTGCGGGGGACACCTTCAGCCTTTTGCTTCAGCAAGGCTTCCTTACCGATGAAATTCTCAGCCTTAGTCAGGGCCACAAAGATCCCTAATCCTGCCTCCAGGGGTGTATACTCCTCATTCAATTCATGTCCGTAAAGCGGGAGCCTGGCTTCAAAACGCAGGGTATCCCGGGCTCCTAATCCTACCGGGACAAGGCCGAAATCTTTTCCGGCCAAAAGGAGCGCCTGCCAAACCTGGGGAGCCTCTTTCGCCTTCATGTATAGTTCAAATCCGTCCTCACCGGTATACCCGGTCCGCGAGACTAAGGTTTTCACCCCGGCTGTTTCGGCCCAGGCGAAGCGAAAGTATTTGATTTCTTCCAAATTAATATCAGTAATCTGGCTAAGAATCTCCTGGGATCTGGGACCCTGCAGAGCAATTTGGCCTGTCTCGTCTGATATGTCCTCTACTGTTACCTCACCCGCCTGGTGATCCTTAATCCAACGAAAATCTTTGTCTTTATTGCCCGCGTTCACCACCAGCCAGTACTCGTCATCCCCGAGGCGGTACACTAAAAGATCATCCACGATTCCTCCCGAAGGATAACACATGGGACTGTAAAGGGCCTGGCCGATGGTGATTTTAGTTGCATCATTGGTTATGAGTTTTTGGATTAAGGGTAAGGCCCCCGGTCCTTTCACCAGAATCTCTCCCATATGAGAGACATCAAAGAGTCCCGCCGCTCTGCGCACAGCTTTATGTTCCTCGATGATTCCGGTATACTGCACAGGCATTTCCCAGCCGCCAAACTCCACCATTTTGGCGCCCAGCTTTTTGTGCAATTCATTCAGTGTTGTTTTTTTTAGTTCACCCAAAACCTATCACCTCTTTCTTCAAATGTTTCCCAATTCCTGTGGAAAAAATGAATAATCGAAAAAAGGACAGAAGAAACAATAGCTAAAACAACGCTACTGTTTCCTCTGTCCTTTTACCTGAGAGTTTGGCTTGAAACAAGCTTTACCCCTTTGGTGCCCGGTAAAATTTACCGGGTGCTCTCCAGAGTTTCGTCGGCCTGCGGTACTGTAACCTGAGAGATTCAACCGGAATCGTAACTTCCGATCTTGCTCCTTCGGTGCTCCTTTTGAGACTCTCCCACCAGGCTTCATCCGACATATTTTTTCAGAATATTACATATTATATTGACTAGTTAAGAATTATTTCTTCGCCAACTAAAATATTCCTGCTAAATCACCAAAAATTTTTTTAAAAAGGGCACGCCCAGCTATTTCCTGAATGTAAAGGAAGCTCTCTGAATAACATATATTAGGTCAGGTGAGCTAGGGAGTGAGAAAATGAAGAAGAAAATATTAACGCAACTACTGGTTTTCTGCCTGCTCTTTATCACATGGTGGGAAATACACACAAGGATCACTTATGAACCTACAGGTAGAATCACGGGCCCTCTCCCTGTCTTTCCCACAATTCAAATAGAATTATTACAATCGGGGAACCCGCACATGGCGGAAGACGCCTTGGAAGCAACGGTCAAAACACTGGTCAGATATATAAAACCCGGTCTCTTGAATGAAAACTGGCAGGCTTCCTACCTCTTTCTTGACCTCATACCCGGCTCCTATTCCGAAGTGATTATCACACTCTCTCTTGCCCCCGATAAGGGCATCCTGGCCATTATCCAAAGACAAAACGACAACTATATTTTATTGACATATCTGGACAATTTGCTCCCTCTGGGTAAACTGGACAAATTGAGCTTACCCAGCGGTAAAGAGATTCTGGTAACACGAGAAGACCACGATGAAATGAGAGGAGCCTTTGCCAAGGTGAGTACCGTAAAGATTTGGGGATGGCAGAAAAATGCTTTACAGGTCCTCTGGAGTGAAAATTCCCATTGGGAAATCAACTGGCTCAACACCTGGCAAGATCCCCAAGCCCATCCTGTAAGGTGGTTGAAACTGACCCAGGACTTACGTATTACTTATGAACCCGGGGGTAATTCAGCGATAATTAAAACAACAGGACAGCAGAATTATTATGTATCCGCTCCCAATAAGGTCAGGTTACCCCCGGAAACGGACTTTTCTTTACTAAAGTCTCGGCAAATTGCGGAAACATATTACTGGCATGAAGAATGGCAAAGATTCGTGCTGAATACGGGAGTGATGGAGCTTCCGGGAAAAACTCTAACACCAAAAAGGGTAGCTGTTCTAAAAAACATGGAAAATCATCTGGAAAACCTGCCCGGGGAGAAAAAACAACTGCTGCAGGTGATAGATGACCAGGACAAGATTTTTTTAGTAGAAAAGTCCTTTTTAAAAATGGGCTCCTAAAAACTCTCCCGTCCCGCATGGTCTCCTGCCGTATAACCTGTGGAAAAAGCCGCCTGTAAGTTATACCCTCCGGTTAAACCGTCAATATCCAGGACTTCCCCCGCAAAATATAAACCCTTAATAAGTTTGGATTCCATGGTTTTGGGGTTTATCTCTTTCACCGCTACGCCCCCTGCCGTGACAATGGCCTCGTCCAGGGAACGCGGCCCGGTAATGGTCAATTTTAGATTGCGTAAAGTAGCGAGGAGCGCCTGCCGCTCCTTTTTTGTTACCTGGTGGACAAACTTTTCGGGGGAAATTTGGCTTTCCCTGATAATAATGGGGATCAGCCTCCTGGGTAAAAGGTCATCCAGGGCATTTTTTAACTGTTTTTTCTGGTTTTTTTGCAGTTCCAACTGGAGTTCCGCGGCCAATTGGTCTTCATTTAAGGCAGGTTTTAGATTGATATACAGTGTTAAATCCTGTGGCGCGGAATGGTTCTTTACATAGCGGCTCAAGGATAAGATCACAGGCCCTGACACGCCGAAATGGGTAAAAAGTATTTCACCCTGTTCCCTGCCCAGAACCTTTTCCCCTTCTTTAATGTCAGCATAGATATCCCGCAGGGCCAGGCCCTGTACTTCTTTCACCCATTCCTCTTTAACGTTTAAAGGAACCAGGGCGGGTCTAACAGGTACAACATTATGCCCGCAGGCTAAAGCCCATTGGTAACCATCTCCGGTAGAACCTGTGGCAGGATAGGACTTTCCTCCGGTGGCCACAATGACCAGGCGGGAAGCAATCCTCCCTTTTTCCGTAGTTACTCCCCGGACCTCCCGTCCTTCCGTAACAATGCCTGTCACCCTTTCTTCCAAACGGATTTCCACTCCGCCCTCTTTTAGGTATTTGGTTAATCCTTTCACAACGTCAGAAGCTTTGTCGGAGGAAGGGAAAACCCTTCCTTCTTTCTCTACCTTAAGGGGTACACCCATTCTTTCCAAGAGCAGCATAATGTCTTGATTAGAGAATTTACTAAAAGCACTGTATAAAAATTGCCCATTCCCCGGGTAATGCTTGATCAACTCCTGGATACTTCCGCTATTAGTCACATTGCAGCGCCCACCCCCTGACACCATGATTTTCCGGCCCAGCCGGTCATTTTTTTCCAAAAGGAGCACCCTGGCGCCTAACTCACCTGCCCGCCCCGCGGCCAATAACCCGGCAGCTCCTCCGCCAATCACAATTACAGGCATACTTGACATATCTTTTCCCTCACATCTCAGTTCACATCATGAATAATTAGTCCGGATCATGAAATAAAAAGAAGGATTCTTGGCTGAATTTAGCGTATATAGTACATAACCACATTATACATTAATTTTCCGAGGGTGATAGTGATGCACAATAATTACTTAGAGGTCCAATCACTGCAAAGAGCTTTCGATATACTGGAGGTTATCGGCAACAGTTCCCGGCCGGTTAACCTTAAAACGCTTACGGAGGCTACAGGATTGGCCAAGTCCACGGTTTACCGCCTGCTAAACAATCTGGAAGGCCGGGACTACGTGCGCTGTAACCCCGATGGCACCTATCAACTGGGGCTCAAACTCCTCCTCATGAGCCAGCGGGTGGACCAGAAATTTGAGCTAAAAAACCTGGCCCGTCCCTTCCTGAAGAAATTGAATGACCTCACCAGGGAAACAGTTTTCCTGGGTATTCTGGAGAAAAATAAAGTCCTTTACGTAGACATGGTGGAAAGTCCTCATCCCGTTCGCCTCGTAGCCAAGATTGGCACAACAAACCACGTTCACTGTACTTCCCTGGGCAAGGCCCTCCTCATGGGACACAGCGAGGAAGCCATTCTCGATATCCTGAACGACCAGGGAATGGAGAACAGGACAGAATTTACCCTGGTAACCCCTGAGGCTTTTCTCAAGGAGATGGAACTTACCAGAAAGAGGGGTTATGCCCTGGATAACCGGGAGAGCGAAGACGAATGCCGCTGTGTGGGGGCGCCTATCTATGACCATAAGGGAAAAGTGATTGCCGCTGTCAGTATTTCCGGTCCCCACTCCCGTTTCACCCTGGAACTCATCGAAAAAGAAGTGGCGGAAAAACTAATAAATATTACGGGACAAATCTCCAATTCTCTGGGGTTAATCTCCAAATAATAATCTGCTTAATGATTATTCACCATTACTTTACTATAAGGATTTCGCCGTAGGTTCCGGAACTTCCGGACAACCCCGGTGAAATCCTTTTTTGGTAATAAGAAGAACGTGCCTAAAGATTAGACACGTTCTCCCGGGGAGGATAAATCCTTTTTTCATTGTTCGGTTTATTAATTCATATTATGAATTTTTATTTAAGGAGGAACTCCTGCATGAAAGCTGTTTATATTGTTGAACCTCATGTCATTGAATACCGGGATATCCCCGACTCCCCTGCCCCTCTTGATGATCAAGTAACAGTTGAGTTAAAGGCGGCAGGCATTTGCGGTACAGATATCCATATCTATCACGGGATCCATGCCGCAGCCAAATATCCCCGGATTCCCGGCCACGAACTGGTAGGTATTATCACTGCCATAGGCTCAAAGGTAAAAGAACTGCAAGTGGGAGATCGGGTAGCCATCGACCCTGTTGTTAGCTGCGGCGAGTGTTTCCTGTGCCGGGAAGGCCGACATAACATTTGTCATCAGGTCATGTGCCTGGGCGTCCAAACCGACGGAGGTTTTACAGAGAAGATCAATGTTAAGGCTGAACGGGTCTATAAGTTTGATCCTCAAATTCCCTGGGAAGAGGCAGCTCTGGTAGAACCATACAGCATCGGTGCTCAAATCGTAGATAGAGGAAAGATTACCAAAGGTGACCGGGTTCTGATCATCGGAGGCGGCCCTATCGGCTTGACTGTCCTGCAGATAGCGCAAAACGTCCAAGGCTCCCAGGTTATCGTAGCCGATATCTTGCCCAACCGACTGGAACTGGCTAAAGAAATGGGCGCCTTAGCCGTCATTAATCCCCAGGAAAAATCGGCTATCCAGACATCCTATGATTACTGGCCTCAAGGACCCAATGTGATCGTTGACGCCGTGGGCAGCGCCAAAGTCCTGGAACAGGCTGTCCGGGAAGCTCCCCATGGCACCAGGATTATCGAAATCGGGTTCAACAGCGAGGAAGCCCATATCAAGCCCGTAGACATTACCAAAAAAGAACTGGAGATTATCGGCTCCCGCATGAACAAACATAAGTTTCCTGCCGTGTTACAGTGGTTTAAAGAAGGAAAGATCCAGCCCCGACTCTTGATCAGCCACCGTTTTTCTTATACCGAACTGGACAAAGCCATGGAGGTCATCGAGAAGGAACCCACAAAAGTTTGTAAAATTATTCTGGATTTTTAGGAGGTAGTGAGCATGATCCTTGAACAATTTTCTTTAAAGGGTAAAGTGGCCATCGTTACCGGAGCCAGCCGGGGCTTAGGACAGGGTATGGCCATAGGTCTGGCTGAAGCGGGAGCCGCTATCGTGGGCGTCGCTTCCGGCGATATGTCCGCTACGCAAAAAGAAGTAGAAACCATAGGGGGGAAATTCGTCCCTGTCCAGGCTGATTTGAAAGAAACCACTAAAGTAATCCCGGGAATTATTGAAAAAACCTTAGAAAGTTTTGGCAGAATCGATATCCTGGTGAATAACGCCGGGATCATTCGCCGCCAGCCCACGCTGGAATTTTCCGAAGAGTACTGGGATGAAGTGATGAACATAAACCTGAAGTCCGCCTTCTTCCTGGCCCAGGCTGTGGCCAATCAATTTATTAAGCAGGGCACCGGGGGAAAGATCATCAATATTGCTTCTCTTCTCTCTTTCCAGGGGGGTATCTTAGTCCCTTCTTATGCGGCGAGTAAACATGGTATAGCGGGCATCACCAAAACCATGTGCAACGAGTGGGCCAAATACAATATTAATGTTAACGCCATTGCCCCTGGGTATATGGCTACTGACAATACCGCACCCATCAGGGCCGATGAAAAAAGAAACCAATCCATCCTGGAGCGGATTCCTGCCGGCCGCTGGGGCAACAACCGCGATTTGAACGGCGCCGTAGTCTTTTTAGCTTCCGATGCTTCCGCCTATATAAACGGTCATGTCCTGGCCGTGGACGGCGGCTGGCTTGCGCGATAAGTTAACCGACATCCGCTTCCGCATAGCAGTATTCAAATAAACAGAGGTCCTGAGCAACATAGCCCAGGACCTCTGTTCGGTATAAGTCATAGTTTGCTAGAGCACTTTTTCTTTGAAAATTATCGCAGCCTCTATTAATTCTATCACTTTCCTTTAAGTAATTAATGGCAATTTGTTATATTATAATTATAATCCAAAGATTTTATTAACAACTATAGTGAGACCATAGAATGGGAACTAGTAACTAAAAAAGAGCCCGCAGGCTCTTTTTTAATGGGTTCCAAAGAGTGACAACAGTACACCGGCAGCGACGGCAGAACCGATAACGCCGTTTTCCATTTTCATGGCTTCAAGGGTTAAAACGAGGTCACCCTCTTTTACGGTTTGGCCGGCTTTCACCTTAATAGACATAATTTTACCAGGCATGGGAGCAGTAATGACTTCAGCGCAGGCGGCTACAGGAGCGGGAGCAGCCTTGGGAGCCGGGGCAGGTGCAGCAGGTGCGGGAGCCGGTGCAGCTGCTCCAGGGGCAGCAGGTCTTTGAGCAGGCGCTGTAGTGCCGCCGATTTCTTCTACTTCCACTTCATATCTCTTACCGTTTACTGTAATATTAAACTTTTTCATTTTAAGTCTCTCCTTTCTATTGGTGATATCAAAACATCAGAACAAAAGCCCCCGGATTGCGAGGGCTTTGTCTTTCTAAGCTGTTATCTCAATGGTTAAAAAATAATACTTGGCTAACTGAGAAAAACTTCATTTTAACTGCCCAGTATAGCACGAACAATCATGAAGAGCACCGACGGGGCCAACAGGCATCCCAATCCCGTATAAAAAGTAGCAGTCATGGCACCGTAAGGCACCAGTTTAGGATCAGTAGCAGCCAGGCCCCCGGCTACACCGCTGGTTGTCCCTAACAATCCACCAAAAACCATAGCCGACTGGGGATTATTCAGGCCAATATAGGGGGCTACCAGTGGTGTAATGATCATGCATAATACCGATTTGACCACACCGGCAGCAATCGACAAGGCAACTACCGCCGAACTGGCCCCCAAAGCACCTCCCGTAACAGGGCCAACAATAAAGGTAACAGCCCCAGCTCCGATGGTAGTTACATCTACTGCTGACTTGAAACCAAAAGCTAGAGCAAAGGCCGCCCCTACTATAAAGGAAAAGATAACACCGACAAACAGGGAAACTATCCCGGCTACACCGGCTTTTTTCAATTCTTCAATATTGGCGCCAAAAGCGGTAGAAATTATAGCATAATCTCGAAACATAGCACCACCGAGAACTCCGAAACCTGAGAGAATTTTAATGTCTGCAATCCCCTTAGAACCACCGGTGTATTTACCGGCAATCAGCGCAAGTACCAGACCAATAACAATGGCTAAAGCAGACCCAAAACGTCTTTCGCCTAATAACCCGGACAAGCGGTACCCCACGAACATCGTAATTGCCACAATGGCAAAGGACATCACCAAGCTGTTCTTGGAAATAATACCGGCAGCAATTTCAACAAAACTCATATCTACATCTCCCTTCCCTGGGAAATTTTTTCCCCTTTACCGATACGTGACAGCAAGGGAACCAGGAAAAATGAGGCTACTGTAGCTACCCCGCCTGCCAGGAAGGCCACTGCCCCGCCGGAAAGAGCTTTGACCACATCTTGAGTAGCGGCCATGGCTACAATGATAGGGATGTAAAGGTTGCTGATTAATTTAATTCCATTCTGAGTTTTCTCATCCAGTTTAATGTAGTTGGATACCAATACCAGGAGCAGCATAGCGATACCTACTCCGCCCACATCACCCGATACTCCCAGCAGTTTGGCAAATATACTACCCACAAAAACACCAACAAACATACAGGCAGCTATAATACCAAGTCCGTAGATCTCCATTCACTATACCCCCTTTTTCTTTTGTTTTTCTTTCCTTCGCTTTTAAACAATACCCTGAACCTTCAACTGTTCAACATCATCCATGGACATGCCAAGATACCGGGAAAGCACTTCTGTGGTATGCTGGCCCAATAAGGGAGCTGGCCTCCGGATTTCCCCTCCGGAAACAGCAGACAATTTAATGGGACAACCTGCCATTTTCAGCTTACCGGCCACCGGGTGTTCAACTTCTACGATCATATTTCTGGCCAGTACCTGGGGATCCGAAACAACCTTGTCAACAGTATTAATGGGTCCACATGGAATACCGGCAGACTCTAATAAACTAATCCACTCATCCACTGTTTTGTCGGCAAATATCTCTGTCAATACTGGCTCTAAAGCATCCCAGTTATCAGTACGGTCCTTGTTTGTCCGATACAGAGGGTCATCGATTAATTCTTCTCTGCCTACCAGGTGGCAGAATTTGCCCCACAGACTGTCATTACCAATGGCAATAATCAGATAACCGTCTGAAGCCTTTACTGAAGAAAAGGGGGTAATGGAAGGATGACGGTTACCAATGCGCCCCGGAACCTGACCCGTAACTTCGTAACGGGCAATGGCATTTTCCAGGATGGCTACCTGGGAATCAAGCATGGCCACATCCACTTTTTGCCCTTTCCCCGTTTCATGGCGCATGTTAAGGGCCGCAAGTATTCCA
>JAIHAN010000097.1 GCA_020054815.1 Peptococcaceae bacterium | reverse complement strand
GTATGAAGCAGGAAACTGCCATATACGCCGGCCCAACCTAAAGTAAGGGCAGCCTTGTCAATAACCTGAGGTCTGTGCATACGCGGTGTTACCACATCTTCCGCAACATCCATTATTTTATAGAGGTCCACACCCGTTTCCACATTAAGTTTGTCAAAAACAGCAACTAAAACTTCCGTAGGAGCATTACCGGCCCCTGCCCCCAAACCTTTCACAGTGCCGTCAATATAATCGGCCCCTGCTTCAAAGGCAGCCAGGGAATTGCCAATGGCTAATCCTAGATTATTATGGGCATGAAACCCTACCGGTATCTGAACAGCAGCTTTTACAGCGGCTACCCTCTCTTTCACTTGATGAGGCACCATAGCCCCGGCAGAATCTGTCACATAAACGGCATCAGCACCATAGCTTTCAAAAAGCTTTGCCTGCTCTACCACTTTTTCGGGGGGAGCCATATGGGCCATCATCAAGAATCCTATAGTTTCCATACCATAGTCTTTAGCCATTTTAATATGCTGCTCCCCAATATCTGCTTCCGTAACATGGGTGGCAATCCGTGCAACTTTTACATTGTATTTGGCCGCCTTTTCCAAGTCTCTTTTCGTCCCAATACCGGGAATTAAAAGAATGTCCAGTTTAGCTCTTTTGATTACGGAAGAAACTGCTCTGAGATAGTCTTCGTCAGAGGCCTTGGCAAACCCGTACTGGAAGGATGAGCCGCCCAAACCGTCACCATGACCCATCTCGATTGTATCTACACCAGCTTCATCAAGAGCCCGGGCAATTGCAGCCATATCTTCAGGAGTAAATTGGTGGCTGACGGCATGCATACCGTCGCGCAGCGTGGAATCAAAGATTCTAACCTTTTTCATTGGGCAGCCCTCCCCTTTTCTACAACTTTTTCTGCGTCTTTTAGCATATTTTCAGCGATTTTTTCCGCTACCCCCAGGGCAGCCGCAGTAATAATATCCAGGTTGCCCGAATATTTGGGTAAGTATGAACCTTCACCCTCCACTTCAATCATTGTGGTCACTTTGTTTCCATCAACAATGGGCGCCAGTTTCAGGGTATACCCAGGTACATATTCTTTAACTCTGCTCACCATTTCAGTAACACTAGCCATGATAGCCATATGGTCGGGATTTTTTACCCGGCAGTAAATGGTGTTTCTCATCATAATAGGTGGCTCGGCGGGATTCAGGATGATAATAGCCTTGGCGGAATCTGCGCCTGCTACTTTCACTAAACCGTTAGCCGTTGTCTGTGTAAACTCGTCAATGTTTTGCCTGGTCCCAGGACCGGCGCTGCGGCTGGAAATGGTGGCCACGATTTCTGCGTATTCCACATCAGCAACCTTATTAATGGCGGCAACTATAGGGATAGTAGCCTGGCCGCCACAGGTAATCAGGTTGATATTATCACTATCGAAGTGCTCCAACATATTGACAGCGGGAGAAACATAAGGCCCCACTGCCGCCGGGGTCAGATCAATGGCTATCTTCTTATGGGCCTTAAGGATGGGGGCATGCTTGAGATGAGCCTTGGCACTGGTGCAATCAAAAACGATTTTAATGTCATCCCGCTTGATAATGGCCTCGATTCCTTCGGCAGAAGTATTAAACCCATGACTTTTTGCTAACATTAATCCCTCAGATTCCGGAATAATGCCTGTTACAGTATCTAGTTCGATGTTTCTGGCCCGGTTCATTATCTTGTACATGAGGTCCATTCCGATGTTGCCGGGGCCAATGATGGCTGCTTTTATTTTTGTTCCCACTGATGTCACTCCTCATCTTTATTCTGTAAATACTGCTTTTACGGAACCTAATCCGCCAAAGGTGGCCACAAACACATCTCCTGCTTTTACCTCGATTGCTTTCGTAAGAGAACCGGACAAAATGATTTCTCCTTTTTTCAAACCGATACCCATAGAACCTAATTTATTAGCCAGCCAGGCCACAGCTAAGGCGGGATGCCCCATGACGGCAGCTCCTGCGGCTGTTTCAATAATCTGTCCGTTCTTTTGTAAGACCATTCCCACATATTTTAGATCCACCCGGTTAACAGGTATAAGCTGACTGCCCAAAGTAATACCTGCACTGGAAGCATTATCGGCTACGGTATCCTGTATTTTGATTTTCCAGTCTTTAACACGGCTGTCAATCACTTCAAAAGAAGGAATGACTCCCGCGGTGGCTCTTAATACATCAGTAAGAGTTACCCCAGGTCCCTGTAAATCTTCACTCAAAACAAAAGCAATTTCAGCTTCAATTTTAGGCTGTAACAAATTACTTAAACTAATGGGGATTTCTTCATCCCAGACCATGGTATCCAGGAGGTGTCCATAATCGGGCTCATTAACCCCTAAAAATTTCTGCATAGCCACACTGGTTAAACCGATTTTCTTGCCAACAATCCTTTTTCCTGCTTTGACTGCCTCCTCCACATTAATCAGTTGTATCTGATAAGCTTCTTCGATGGTGATATCGGGTTTTTGTTCAGACAAGGCAGAAATAGGTTGTTTGTTGATCATGGCCACTCTTAAGGCCTCGGCAGCTTTGACGATAAACTCCTTATCCATTTTTCTTCACCTCTTTTTATTTAATGATGGTGCCAATGGGCTGCTTTTTCCTGTAAACGTTGCCGCAGCGCATCGACTAACATTTGAGCCAGTCTATGTTTGCTATAATTATTTTTCAAGGCGTCAATGATCAAAGGTACGGCAATCCTGACCTCATCGTGGGGCCCTGGCAAAGCAATGAATAAGCTGTTGTTAAACTCACCCACCCCAACTTTAACACCGTCTTTCACATGCCGTCCCTGGCCCTTAGTAAATTTCACGATATAAGGGGTAACAGCCTCCGGGTCCAAAGCCAGCATCCCTTCAATTGTGAAATCCTTATCTTCGGCACCTACACCACCGGTAGTAATGACAACACCACAGTGGCTGGCGGCCTCTTTTAAGCTTTGGACAATAGCCTCTTTACTGTCATGGATGGCTTTCCCAATATCAACAATAAACCCTGCTTCCTCCAGTTTTTTGGCAATATAAGGTGTATTGGTATCCTCAATCTTGCCTTCAATTATCTCAAAGCCCGTTGGATAAACTCTTACCTTAGAACGTTTCTGAGACATAATGTTATTGACCATGGACCTGGTCCGCTCTAAGACAGTTTCTGCCTCATCCTCGTCTAAGCCGATATAACCCAGGATTCCATCAGAATGAATATCCGTTGAGGCTTTAATCTGCACACCCGGCAACTTAGCCAGTGCTCCCAATAAAACCCCTTTTTTCCCAAATATTTGTTCTGCCTGAACGGTTCTCTGGAGAATATCCAGGGCAATGTGGTCATTTCTTACATCTACTACCAATACTTTGTCCCTTGGTAATTGCAAAACATCGGCCACAGTTTGAGCCAGGTCAGTCAAATTTGCATTTTCCAGCTCAATATCCGTTATTCTCATTTCGGTTTTTTCTAAAAGGTTTAGCTCCATTGGCTTAATCCCCCTAATCAATGTGGACAACATCCATTTTCAGGTCTAATAAAGGAGCATCGATTATTTGTGTTCCGATATCCAAAATATCCACATCATATTCAAGGAGTTTAGGGATGTCATTTATTTTGATTGCCCCTGCAAAAGCAATTTTTACTTTATGCCTGACTCCCATCCTCTTCACAATCTCACTGACAGCAGCCAAATCATCTAAGGAGCCCGTATCTACCATTAAGACAGAGGCCCCTCCCTCAACAGCCGCCTTGGCTTCAGTGGTAATATCCTCAATTTCTCCCCGCAGTTGAATGACTTTGGCATAGTCTTCCATCCCCCGGACTGCTTCCAGGGTCGCCTTGACACTGCCAAATATCCGCACATAATTCTTATCAAGATAGATAAAAGGACCCTGTACTATCCTGCCCACGGAACCGCCGGTCATAATCCCGTGACGGACCAGGTGTTTGATGTCACAGGGCATCTTTTTCCAGGCACCACTTACTATCTCTACTTTACCTTGTGCTAAATCCACTGCTTTGCGAGCCGCCCGGGCAATACCGGAAGGCTTAGCAATATAGCCCATCACCAGATCTTCCGCAATGGCAATGGTTTTAGGATCACCTGTAAAAGAAAGGATTACATCCCCTTTTTCTACAGGAGTGCCGTCATTCACCATTTGGTGAATGACGGCTCCCAAAGACTCTAATTTTTCTGCCGCAAATTTCATGCCACAGACGATACCACTGTCTTCTACAGTAATATTGGCCCTTACTTTTTTATGCATTACCGAGAGAAATATATCGTCCCGCAAATCCTGGGAAATGTGCATTATGACCTCCTATAGACCTGTTTTTTAACTGTCAAAATCTTTGGGTTCGGCAATCAGTGAGGCAACAACGCCACCCAGTAAAGCCCAGAAGGGAGAACTGATTTTAAGAATAGTTACGCCTGACATGGCAATTACTAAGGCAAAGAAAGCACCCATTCTAAATTTTTTGGTACTAAAGGCATATTCAAAAGAACTGATCAAAACGCCCACCATGGCCAGCCCGGCCACAATGGCAATTAATGTTTTAGGTAAGCCTGTGACAAAGGCTACAGCAATACTGGCAATGAGTCCAAAGCTTCCAAAGAGGATACCATTGACAACGGTAGCTGCGTATCTGCCTTCTTTGTTTTCGCCAGCTTCCTCCGAAGAACAAATGGCTGTCATTGGTCCTGCAATATTGGCATTATGACCACCGAAGAAAGAAGTAAGAATTCCACCAATACCACTGATAATAGTCATAGTGTTAATAGGGGGTTTATACCCTTGAGAAACTAGAACTCCATAGGCCTGGGCATTTTCCGCACCCATGACCAGCACCGCTAGGGGGATGGCTATGGAAAGCATAGTTCCCATATTAAAGGTGGGTATGATAATCTCCGGGCCGATTAATTTATATTGAACCCCGGCAAAATTTAACTGCCCGGTGAAACCGGCAGCGGCTATACCCAGTACTAAAGCCGTAAGAATTGGGGGTAGTTTTTTAGAAACTTTAGGTGCCAAAAAGTAACCAACTAAGGTGGCAAAGCCAATCACGGGAGCAGCCTGGGTGGAAGTTACGATACCTGTACCGAATCTGATCATAGCCCCTGCAATCATAGCCATGACGATAGGAACCGGTAACCATCTCATCACTTTTCCGATCAAACCTGTCAAGCCGAGGATAAGGACGATGAGACCGGCCACCAGATAGGCCCCTGCTGCATCACTTAGAGAATTGTTTTTTAATGAATCAATGAGCATTACAGCACCTGGTATGGAGTAGGCACCGTTAATGGGCTGTTTGTATTTCAAGGCCAGGATAATACTAATCAAACCACCGAAAAAGTAAATGGCAAATAACCAAGATATAGCCTGGGGCTGGGTCAATTTACCGGTCTGGGCGGCATTTAAGACAATCAGCGCAGGCCCCGCACAGCCGAATACGGCGGCCACAGTACCGGCCGTGATGGTATTGGCGTTTAAATGTTTGCCCAGATCGGCTAAACCGCTGGCAAATCCCGGTCCCGGTTCTATAATGCTTTTTTTAGCCTCTTTGACTTCTAAACTCATGCTTTATATCCCCCTTCTACAACCCACTCACTTGAAATTTTTCAGAACCTCAGGGTCTACACCACGCTGACACAACCATTTGGGGAGTAATTCTTCATCCACCAGTTTGTTGACATAGGGAGCTTTTTCTATCAGGAACTTGGCCAGGGATTCGCTGACGTTGATACCGCCGGCAGCGCCGTCAAAGATAATCACTTTATCGGTTTTGGTTGTCTTATAGGCAAATGCCATTGCCGTATCAAGGTTATCAGCAATTACTGCATGAGACATGTATTCGATATTCTGGGGGTCACGGTTCATTACTTCTGCCTGTTCCCGGCCTACAACGATGGTGGGAATGTGTTCACTGAAGAAGGCGCTGGGATAACCACCCCACCCGTAATTTTGCACACACATCTTAATAGCGGGGTTAACGGGAGGAACTCCCTCAATCAAAGGTTTGCCGTCCTTGCCATAGAAGGCTTCCGTATACCAGGTATAAGGAGGCAGGTCACCTTCTAAATCAAAGAGATCTACATTGGCCCCTACGAAGTTGGCATAGATGACACCAGCAGCAAATACATAAGGTACGGGGCAGGGGAAATCTAAAGCGGCAATACACTCATCTATTTGCCCCAAAAGAGTCATAATCTTGCCATAGTATTTACAACCTGCCACGGTAAGCCTGTCGTTTAAAGCATAAAGGTCATTGTCGGCATCAACACCCACCACACCCACAGGCGACATATCCAGAAAGGCAGTGAAAGCAAACTTGCTTTGTACAAATTCTGAAGCAAAGATAGAACGGGCGGTAAAGTTGGCCCCTCTGGGGCCCAAATTCTGGTGATATGTGGAACGGGTTTCAATCCTGGCATAAGACATGCCAAAGGGTTTTACCGCCCTGTCAACCTGGCGGTGGAAGTGGACTTCGCGCACATCACTGTTATGAACGTGAACTATCCAGTCAGCATCATAAATAGCCTTAATCCCATAAAGGGTCCCTATCTCAGTTTCAATGGGTATGCCTTCATCAACAGGAGCTACGCCACGGGCCTTACCTTTATAGTGTTCATCCAGCTTAAAAGCTTTAATATATTCTTCAGTCTCCCGGAAGCGAAGACCAACCCCGGCTCTTAAACGAATATTGTCGGTTCCGGTTTTTCTGGCAATCACATCTCTGACTGTCCGCAAAAGCTCCGCATAAGGCTCTCCACCCAGTAAGGTAAAGCCATGGTGAGAGGCACATACATTAACAGAGTCTCCGGGTTTTATCATACTCATATCGATGTTTTCTAAGGCTTTTTCGGCAGCTTCCCTTACAGCGGCAATACCCTTTTCACTGGGGTAAATCACCTTGGGAGTATCAGGAAACAGATCACTCAACATAACGGAGGTAATCTCAGGATATTCGGCTACCCTTTTCGTTACATATTTAGGATCCACACCATACTGGGACACACGGGGTTTCTGCGGGGTAATAGGCTTTCTCAACATCTATTTCTCCTCCTTTCTAGTATCTTTAACTTTGTTAAGGAGTTTAATATCTTCATCGAAATAAAAGCCACGGCTGCTATATTTTTTCTTTACTTCCTCCGGTATATCCCATATTGTGGGGGTCCGGCCATACCATTGATAACCACCTTCTGGAGGTACAGGTGTAACGCCATGAGCTTCTAAGAGACGAAGCATAGGTTGAATACATTCAACCTTACAACCTGTCCTAACCCCGGTAAGCTGCGACAGTTCTTCCGGAGATTTTGCACCTTTTAGAACTGCGGCCGCCACTTCCTCAGCGCGGGTAGCGGTACAGTAGCAAATGATTTGTTCAGGATTTAATAAGGCCTTTTTGCATAACTCGTCAATCTTTTCATAAGGAACATCCTCCACAGCCACCGAAACCTTATAAGGTTTCTCCAGCTTTTCCATGGTCACGGCATAAACAGGGCATCTCTGATTACAGTTGCCACAGCCGCGGCATAATTCTTCGTTAATAACTGCTTTCCTATCCACAATTTCAATCGCTACTGTGGGACATACCTTCGCACAGGTTTTACAACCCGTACATTTTTCTTTGTCCACTTTAGCCACTAAGGTTATGAGTTTCACAAGCATACCTCCCCATATTGTAATGGACTAATAAACTTTCAACGCCTAAAAAACTCCCCTTACTCTCACCCCCATCAAATCGTTCTATATCATTGAACGTAGTTTTATATTGTTGTATATATATTTCTATCTGCTAGTAGATATTCCTTCTAAAAACTCTAATTTAATTTTATTTTTATTTATAATGCAATTTGCAATTTATTAAGAGGGTAGTATCAACTCCCCTCTCATAGCCCAGTAAAACCTATTTATTACACTCATTTACTAGTAAAACCCTTTTACTGTAACACTCATGTATTTACCAAGAAAAAATTAAGGTGATGATAATGTCCGAGATTCAAAATAGATATGGTACGGACCAATAAGTTAACCCTAGATTAGAAAAAAGACACGTAATGGTTCACGTGTCTTTAAGTATCTTATGCTAATGTTTTACCATAGGGAATTAGGAACTCCTGCACAATTTCTTTTTTCCAGTGAGTTCCTTTTTCTCTCTTTTGGGTAAGGGTATTGAAATCTGCAAGAGCCCGGGCCATTTTTTTCTGAGCTACGGTACCGGTAAAGAAACCCTTAAACATACACTCACCACCTGTTTTTCAACTATATATGCGGTGTAGAGTATGATGGTGCATGGTCATTTTTTAGTTGATAGTTGATAGTTGTTAGTTGTTAGAAATATTTTAAAAACCCCTGGCCTTATGGGCCAGGGGTTTCGGGCAGTTTTCGTCATGCCCAGGACTAACGTATGCACCCTTCTTTGCAATGAGCAGTTTCTCTTAACATCCAGTGTTTCGTGAACATACAATACCCCCTTATTTTATATGAACTTTATAATTATTTTAATACATTTTTACTACTTGCGGGCAAACTTTTTTAAATGTTTTTTCCACTGCAATCACTCAGAGACTGCACCAGGAAAGAGCAACATGTTTAACAAAATTTCATAACTTTGAAGCCCTGGTATAAACCAGTCTTTGTTCCTACTCTGTAAGTTTATACATATTTTTAGCGAACACTGCCAAATCACCTGCCACATGAGATAACTCAGAACTGGATGCTGTAACCTCTTCAACCACAGCCGCCTGTTCCTGGGCAGCGTTTTCTATGTTTCCCACCCTCTGTGACAACTCAGCTATCCCTGCCTGAACCTGACGTAAAGCCTCCGTAATCTCTTTGACCGAACGAGCGCTCTCCGTGGCTAATTTACGGATTTCTTCCGCTACCACACCAAAACCGCGCCCCATCTCACCTACCCGGGCCGCCTCAATAGCCGCATTCAAACCCAGTAAATTGGTTTGCTCTGCAATATTCTTGATAAAATGTATGATATTATCAGTCTTGATGATGTTTTCGGATAAAGATTTACCCAGTTGGTCTAAAGCTTTCACTGTTTCCGCCAGGTTCTGGGCCTGGGCAGCCACTTCTTCCATAGAGGCAGAAAGGTCTTGCGAAGAATGGTCCAGGTTGTTCGCTACATCGGTAATTTTAAAATATGCATCTAAGCTCTGGTTGGTAATAATGCAGCCGATCACCTGCCCCTCGGCATAAACAGGAGTAGCACAGCTTAAATAAGGTACGCCACAGCGTGACCTTTCCTTGCTGATCATTACCACTATGCGTTTCCCACTCTTCATGCAGCGGTCAGGAATAGACCCTTCCGTAACGGGACTGCCAGGTTTCAAACCAAGGTCTACCTTAGAACTGGGTATGTAGGTAAGCAGTGAACTCCTGTCATAAACAAAAATTCCTATGTCTTCCTCCAGAATAACATTAAAGAAAGGCGCTGCTCCCTGGAAATGGTCTAGCAGTTCGGGTTTGCCATTAATATGCATATTTACCTCCTAAATTATATTGACACTTTCGTTTAACATTTTATATTAAACAACAATCTCTATAAAAGTATTAGTTGCATATTAATGTTAAACAGTTTAAGACTTTAGATTCTATTTTGTTGCTTGTTTCATGATAACTACATCTTTGAAAGGTTATGGCAGATAGTTTTTCACTTTTTGTACAGCTTCTTTAATCATTTCCGCCAGGGGCTGCTGCGTTTGAACCCCCACTATTTCCAGGTTTTTATGATTAACGGGAATAAGTATTTTTGGAACAGGACTACTTGCAATCATGCTGGCTACTGCCTGGGTAATCTCCCCCAGCATCGAATCAGCCAAAACAATCCCCATGGGTCCTATGACGCAACTGGCATTTTTCAAACATACCCGTACCGCATTTTCCCCCGTAGCCCCTTTGCTGGCTCCCGCCTTGACCATGGCCGTAGTTGCTGCAGAATTTGTTCCTACCGCTATAATTTCGGCTTGGGGCAGCTGCTGGCGCAGCTGAGTCACAATCTGGGCTCCTAATCCTCCTCCAAGGCCGTCTACCACTAATATAGTCATTTTACCCTCGTCCCTCCTCAGAACCTTATTACTATGTGCTTATAATAGTAACATAATCTTGGACTTACGCAAATTTCAAATCAATCCATGAGGGATAAATAATCTTGTTATGTGATTCTAATAGCTTGGTGGGCACAGTAGTTTAAACACTTGCCACAGCCTGTACACTTGTTTTCATCCACTTCCAGAACCACCTTTTTCATGATCAACCCTCTTGATTCTTTTACTTTAATCGCTCCTATCGGACATACCCGCATCGAAGGACACCAGGGATTACCGTCACACCGCTCATTCAATATTTGGGCTATAGGCCGTACTTTTCTTTTTATCTCCATTATGACCACCCTTCTCAACTATACCCCTAGGGGGTATTATTTTGATATTATTATATGCCGTTCAAATGAAAATATCAATAAAAAACCTGGCTGCTTTACAACCAGGCTAAATGAATTTATGTATCACACAACAGCTCCAGCTTGTCGTAAAATTTCCAAAGTCTTATGGTGAGAAGCTTCATCAACCACAACGGTAAGCAGGATATCGTGACCGGTTAGCACATCATTGCCCCCTTCACTGAAGCCGCTAGCCGTCACATCTGCATCCAATAAGACACGTGAATCGGGACCGGAATCTTCCAACCCCAAAGTCAAATCGGCCAGGCTTTCAATTTGACCGGTAATGGGATTCATGAACTGGCTTACACCATCACCCGGATATTTACGAAAACGATCTATCTGGAGATCAATGACACCCAAGTCTCTAAGTTTAGCCGCCGCTTCCTGGGCTTTATCAGGGCTTTTGAAATAGGCCAGGATATTTTTTTCAGCCATAGATAATCCTCCCTCTGTATTTGCTACCTTTATTCTGTTCGCTGGCTGATATTTTATACAGGTAATGGAAATTTATAGTAATTATTATTTAGGAAAAAGACTCCCTGATTGGTGCTCAAGGAGTCTTTTTGTAACCGAGAGCATGATTTTTACACAATTTCTTTGTGAGATCGTTTTACCGGTTGCTGCAAGGTTAAAAAGGTCACGATCTTTTGCCAGGCCTGGCGGGTTTGGGCAAAGGTTTCATAGTGTTTTACTACGTTTCTGTGATAATACTCAAGATCATCATGAATCCTGGTAAATTCATTCGTATTAAAGTACCGGCAGAGCTTGGGGACAACCTGTACCA
>JAIHAN010000096.1 GCA_020054815.1 Peptococcaceae bacterium | reverse complement strand
TTTACAGGGCCTAAATCCCTTCCCAGAAAACGGCTGCCCGTCTTTCGAAAGCTTTCCGGGTCACCGCTGGCATAAAAAATGGGGAATTGTTTATCTTCATTGCGGTTAACCAGCCCCAGGTTTTGCAAGGAAAGACCGGCACGTCTCACCGTTTCCCAGGCCGGGTCAATAATATTTACCCCCTTACCCATGATCCGCTCAATGACCGGACGTAAGAAAGGATAGTGAGTACAGCCCAGGATAAGGGTATCCACTCCTTTTTCCTGCAAGGGTTTTAGATATATATGTGCCGTCTCATCTACTTCCGGGCCCTCTACCTGCCCTTCTTCCACTAAGGGCACAAAACGGGGACAAGGCACCGCCACGACTTCTGCTTGAGGGTTCTTCTTCTTTATTATCCTCTGATAGGCACCGCTGTTTACCGTGGCCAGGGTACCAATAATACCTATTTTCTCATTTTTGCTGACTTTTAAGGCTCCATCCACCCCCGGTTCGATGACACCGATAATAGGCACAGCGAATCTACTTACCAGTTCCTCATAGGCCAGGGAGGTGCTGGTATTGCAGGCAATGACTATCATTTTACAGCCCTGCTCCACCAAAAAAGCCGTGATTGTCTGAGCAAATCCTTTTAACTCCTGGGGTTCCCTGGAGCCATAGGGAACATGGGCCGTATCGGCATAATAAATATAATTTTCTTGAGGAAGCTGGGTCTCCAGTTCCCGGATCACTGTTAAACCACCCACACCCGAATCAAAAACTCCTATGGGGGATAGCTCCATCTCCTTCATGCTGCATCGCTCCTGTTGTCATTGTCTTGGCCGTTTTTTGACCCAAACTATAATAAGTATTATATGTGATTATCTTATTCCTAATTACATGGACGGCACCGTTCTATAATTATCAATTATCCCTTACTTACCTTTCCGGTGAAATACCGACGCAGGGTAGCGGGTAAAAATGCCACCCTTGGTATAACGGGCATCGAAAATAGTCCAGAAGGCATCGGGATCCCATTCATCGATTTTTTTACGCAAAATATGAATACATTTCCTCTGCAAAATAATTTGCAGGATGTAACGAGTGCCTTCCCGTCCTTGTCCCTCAATCACCGTAACCCCAAAACCTTGTTCCCGGAGGATTTCCGTCAGTTCTAGAGGTGCCTTCATGGTAATGACCTGAACAGTCAGTGTCCCCACGGCCAGTTTCTCCTCGATGAGGCTGCCTACGAAATTGCCGGTGGCAAAACCTGCCGCATAAACAATTAAATTAATGGGATTGTTGAGATTAGAGAAGATCTTGTTTAAAGCCACAATATAAATAATTACTTCAAAAAAACCGATAAAAGCGGCGTATAATCTCTGGCCCCTTACGACCATGAGCATCCGCATGGTGGCCAGTGATACATCACAAATCCTGGCACAGAAAATGAAAAGATAACCCCCGAGTACACTTAGCACCACAACTCACTCCTAATTCTCCTAAGGTAAAAATCTATTATTTTAACCCATTTTTTAATTATATTTTATTGTAACAAATATATCACCCCATAATTTTTAAAATATATATTATTCTTTTCCAGAATTGGAATAAGGAATGGGAACAAAATAGGGGAATACCTTCCCCTAAGAAACAACAGAAAACCCGCAGATTGTTGTTCTGCGGGTTTTTGTTTTCCTGTTATTCAAAATAGGCTTTGATACCGTTGAAAATTCCTACTGCTAACTGGGTGCGGAAGGATTCCTGGCCTAGAAGGATTTCTTCCTGGGCATCGGAGATAAAGGCTGTCTCCACCAGGATGGAAGGAACTCTGGTTTCACGAAGGACAGCAAAATTGGCTTCTAAGACACCGATATCGATTCTGCCGCCGGCTTTCACCATTTCCCTCTGAACCAGGGTTGCTAACTTCTGGCGTTCGTATCTCTGGGGGCCTAAGATTTCATCGCCGTAAGGTGCATAGAAATAGGTAGAATGTCCACTGTACAAGCCCTTATCGGAAGAATTGGCATGGATACTTACAAAGATATCGGCATTGTTGGCGTTAGCAATCTCCGCCCTGCCGGCCAGGGTTAATTCTGTCTGGCCCATATGGGTCATAATGACCCGGGCTCCGGCCTGTTCCAGCATCTGTTTTACTTTAATAGCGATGTTAAACACCACATCTTTTTCGTAGAGATTGGTCCTGGGCCCTACAGCGCCAGGGTCCAGCCAGCCTCCCGGCTGTACACTGGCATGACCAGGGTCAATGACAATCAGTTTGCCCTGAAGTCCTCTGGTTTGTGCTGTTCCCACACGGATAGTGGCAGTTTTGCTGTTCGCCTCATAGGCCACATTGTAGGTTACAGGTGAAGCAAAATCAAGCTCTACGATAGATTTGTTGTTCTGGGGATAAACCTTTACCTGGGAGATACCCAGACGTTTGATCTCCCCTTCGTAATTCCTAGTGCTGTTTGCTTCCAGTTCCAGGACGAGCTTGTCTGCTGCACTGCCCTGTTTCACCTGGAACTGTCCACTAACCCAGCCTTCCAGGATTAGTTCAACCCTGCCTGCTAGTTCGGCAACCTTAAAGACCTGATTGTCGGCAATAGGCACGATCAGGACTTCGCTTCTCTGCGTTCCGCCACGGGAAACTCCGGAACCCTGGACAGGTTCGGTAAGCCAGCTGGCTACCCAACCGCTCTGCCCGTTGGCCAGCTGCACCTTATACCAGTCACCCTGCTTGTCACTCACTACCAGGCGATCACCACGGTATACCTTACCCACAATAGCGGCCTCAGTACTTGTACCCTGGCGCACGTTGACCACTTCACCTGTAATGACAACCACAGTAGAACCGATAGGCACAGGATTGGCAGGGGGAGCAGGCGGTGCAGGAGGAGCAGGGGGTTGTGCGGAAGGCACACTGACAAGCCAGCCAGCAATCCAGCCCTGTTGCTTACCCACCTGAATCTTGTACCAGCCGTTCTTTTGATCAAGAATGGTATACTTGGCGTTCTTATATACCTTAGCCACCGCTGCGTAATTTGTGCCGGGTCCTTTTCTCACGTTAACGCCGTTTCCGGTAACGACTAACTGCTTAGTCGAACTGCTACTCCGGGAAGGCTGTGCATTGTTCTGACCGGAAGAGCCGTTTGTTTCTTTCACCAGCCAACCGGCAATCCAGGCTTGTCCTCCCCCGGCTAACTTTACGTTGTACCAACCGTCTCTGGCTCCCAAAACGGGTAAAGTATCGCCTTCATAAACCTTGCCCACCACGGAGAACCCGGTGCCAGGCCCCTTGCGGACATTAACGCTTGACCCTGTGACCACAACTTTCTTTTCCGCCACAGTACGGATATTGACCAGACTTTCGGAAATCCAGCCTGTTTGTCCATTATGTAACTGAACCTTCAACCAGCTGCCGCTTCTATCAAGCACGGGTAACACTTGACCGCTCTTTACTTGGGTAATCACGGCATTTGATATCCCGGGACCTTTACGGATATTAGCAACACCGCTTTTTACTACACCCTCTTCCCCTGCCCACACAGGGATACCAGTCAACAGTAATACGAGAATCAGGGACCAAAGGAAGCACCTTTTGCGGGGTGTAATTTTCACCACATCACCTCCTGAATGTTATGTTTATTAAAGTTGTAAGTTTGACCTGTACTAAATTCGTCATCAATGTCGAATATCCTCTAAAAAAATTCTGGTAAATCATGGCCCTCAAAGCCAGGCCATTGCTCATGGGATCACCTCCCCTAAAATTAAGTAAAACTGCGTCTTTATTACTAGACGCTAGTTTATGTCATAAGTTTCATCATTTTGGAAAAATTTTTGGGGATTCGACAACACTTTTAAAAGCAAAAAACCCGAGGCGAATCTCGGGTTTTCTTACCATAAAGCATCACTTAATCAGACTGGTGTTTCTTGAAAGTGCGGTACTAACTTTAACGTAACCTAAGAGAGTATCCACTTTCTTGCCATCAACCCGCAGTTCCACTTTCTGTACAGTGGGGAACTGGGTTAATGTGTTCACAATTGAGTACACAGCCAGTTTTTCGGCGGTGGCAGATGCCGGCAGGTCTTTAATTAAGCTGCCGCTGAAATCCACAATGGCCAAACCGTCAGGACGCACGTTAATATCCAGGACTTTGGTACTGGCAGGCAGAGTAGCTTTAAGATCAGCCTGGGTAGGCCCTTTCACTAACTCTTCCATACAGAGGCGGGCAATACCGGTCACCTTAGGGACAACCCTTTCTTCCGCTACCAGCTTCTGCCCGGTAGCATCAGCAAAATACAAGGTGATTTTTTTGCTGTCCCCTGTCACAGTAGGCGTCGCATTTTTGGGGGCTTCGATAACCACTGTTGGTCCCGCAGGGTTGGGATCTTGTTTCTTCTCGGCCTTATTAAAGCCCTGTTTCAGTGAGGCAACCTTATCCAGAAGGCTGCACCCGGATAATAACGCGGAGACGACCATCAGTACAACTAACACAAGGGCTATTCTTTTCACTTTCCTGTCTCCTCCTTCCTCCACTCAATCTCACTACATGATATTAGCGAGGAAGGAAATTATGACAACTATTATCTAGCCACTTCGCTGCTAAGTTTAACGGGGCGGATAGCCATACTGGAGGTTTCAATCACTGTGTCTACCTGGTAATTAACCTGTAATTCCTGCCATTTCTGCTTCCAGTCAATCTTTTTCCAGCTGTTATAATCCTCCTTATAAAATTTTCCTTCAAAACCGAAAATATCGCTTTGTAAAGTGCGGGCTTTTTCCACACCTTTCATAATTTCCCCTTTTATTTCGTTGGCCGCTAACTCCTGTAAGCGCTGCAAGGACCGGGGATCTTCCAGGAACCTGCTGTCCTGTTGTTCTACCAGGTTCAGACTTGCTTTCACTTTAATCAGAGCCCCCGGCTTATTGGCGGCTAGCTGGGGAACAATTTCTCCCTGGGCTCCCTTAATCTCCAGTGATACAAATTTATCTTTTTGCCAGGGACTTTCCACAGCCAGGATTCCGGATCCAACCCCGCCCGTGGCCCAGAGTAATCCCCTCGTCTCTACTTCATTCAACCAGCCGGCAAACTTGTCTCCTCTAAAGGCCGCCCCTCCTCTTAGTTCCAGAATTTCTTTAGGCTTTTCCTCTTTCTTTTCCCCGGGCTTTTTACCCTCGCCGCCCCCTGCTTTCTGTTCTTCTTCTTTTTGCGGCGGTTCTTTAATATGGACTTCTTTCTCCCGGGCTTCTATCTTAGGTAAGAAAGGATCTATTCCCGGTGTGGAAAGGGTAATTAAAAGGTCATTGACGTTAACACCGGGAGCCACTGACTGGCCGCCACGGTTTTCCACCAGTCTGTTGAGAAACACAGCAGTAATGTTTTCCAGCTTGGGTTGGGCTTCCAGGACCTCCCGGGCTTTTCCCTTAGCCACGACAATCTGGTTCAAACGGCGAAATTCATGGCCCCGGGAAAAAAGATCGATAAAAGGTATGATGCCATCCTTGGCGGCTTCTTCACCGATGACAATGACATTGAGGTGGCCCCAGAAAGGCTTGCGGGGTGAGCGGGTATTGATATCACGGATTGCCTCAAAAATCGTCTTTCCCTGGCCGCTTACTACCCAGACGGGAGGTTCTTCACCTCCCCCGCCGCCTTCTGCCAGTTTGGCAGGCAAGGCCAACTGGGTCGTTACCTGGTAGAGCTTTTCCGCCTTATCCACGCCTAACCCTACGGCAAAGCCAATTTCATTAATCTCCTGCCGGTTCCAGCACCCTGTAAGGAGGAAGGAAAGGATTAGGACACCCAGCAAAGGTTTACCGATTCTTTTCTGCACCATGCTTCCCCCCTTTCTTGATACTGCTTACCAGAAACAGCAGCAGGGGAATACCCAGTGTAATGACAAAGCCATAAATCTCCAGGTAACGGTAAATATTGAGTACCTGAATCAAGCCGGGAGGGAGAAGCGTAATCACCACAAAGATACCAAGAACAGGAAGAGTGAGTTTCCTATAGCTGTAGCCCAGCAATTGGGAAGTGCCTTCGAGAAAACAGAAACTCAGGAGGCTGGCATTCAAGAAAGCAGTGGTCAGCCAAACAGCCAAAAAAAGAGCATCCAGTCTTTCCAGGAAACTGCTGATTCTAACCATACGGACCATTTCCAGTACGGGCCAGGCCATCCGCGCCGTTTCCTCCACACCAAAGGTGGTAAGAAGAGAAAGGTAAGTAACGCCGCTGATAAGCCCACCGGTGACTACGACAAAAAAGCCCATCCTGGCCACGCGGTCATAGGGTTTAATAAAGGGAAAGAGCATTAATAACGTTACAACGAGACCGAAATAAGAAACAGTACTGAGAATCCCACGCCCTATTTTCCACCATTCGATAAAAACTACAGGCTTGAGACGGCTTATATCCGCATACTGGATATTGCCCAGGAGAGCCAGGAAGAGAAGGAAAATGATAAAAGGTGATAAAAATTCCGTGACGCGGGCAATGTCTTCCAGGCCATTCTGCACAACCCAGTAAACCAGCAGCACCAGACTCCCAATCAGGACCAAACGCGGCGTTTCCGGCAAAAGGGCGGAATTGAGCAATTCTGCAAAAATTCTGAGACTCCCCACGGCAAGCATGGCAAAGTAAAGAAGAAGCACCAGGGAAATAGGGTACCCCAGGGCCTTACCCAGGATCAACGGGGCGTACTGCACAATGGACTTGTCCGCATAACGCCGTCCCAAACCGGTAATAAAGCCAATTATGGCAATGGCCGCGCCTAGACCCAGCATAAGGGCCAACCAGCCCATAGAACCTACCTCATTGACAAGCTGGCGCGGAAGCATCAGGTAAAATATCCCGTTTAATAGGATGAGAATGAGGAAAAAAGCCTGACGCGGGGAAATATTGCCGATTTTATTCATTTTTCTTCCCCTCCTTGGCCCTGATCTTCTCCATTTTCCCCCTGCAGGTATGGCTGTTTTAACATGGTAGGAGGCGGGGCTTCCTGGGGTTTTCTAAACTGGGGCGCCGTCATCATCTGCCAGCGCGGTCCCCTAACCAAAGCATCTTTCAATTCACTGACCCTGAGGGGGGCCAAGGGAGCCATATAGGGGAAACCGAAAGATTTTAAAGAAATCATATGGATTAAAACAGCGATCCAGCCCAGCATTACCCCATAAATGCCCAGTACGGCGGCAATTATCATCAAGGGGAAACGTACCAGGCGGAAAGGAATGGCAGCAGCGAAACTGGGCACCACAAAAGACCCGATGGCTGTCAAAGCCACCACTACCACCATCACCGGGGCCACCAGGCGGGCCTCCACGGCAGCCTGACCCACGATTAAAGCGCCCACAATACCCAGGGTTCCTCCCACAGCCCCGGGTAGGCGAATACTGGCTTCCCGTAAGAGTTCCAGGGATATTTCCATAATGAGGGCTTCTACCAGGGCGGGAAAAGGTACTCCTTCCCTGGTACCGGCAATGGTAATGGCCAGAGGGGTAGGAATCATTTCCGGGTGGTAAGTCGTGATGGCGATGTACAGTGCCGGCAGTGTGAGGGCGGTAAAGACACCTAGATAACGTATCCAGCGGACTGCAGTACCTACAAGGATTCTTTCATAGTAATCCTCCGGTGACTGGAGAAACTGGACAAAAAGGGCCGGAACGATAAGACACTGGGGAGTGCCGTCAATCATGATCACTACCCTACCCTCCAAAAGATAGGCCACAACCTTATCGGGACGTTCCGTATACTGCATTTGGGGAAAGGGTGACCAGGGATTATCTTCAATGTACTGTTCAATACAGCCGCTCTCCAGGATAGAATCTACCTCTTTAATTTTGTCCAGGCGTTTATGTACTTCTTTCACTATTTCAGGGTTAACTATACCGTCTATATACAGTACCGAAACGTCCGTTTGGGTCTGTTTACCGATTTTGCGGGCTTCAATTTTAAGTTTATTGGAGCGCAGGCGGCGCCGCACCATGGAAGTGTTAATACGGATCGTCTCCGTAAAACCTTCTTTGGAACCCCTGATGGTTGACTCCGTATCAGGTACGGAAATACCCCGGGTGGCCCAACCTTTCGTACCGATTAAAAGGGCTTTGGTGCATCCCTCAAACAATACGGCAGTATCGCCGGAAAGAAACCCGCTCATAACATCGTCCATGTTTTCGATTTCTTTCAGCTCGGCGTTATTCATGGCCCCGTCTTTAGCCCAGGTGAAAATATCCTCTGGCTTGGTTAGATCCCGAGGAACACTACGGGCATAGAGGTTTAAGGAGCGAATCACGAAATTCTCGATAGCAGCTTTATTTACTAAGCCATCAACAAAAACAACGGCAGCAGGTAAACGCGCCGTTCCTATTTTGAATTCCCGGTAAACGATATCACTGCAGCCTTTAAAAACATCTTTTAGGAATTTCAGGTTATCCTGCAGGGAAGGGCTAATGTTAACCTTTTCCTTTTCTTTTTCCTTCTCCTTTTCCTCCGGTTTCTTTGGTTCCTGATTTTCTTGGTTCTTCTCTTCCTTAGGCTCCTTGGCCCCTTCCTTTTCAGGCCGCAGCCGGGGTTCCTGGCTACGGGAAAAACGATTTAATTTCAAGGGTTTCTTTGTTTCTTTCATAAACCATACCTCAACCTTTATACTGCTAATAGTTATTTGCCAGCAGAGGTCGAGATATGCAAAGAAAACTTGGCTTCCAACGAGAGCAACGACGTTGGAAGCCTTAGTTGCACTTGTGCCTCTTAAAATATACACATGCAGTCTGGTGCAAAGAAAACTTGGCTTCCAACGAGAGCAACGAAGTTGGAAGCCTTAGTTGCACTTGTGCCCGTGGTGCAGGGATAAAAAGCCGGAAGCATCAGCTTCCGGCTTTCGTTGATTCTCTCTTATGGCGATAGTACATTAATCCACCTGCGGCTAAAATTGCTAAAACACTCACCACCTGTGCAGCCCTTAAATAGGGAGTAAGCATGAGGCTGTCCGTCCTTAATCCCTCTACAAAAAAGCGGCCCACGGAATACAGGATGGCATACGTTAAAAAAACATCACGCTTTACAAGCTTAGGTTTCCTTCTAAACCAGAGGAGAAAGAAAAAAACACCAAGATTCCAGAGTGATTCATAAAGAAAAGTAGGGTGACGGTAAGCCCCGTCAATATACATGGCCCAGGGAACCTTTGCCGGGTCCACTTCATACCCGTAGGCCTCCTGGTTAAAAAAGTTTCCCCACCTGCCAATAGCCTGCCCCAGAATAATACTGGGAGCGGCAATATCGGCAGCCTGCCAGAAACTAAGTTTAGCATAGCGGGTGTAGAGGTAACCTACGATAAACGCGGCAATCAGGGCACCATGAATAGCCAGTCCGCCATGCCACACGGCGGGTATTTCTTTGGGGTACTGGCTGTAATAGTCCCAGTTAAAGATAACATAATACAGCCGGGCCCCGACAAAAGCCGCCGGAACACAGTAGAGAATAAGATTTAAAAAGTGATCGGGGTCCCATCCCTGGCGTTCACTTTCACGTAGAGCTAGAATCGTACCAAGTAAAATAGCCGTTGCGATTAAAATACCATACCAGCGTACGGAAAAAGGTCCTATAGAAAAGGCAACGGGATCGATTGTTAAGAACACCCTGAAATCCTCCTTAATCAGATTTAATCCTACATGGTTCAGTATAGCTTATTCAGGGTAGTTACTCAAGCAAAGTTATAATGAATAGACCTCTTCTCCCTGCAATACTTTGACGTTGGCCGCCTCTAAAGCCTCTACAGCCCCGGCAATATTTTCTACCCGCAGGATGACCAGGGCATCCTGGGAGGTTGTGCCAAGGAAAGCATACATGTACTCAACATTAATACTCTTCTTTTCCAGTATTTCCAGAGTCCCGGCCAGCCCCCCCGGCTGGTCAGGCACCTCCACGGCAATAACTTCCGTAATATCGGCCACAAAACCGTTCTGCTTTAAAATCTGGTAAGCTGTATCAGGCTGATTTACAATGAGGCGCAGTACCCCGAAGTTGGAGGTATCGGCAATAGAGAGAGCCCGGATATTAACCCCCGCATCTCCCAGGATGCGGCAGACCCTGGCTAAACGTCCTTCCTTATTTTCCAAAAAGAGTGAAATTTGCTTAACCATCATCATCCCTCCTACAGGCTTCTTTTGTCTATAACCCGTTTGGCTTTCCCTTCGCTGCGGGGTATGGAATGGGGTTCCACCAGTTTCACTTTCGCTGAAATTCCCAGCAAAGATTCGATACGATGGTGAATCATCTTTTCTAAGGTTTCCAGGCCCTTAACCTTATCGGAAAACATAGCCTGGGATACTTCCACCTGTACCTCCAGTTCATCCAGGCTGCCCTTTCTATCAACAACTAAGAGGTAATGAGGTTCAGTATCGCCTATCTCCAGGAGTACTGATTCAATCTGGGAGGGGAAGACATTGACGCCCCTGATGATGAGCATATCATCAGTCCTGCCCATAATTTTCTCCATGCGTACATGGGTCCGGCCGCAAGGGCACACTTCCGCTTTTAGCGTGGTGATATCCCGGGTCCGGTAGCGGATAATGGGAATACCCTCTTTCGTTAAGGAGGTAAACACCAGCTCGCCTTTTTCCCCGAAAGGCAGGGGTTTTTCCGTAACCGGGTCGATAACCTCGGGCAGGAAGTGGTCTTCAAAAATATGAAGCCCCTTCTGCTCCTGGCATTCGCTGGCCACACCGGGACCTATAACCTCTGACAATCCGTAGATATCGATGGCTTTGATATTCAGGCGCTTTTCAATCTCCTGGCGCATCCGCTCCGACCAGGGTTCGGCCCCAAAGACCCCATACTGCAGTTTAAGCCTCTTCTTATCCACGCCCATCTCTTCCATGGCCTCAGCCAGGTAAATGGCATAAGAAGGCGTACAGGCTAAAACTGTGGTTCCGAAGTCTTCCATCAGCATAATCTGGCGCTGGGTGTTTCCGCCGGAAATGGGAATAACGGAGGCGCCTATCCTTTCTGCCCCGTAGTGTACCCCCAGCCCCCCTGTGAAAAGCCCATAGCCGTAGGCTACCTGGATGACGGAATTTTTGGTTGTTCCCCCGCAGGTAAGGGTACGGGCCATCAGTTCGGCCCAGGTATTGATATCAGAACGGGTATAGCCCACCACGGTGGGTTTTCCTGTGGTGCCGGAGGAAGCATGTACTCTCACGATTTCCGACATGGGTACGGCAAACATGCCGAAGGGATAGTTATCCCGCAAGTCCTGTTTAGCAGTGAAGGGCAGTTTCTGTAAATCGTCCAGGGATTGCAAGTCCCCTGGTTCAAAACCGGCTTCCTGCAACTTCTGCCGGTAGAAAGGTACGTTATGATAGACTCTCTCCAGAGTTTTTCGCAGACGTTCCAGTTGTAGGTCTTTTAACTGCTCCCGCGGCATACATTCATAGTGCTGGTTCCAGATCACTCTCTCCACTCCTCATAGCGATATTTAAACTTAAGTATAGGCCTTACCTCAAGATCTTTCAAGAGTTCCTGGCAAATCTCTT
>JAIHAN010000095.1 GCA_020054815.1 Peptococcaceae bacterium | reverse complement strand
GCAGGACTACCATAACTCTAATTATAAGGAGTTTTTTGTTAAATTGATAGATTTTGGGGAGATTCTTTTCGATTTACTGAGTTTTTCATAGAGATATAGCACTTGACATTCTAAAAGTTTCTTTATGCAAAGCTAATGTTTGCATAACTACTTTCTTTGCATAAGGCGGACCTCTAAGTCCGCTACTGAGTAACATAATGCTAGATGAACTGGATAAAGAACTGGAAAAGCGAGGGCACAAGTTCGTCCGCTATGCCGATGATAGCAATATTTACGTTAAAAGCCAGCGAGCCGGGGAAAGAGTTATGAAAAGCATAACCAGATTCCTTGAAGGCAAGCTCAAGCTGAAAGTCAACCCGGAAAAGAGCGCCGTGGATAGGCCGTGGAAACGGAAGTTTCTGGGTTTTTCCTTCTACACCAAAAAGGGTGGAATCGGGATAAGAGTACATGCGAAACCAGTAAAGAAATTCAAGGGGAAAGTAAAGCAAATCCTATCAAGAAGCAATGGCTGGAGTACAGAGCAAAGAATAAAAGCTTTAAACAGCAGCATCATCGGATGGGTTAACTATTTCGGATTGGCCGATATGAAAAACTTGGCCTGCACACTTGATGAATGGATTAGGCGAAGACTGCGAATGTGTATCTGGAAACAGTGGCGTAAAGTCAAGACCAGGCATGATAACTTGGTTAAGTTGGGAATGGATAACGCTAAAGCATGGGAATTTGCCAACACAAGAAAGGGCTACTGGAGAATATCCAACAGCCCTATCCTAAGTCGAACCTTGACCAATGAATATTTTATAAAACTGGGTCTCGTGAGTCTAACTAATAGGTACTCGATAGTACGTTCATTCTGACGAACCGCCGTATGCCAGACCGGCTTGTACGGTGGTGTGGGAGGGTCGGCGGTTAATCACCGCCCCCTATCCTGATCGATACTACATAATCAGTACGCCTACGATGAGGGTAGCAACAAAGCCTATGATAACGGGGATAAAGTTTCTTCTGGCCAGTTCCAGGGGGTCAACACCACAGATAGCGGCTACAGGGATTAAACCCCAGGGGATAATGGTCCCGCCACCGGTCCAGACTCCGGCAATTTGGCCAAGGGTGGCCAGCACACCTATGTTGGCATTGATCGCCTGTCCAAAGCTGCCTGCCAAAGAACCGGTTAAGGGCAGGGGAGCAAAACCGGAACCGTCCATACCTACGATAATACCTACGGCCATTTCCATAATCGCTACGGGGAATTTGCTCAGGGGGATGTTTTTAGCTAAAGCCTGAGCAATGTCGGTCATGAAACCGGTAGCGTTGGGACCCAGTACGGCTTTGGCTGTACTCTCAGCACCAAGGAAGAAAAAGGCACCGATAACGATAACAGGAGCGAAGATTTTGATACCGAACATAAATCCGTCACGCACATAGTCGGTAACTGCTTCAAGGGCATCCAGTTTATGTTGGGCTATGGCAATGATACACATTACAAGGAGGGCTGTACCACCGATGAGGGCAGTAGCATCTCCACCCTTTAAATTGAGAGCCAGCATAAGATATACATCTACAGCGAAGAAGAGTGGAACCAGGATAGCGATGGTGTAAGCCAGGGGACCATAATATTTTCTTTCTGCAGGGGGCTCCTGTTTGCCTATGTGCAGGTCATGGAGTTCCTGGATATTTTTCTTCATGTCTTTCTTCAGCATAATATAGGCTGTTACGGTGGTAACAAGGCCCATGGTTACGAAGAGAGGGAAGCCGGGTACCAGAACATCTGCGGCTGAGGCCAGGCCGGCAGATTTAGCGGAAATGGAGGGGGCACCCTGTATAACCCAGTCACTGGAAAGACCAATACCGTGACCGAAGAGGTTCATGGCCATAGCAGCGCCGATAGCGGGGAGTCCTGCCTTGATGGCTACGGGCAGCATGATGGCACCAATCAGAGCAACGGCCGGAGAGGGCCATACCAACCAGGATACTACCGCCATGGTAATACCCAATACCCAGTAGGCAACATCGGCATTAACCATGAGTCTGGCTGCCGGCCGCATGATCAGGTAGTCCGCACCTACATCAGTAAGAGCCTTAGACATAGCTACAACGAGAGAAATAATCACAATAATACCTAAAAATTCCGAACCTGCCGCTACAAGAGCATTGTACATAACCTGGATAGCTTTGACAAAATTCCCTGTGAAGGCGTAACCGACAATGAAGAGACCTAAAGCACAGGGTAACACAGTATCTCTGCGGAAGCCCATAGTTAGAATAACGACAAGAACGATAGCTAAATAAATCCAATGCACGCTTGTTAACATGGTTTTCCTCCTTATTTGTGAATTATTCGACGACAGTCGACAATCACCAGCTTAACAGTAAATTAACATTTACGCAAGTAACATTTTGATTAACAATCTTTAGTAATTGTTGTAAAGGTCAAAGATAGTTTTCCACAAAATGTGCAGATTATAAGTTGGGAATTTTTGGAGTTAAATTTTAATAAAGCCTAAACCGTTCAGAAGAATAAGGGTGATGGCTATAGGAGCCAGGTATCTGACAATAAAGAAGTAGATGTTAATGACTGGTTGGTTTGCCAGAGACCCATTGTTTGAAGCCTCCCGGGCGATGTTTTTAAGACCCCATTTCCAGGCAATGAAGTAGGTTATCAATAGCCCTCCCACAGGCATGAGTATATTGGAGGTAATGAAGTCATACAAATCGAAAAATGATTTACCAAAGGGCTTGATATCTCCCAGGATACTAAAAGATAGAGTGGCAGTAGTGCCTACCAGGGCTATGGAGATAATAGTGACTAGGGTTGCTTTAACACGGGACCATTTCAGCTCCTCAGTAAAATAGGCAACGGGGACTTCCAGGAGAGAAATCATGGCACCGGTAGCAGCAATGGAGACAAGAAGGAAGAACAGTACCATGAAAATGTCCCCTAAAGGCATGGAAGCGAATACTGTGGGAATAGTAATGAAAAGCAAGGAAGGACCGGCATCAGGTTTAAATCCGAAAGCAAAGACAGCCGGGAAGATAGCCATACCCGCCAGGATAGATACGAGAGTATCGGAAAGCATTACTTTTACCGCGGTATAGGGGATATTTTCCCTAAAGCCAAAATAACTTCCATAGGTAATCATGGTTCCCATACCCACAGACAATTTGAAGAAGGAAAGACCCATAGCTGTAAGAATGGTGGCGCCAGTTATTTTGGAAAAATCGGGTCTAAACAGGAATTTTAACCCTTCACTGGCTCCGGGTAAGGTTAAAGCCCTAATAACACAAATCAATAAGAGCAGAAAAAGGATGGGCATAAGGGTTTTTGTAATCCGTTCAATGCCTTTGGTTACTCCCAGCATGATAATAGAACCTGTAAAGAGGAGGACGAACCATTGCCATAAGAGAGGGCTCCACACGGCAGACATTGATGTCTTGAAGACTTGAGTCGTTACTTCAGGGTCAGTGGTAGAAATTACCCCGGAGGCAGCTTTGAAGATATAAGAGAAAACCCAGCCGGCTACAGTTGTGTAGAAGGCCATAATGAGGAAAGAGGCCGCTGTCCCGGAAACACCCACCAAATACCAGGGCCTATTTGGCGCTAATCTTTTAAAGGCCGTAATGGCATTAGCCTGGGTAGTACGACCAATAATAAGTTCCGAAATCATGACAGGCAGGCCAACCAGTATGACGCAAAGTAAATATACAAGAATAAAAGCGGCTCCCCCGTTTTCGCCCGTCATGTAAGGAAACTTCCATATATTACCCAAGCCTACTGCGGAACCTAGCGTAGCGGTAATAACACCGAGGCTGGTAGCAAACCCCTCACGTGGTTTGTGTTGTTCTTTTTGTACAATGCTCACACAAATACCTCCAATGCTATGCTTCATGAATGCTTGAACAGTCACAATGACTATGATAATACAGAAAACAGCATAAAAGCAAAGGCATTTTAAGGTAACCCAAGAAAGAAAAATAGCCTTTGCCGAAAGGCAAAAGCTATCTTTTGAACTTTAAACTGTTCTCTATTTCGTAGCTTCGTTACTACGTGCCCTTTTAGCTACATAAGTTAAGACTAAAAATATGACAACTATATTCAATAAAATAATCATCTTCTGCGCTCCTTTCCTACTCCTAGACAGATTATAGACGAAAGATATGTAGAAATTGTTTCAATCAATTTAAGAAATTGTTAAATATTATATGGCAAAATAGTACAAATAATATTATTATTGATAATTATTATACACTTATCCAGAAGTGAGCACAAGGAAAAGTTGTTTCCATATGTTATTTATTTACAATTTCCCGTATTTATTCTTTTTAAGATAAAAACGGGCAGTCTAATCGGCTGATTAGACTGCCCGCTAAATTCCTATTTCTTTAATCTGTTCCTTATAATCATACCAGCGTTCCCGGGCCATTTTTACTACTCTCGGTTCGGCATTTTTCTCCGCAAAGAGTCTGCTAAACCATTTTCTGGTCTCTTCGTATTTTTTGAGCCTGCCGTTAAGTTCGGCAAGTAAATAAAATAATGTGGCTTTGCCCATAGCCAGGTGATTAAGGTCTTCAAATTCGTAAACACTGAGGTAAGCATTTAACGCATTGGCTAAAAATCTTTCTTCCTCCTGAGGATTATTTTGAAAACGGTAAAGCCAGGAGAGCCTTAAGCAAAGACTGGCCGTCATTAAATATTGCTCTTCTAAAAGGGTAGAAAAAATTAAGGCCAGTTTGTAACTTGTAATGGCATCCTCCATGTTGCGGGGGCCGCACAGGTTAATTTTATTCAGGCGTTCGATATAGTTCTTACGCAGGATTTCTTTTTCACTATTTCGTAATTCCGGTGTATTACCTAAAAAAGCGTACCCGCAGTGGGGACAAACGTTTACATCATAAAAATAGGGATTTATTTCGCCCTCATAATGGGTGCAGAAGTCATGATCTTTATGTTTAACGATTAGCTTGCTTTGTTTGACCTTTGTAGTTTTAAAGGGTAAATTGCAGTATAGACAGGTTACTTGTTTTTCGTACAGTATATTGTCCAAGTTCTTGACCTCCTTCTTTTTGTATAATAGCATTAGTCCCAGAAAAATTCTACCTATAGTCCTAATTTCTTCATGTTATTTACAAGATATTACTATTTTCTTGTTTCTTCTGTGTTTTATATATTGAAAAATATAGACAAATCGGGGGAGGATATGGACATGGAACAGGATAAAAAGAATATACTCGCCCACAAACTTAAAGAAATAGAACGGTTAAGGACAGATTTAATTAAACTTGTAGTCGATAAGGGAGGTAACTTTCAGGATAGGGAGGTTATCCGCTTAGGAGGTTATCCGCTTAAGTGAATTATTAGATGAATCGATAGTAGAATATTTAAAGATATTAAACTGATACAAGGTGGAAGAATGTTCAGAAAATATAGTATAATGTTTAATAGATTTGAAGAGTAGAGTAGATATTGTTCATATACTTTAGGCAGGTCCCCGGTATTCCATTAAGGAGGGAATTCGGTTCATGGCTAATACTTTTGGCGTTCACGCAGTCTTTTATTACTACGAATTAGAACACCTCATGGTAAATCTTTGTCATTATATTCATAACGCCGCCGTTAATAGAGAAGCAGTCTTCCTCTCCCTTGACCCTGATTTATTGAAGCGTTTACACTACTTTCTCAAGGTTAACGGTATACCGACAGAAGGCGTGACGAGCCATTCACTGAATGAACTTCTCGAATGTTTACGGAGGAGCGGAAGCAAGGGAGTACACGAAAAAATTTGTAATTTGGTTTCCTCCGTAACTTCTGCGGGATATCAGGGAATAAGATGGATATGCCAGCCTTTCTTTTTTCTTGAGGAAACACCCAGAGAAGAAATCTATCATTTCGAAAAAGACCTGGGAGAAGCATTAATAGGAACAAACTGTTCATTTCTCTGTGCGTATGATTTCGGCGTAGTTGTCAATTCAGACGCCAGACATATCGAGTTTTTACAGGACTCACTTCTTACCCACGAGATGATCCTCAATAAATTTACGCTGAAAAAGTGTGATGAGGTGCTAAAAGTAAAATAAAATACCCTGTAGTTTTCTTTGCACTAACTAGAGATTCGTGGAGCTGCAAGTAAAGGCATCGGGGTCGCTAAAGGTATAAATATCGTTTTCTTCCGGGTCTTTTCTACCATTGCCATTGGTATCTTTAAGTAAGTAGATAATCCCATCTTTATCCACTACATAGCTATATCCGGGTATATGTGAGGAAGGAAGTCTAAAAAAATACAAATCTCCCAAGGAGTTTATACTGCCAGGATAAGTTCCCCGTGCTAATTTATAGCTTTCGCAGGCTGTGGCTATGTTTCTTAAGTCGCTTTTTACTTTGACTAAACTTGCTTTGGCCGTCACATTCTGAAAAGCGGAAAGAAACGTTGTGGCCAGCATACCGATGATTACCGTCACAATCATTAGTTCAATAAGGGTTGTTCCCATGATGTTTTTTACAAACCTTTCCATGTATAATGTACGGGCACTCCTCTGATTAATCGATTATATCTAGTGTTTGCCCAATTTCCCCAAATAATAGTTATATCTGAAATGAATATTTACATAAAAAAAGGAATGCACTGTCAAACAGTGCATTCCTTTTAGGTCTTACGGGAAAATACCTCTAATCTTTTTCGCTTTCGCTACTCTTTCCAAAGCCACCATATAGGCAGCCATTCTTAAGGTCACATTCTTTTCTTTATGGACCTGCCAGACTTCTTCAAAGGTCTTTTTCATGACTTTTTCCAGGTTGCTGTTGATGTAATCTTCATCCCACATAAAAGATTGTTCATTCTGAACCCATTCAAAGTAGGAGACTACTACACCGCCGGCATTGGCCAGGATATCCGGTACCAGGATAATATTGCGTTCCTCTAAGATTTTATCAGCCTTATTCGTAGTAGGACCGTTGGCGGCTTCAACTATAATTTTAGCGCCCATTTCTGTGGCTATATCTTCAGTAATCTGATTTTCCAGGGCGGCAGGAATCAGGATATCGACGTCAAGGGTGAGAAGTTCACTGTTGGTAATAATCGAGAGTCCTTCTTCTGCATAGCCTTGTAAAAGGTTTTTGTTGTTCCTGGCATAGTCAATCGCTTTATCTATATCAATACCCTCTTTTTTATACAGGGCACAGGAGACATCACTGATGGCCACGATTTTAAAACCCTGATCCTTGAGGAGTTTGGCTGCAGTACTACCTACATTACCAAAACCCTGTACGGCTACCGTCATGTTTTCTTTAGCAAGTCTTAGTTTTTCAATGAGATTGAGAACTGTAAACATGACACCCCTGCCGGTCGCTTCCGTTCTACCCAGTGAACCACCTATTTCCAGGGGTTTACCGGTAACAACTTCCGGGACAGCGTATCCTTTAAACATACTGTATGTATCCATGATCCAGGCCATAATTTGGGCATTGGTACCCACATCGGGGGCAGGTATGTCTTTTTCCGGACCTAAAATAGGCAGGATCATGGCGGTATATCTTCTGGTGAGTTTTCTAATCTCATCAATGCTCATTTTTGAGGGATCGCATTTTACAGCACCCTTGGCCCCACCGTAGGGTATATTAACCAGGGCACATTTCCAGGTCATCCAGGCCGCCAGCGCTTTTACCTCATCGAGATTAACATCGGGGTGGAACCTGATTCCGCCTTTGCAGGGACCTCTGGAACTGCTGTGCTGGATTCTATAGCCGGTAAAAACTTCGGTACGGCCGTCATCCATGACCACAGGAATAGAGACAGTTAATTCTCTTTCCGGGTATCGTAGAGTAACATAGTCGTTGTACTTGAGTCCGATTTTCTTTGCTGCTTCATCCAGGACGTTGAGCATAGTTTGATAAGGATTATACGCTTCAGACATTTTGCTACCTCCTTTAAGCTAATAGAAGAATTAGCCAAGTATTATGTATACAGGATACATTATACACAGGCCGTTATAAATTGTAAATATATTCTTTATCCTATTGGTGTTTTTATTTTCGCAAAGAAAAAGGCTTTACACGGCCTAAGAATTTAATACTGAGAGAGAGGAGCAGGTCTGGACAATTGTCAAATTCATGGTAAGATAAATAACGTTTAATGAATTACGAAAGGTGACTGAGTAATGCGCCAGTATCTTCAGGCTATATGGACTAAGGAACCCCTTTTTGTTACGGCATCTTTTCTCGTGGCGGCGTCTTCCTTTTTTGTCAAACCCAGTGTAGCAGCTATTGACTGGAAAGTAATTATCATTCTCTTCAACTTGATGGCAGTGATTATAGCCCTGGAAAAGTACAGGGTCTTAGATGAGCTATCCTTAAAACTCCTCGAACAATTCCGTTCTTTAAGACTCTTAAGTATCTGTTTAGTGCTTATGACAGGTTTGTTTGCCATGTTTATCACCAATGATGTGGCTCTACTGACCCTGGTTCCTTTAAGCCTTTTAATTGCCAAACGCTGCAGCTTTAATCCTGCCTGGTTAGTCATTTTACAGACTTTAGCCGCCAACATCGGAAGCAGTTTGACACCTATGGGAAACCCCCAAAACCTCTTTCTCTACGAATACTATAAAATCAGTCCCACATCTTTCATAAACATGATGGCTCCTTTTGTAGTAGGGGGACTGATCTCGTTGATTATATTAGCCTTTAAAATTCCCCCAGAGCCTGTCCAGTATAAATGTGACGTCAGTTTTACACCTTCAGAATCCAAACGACAATTGATGTATCTTATTTTTTTTGGTCTGGTTGTATTATCTGTGTTGCGTGCAATTGATTACAGGTTCATTTTTTTCTTTACTTTACTTGTACTCATTATTTTTGACAGGGAACTACTCCTGAAGATTGATTATTATTTACTTGGTACTTTTATTGCCTTTTTTCTTTTGGTCGATAACCTAGCCAGATTGCCGGGACTTATGGAAAGTATCACCGTTTTTTTAAACGGCGAAGGCAATACTTTCCTTTTAGGTGCAATTCTTTCCCAGTTTATCAGCAATGTCCCTGCCGCTATTCTTTTGGCTAACTTCACCGGTCATTATCGGGAACTTCTCTGGGGAGTTAATGTAGGCGGTATGGGCACACTAATTGCTTCCCTGGCCAGCCTTATTTCCTACAAGCTTTACGTAAAAGAATATCCCGGTAAAGACTATCTTGTAAAGTTTCATATCGTAAATCTGGGAGGACTATTATTTTTTACGGGTCTTGTGTGGATTTATCTTATAAAACTATAATACGATAGATTTTTATGGTTGCAGCCCTGGCTTCAACCATTTTTTATAGAGAAAATTTCCCAGGAGATTAATTGCTGAAACTTGCAAAAAAATGGATTATTTTGTATAATATCCATGAAATTAGGTCAATGGTCCTATATTGTGCCGCAGAAAGGCGTGGAAACGTGATTTTAGCTAGTGTCCAATCAGATTCATTAAAGGCAATGGTAAAATTAATGGAGTTACGGGATATATCAACATATATTCACTGCAACAAGGTAGCGCAATATAGCAAGATATTAGCGGCGAAAATCAGCTTATCGGAAAGTGAAGTGGAGTTAGTTACTAAATCAGCTTTAATACATGATATTGGTAAAATGGGTATTCCCGAGAAAATTCTGTATAAACCGGGAAAACTAACGGATATTGAGTATGAAATCATTAAAAAGCATACAGTGCTGGCCATCGATACTTTATCTTCTACCGGCTTAAATGATTTGATTCCCTCAGTTGTACACCATCATGAGTGGTATAACGGTCAGGGGTATCCTACCGGGCTTAAAGGCCCGAATATACCTCTCTATGCCAGAATCATTGCTGTGGCCGATGTCTACGATGCTCTGACTTCGCCACGTGTATACCGGCCAACGCTTACCGTGGAAGAGGCGAAAAAAGAACTGCTTAGAGTGGCAGGAAGCCAGTTGGATCCTGAACTGGTTCGAGAATTTCTAGAAATGGAGCAAATATTAAGTCAAAATACAGATTGATGAAGCAACAGAAAACCCGTCGCTAGGACGGGTTTTGTTTCACCAGTCAGAAAGTATAAGTTTTTAGGGGCATGGAAAATTTTATTAATTATGGAGGAAAAATAAAATTTATGGTATAAATATATAAAGTTGTGTTTTGACATAAATTGCTTACATTAGGGCGGGGTTCATCGGCTGCCTATTATAATATAGGGGAGATAGCAAAATGGAGAATACTACTGCCATAAGAAAAGCGGAAATTAAAATTAAAATGACGGAATTTGAGTTTCCACCTATGCAGGATGTTGTGTTAATTGGAAATAGGGCGCCTATAGGTGCTGAAGCAGCAAAAAAAATGATTGACGCACTTGCACCTGACCAGTACGAAGTGATTCGTCTTGATCACTTTATGTTTGAAGCATTGGTAATTAGAAAATCATTACTACAGCTAATCCCCAGAGAAAAATTAATTTCCATCATACTTGATGAGGGAAGTTTAGTAGCCAATGAAGATAGTATGGTCAAAGCCCAGATAAACATCCATGTAGAAATAAATAGGATGATTGATTTATGAGTAGATATGTAAAGGAAATTATGACGATAAATGTCTATACCATTGGCCCCTATGAAAGTGTAAAAAAAGCTGAAGCAATCATGTGGGAAAATAATATAGGGGGTCTCCCCGTAGTGCTTGATGACAAATTAGTGGGCATCATCACGTCCAAAGATATTAGAAGAGCCCATCCCAATAGGATTGTTGCAGATGCTATGACCAAAGAGGTTATAACTATTACTGCAAATTCAACAATTTGGGAAGCTAAGGAGCTAATGGAGAAAAAAAACATTGAAAGATTGCCTGTTATACATAATGATCAATTAGTGGGTATTATCACTAAGGCAAAACTCATTGAAGAAGTGAGTAAACATATCGACATACTGACCAGTTTGCCAAAAAGCCAATTTATTATTGAGAAGGCGGTAGAACTGTTACGGAAAGAAAGTGACTTTACTGTTATCTTTATTGATGTAAATAATTTTGGGGTTATTAACAAAGACAATGGGCATATAATTGGTGATCAAATATTATTACAATTAGGAATGTTGCTAAAGGATCAAATTGACGAAAATTGTTATTTATGCAGGTTTGGCGGAGATGAATTCCTAATCTTATATGATGGTTCTTTAGAACGGGCAATTACCTTTGCCAATAAAATCATAAATTCTACTAAAGAATATAAATGGTTGAATGATATAAAGATAGATCTAACAATTGGTATTGCTGGCGGAAGAAGAACGGGTATTCGCCCTGGTGAAGACTTGAGATATAATATATTAAATTTAATCAATTTAGCCAGCCTGGCCTCATCACAAGGAAAGAGGGAGAATGTATCCATTAAAGTGGTTGATTGTGTATCTTGTTTAACCCAATCTGAATAATCTCATCACACCTAAAAAGATAGCCCTCCTCAAACAGGGGGGTTGTCTTTTTTAATTTAGGGATCACCTAATAAAAGTTCACAAAAAGTTCACGTTTTTGTTCCTTTTAAGCCACATATATCCCCTATACTCTAAATAACATTTTTAACCGGAGGTGAGTAAAAGCAGTATGTAACTAACCAAGTTTAAAGATTGTTTTTATTTTTATTGCAGTTGTACTAACACTGCTAATTGTGGCATCTGCATTCATCTACAACAATACAAACAGGCAAAAGCCAGTACCGGCAATTTCCTTACTGCGCCGGTACAGCGCGGCACTATAGAGTACAGCATTGATGG
>JAIHAN010000094.1 GCA_020054815.1 Peptococcaceae bacterium | reverse complement strand
TCCCGGGGGGAAGTTTTTTTGTCAAGGTTATCGATAACCTGAGCCCCTGTTATCTTTATCTGGAGTCGGCACCTAACCTGGGCTGGGAAGTAAAAACAGGTGACAGTATGGAAATACGGCTGGAAAAACTGGATAACCTTTTGATTCGTGGCAGCATTACGTCTGTGGCTCAAAACGGGGAAAAACTGCAGCTTTTAATCAGAATTCCTAATTTACCGGAGACTTATCAATTACGTAAAATTAAAGGGGATATTATTACGAACAAATACCGGGGAACTGTTCTTTCGGAACATTGTTTAGTCGAAAAGGAAGGTAACTTGGGAGTTTTTATCTACGCCCGGGGAAAGGTACAGTGGAAAGAGGTTACAGTCAGCGGGAGGCTCAACAAGAAAGTGGCCGTGGAAGGGCTGTCGGCTTCGGATCTGGTCATTACCACCCCCCAGTTGGTAAAAGAAGGACAGGTGGTCTTCTTTCCACGTCGAATATCTCTGTAGTTCTGGAGGTTAATTATGAAAAGTATCAGGGAAAACATGCAGAGCATCCGGCAGCTTATTGAAACCACCTGCCGAAAGAGCGGCAGGAACCCTGGAGAGGTTAAATTAGTAGCTGTTTCCAAGAATTTTCCTGTAAATACAATAATGGAAGCTTACCAGGCGGGGCAGCGTATGTTTGGTGAAAACAGGGTGCAGGAACTTATTCAGAAAGTCCCCCAGCTGCCGCCCGATATTGAATGGCATCTCATTGGTACCTTGCAGCGGAACAAAGTAAAATACATAATCGACAAAGTAAGTTTAATTCATTCCGTAGATTCCCTTGCTTTGGCCCAGGAAATTAGTAAAAGGGCGCTAAAAGCGGGAGTAACCGTAAACATCCTGTTACAGGCTAATATTTCTCAGGAAACAAGCAAATCAGGGTTTAGTGAAGAAGAATTACTGCAAAATATCAAGGAAATCTCTGTTTTACCGGGAATAAAGATAAAGGGCCTCATGACCATAGGTCCTCTGGTTGCCCAAGCCGAGGAGGTGCGGCCCATATTCCGCAGGCTAAAGGAGCTGTCGGTAGAAATTGACGGGATGAAACTTCCCCAGGTAGAAATGAAGGAACTCTCCATGGGAATGAGTGATGATTTTACTGTGGCTGTGGAGGAGGGGGCGACTTTGGTAAGGATAGGCAGCAGGATTTTTGGCCCCAGAAATTATGAAGAAGGAGGAGAAGAGCATGAAGGTTTTCGATAAGATACTTGATGTCATGGGTTTTACAGAAGTAAGGGAAGAGGTTGTTGTGACCGAGGAAACCAGCAGCCCTCTCTACGAGAATGCTGAGGTCAGAAACCGTAAACCCCGGGGACAGGTTGTGCCTTTTAACGCCGGCAGCAACAAGGATCAGATAAAGGTCACTTTAGTTGAACCAACTACTTTTGATGATACACAGCAGATAGCTGACAGTTTAAAGAATAAACGGACTGTCATTATCAATCTGGAAAACGTGGATTTTGCCCTGGCCAGGCGCATTATTGACTTTGTGGGGGGGACGGCCTATGCTCTGGGAGGTACCCTGCAAAAAATCGGTTCAGGAATCATCATTGCCGTACCCAATAACGTGGATATTTCCGGCGATATTAATGACCTGACCCAACCCAAAGAAGTCTTTGCCTGGATCAGTAGAATTAACCAGGGAACGGAACTAAGGAGGTTTGAACGTTGAAGAATATTGGCTGTATCGGCGGCGGCGCCATGGGCGAGGCGATTTTAGCAGGTCTCATTCGTAGAGGGGTGGAGCCCGAAACTTTACTGGTAAGCGACCTTTCCCGTGAACGGCTGGAATGCTTAAAGAATAAATTAGGTGTAAAGACAACTGTTGACAATAAAGATGTGGTCCGGCACGGCGAGGTGATTATCCTGGCCGTAAAACCCCAGAATATCATGGATGCCCTAAAAACTTTTGCCTCTGTTTTGACTCCCGACAAATTACTAATCTCCATTGCTGCGGGTATTTCCACTTCCTTTATTGAGGAAGCAGTACCCTTAGGCTGTAAGGTAATACGGGTTATGCCCAATACCCCTGCTTTAATCAATGCGGGAACCACTGTGCTGGCGGGTGGAAAGTTTGTCACCCAAGAAGATTTGGCCGTAGCTGAAGAAATCTTTAAAGCAGTGGGCAGTGTGACTATCCTGCCCGAAAAAATGCTTAATGCTGTTACGGGTTTAAGCGGCAGCGGACCTGCTTATGTTTATGTACTGATTGAAGCTCTGGCCGATGGCGGTGTTTTAGCCGGCCTGCCGCGGGATGTGGCCCTTAAACTGGCTGCTGAAACTGTACAGGGGGCCGCCCGCATGGTCCAGGAAACCAGACTCCATCCCGGACAACTGAAGGATATGGTGACTTCCCCCGGCGGTACGGCCATTACAGGTCTGGCCCAGATGGAAAAAGCGGGGCTGCGGGGCATTATCATGGAAACGGTCCTGGCAGCTACCAGGAGATCCCAGGAATTATTAAGGAAATAAAGGGGAGTGGATACATATTGACTTGGCTGATTCCCTATGTACGCATTGCTTTTGAAGTCTTAGACTGGTTAATCATCATCAGGGTGCTCCTGTCCTGGGTTCGTCATGACCCCTACAACCCCATTTTCCGCTTTATTTATGAAATCACCGAACCGGTACTGGCGCCCTTCCGCCGGTTAATGGGGGGAAGAATGATTGTAGATTTCTCCCCCATTGTGGCCATTTTTGTCATTCAACTGGTAGAAATGCTGGTGATTGACCTTTTGAGGGCCCTTTAAAGATATGCCGAAGACTCGTGAGGAAATCCTGCGGCAGCTTAAGACCGAGGAAGAGAAACAGTTTGTGGCCAGGCTGTTAGATAAAATGAGACTGTTAGAGAAAAAACAGCAGAGCCAGGTCACCGACTTTGCTGACCCTCATTTGCTGGGGGTAGCGGAAAAAATTCTAGAACACTATGGGGATTTCAACTGGGAGAGTTATGGCGGCCATCCTTATGCCGAACGTAGAAGAATCCTTTTATTCCCGGACTATCTGGAAGTGAACCTGGATGCGGCACAAATCACTTTACTGGCCTGTTATGGTGACTTTTCTTCTGTGAAGGTTACCCACCGGGACTTTCTGGGAGCTCTTTTGAGTACCGGGATCAAACGGGAAAAACTTGGTGATATCTGGCTGGTGCCCCAGGGATGTGTGGCTGCAGCAGACAGGGAGATAGCCAACTTTTTGCTGTACGAACCGCTCAAGGTAAAGGGGGTACCCCTGGAAATCAAGGAATTGGCGCCGGAACAGTTTAGCTTGCCCGAGCGGGAAGGGAAAAGTATTACTACTACTGTACCTTCCTTACGCCTCGATGCCATAGCGGCGGTAGGTTTTGGCACATCCCGGACCAGAATAAGCCGGGAGATTTCTGCCGGGAAGATTAAGGTGAACTGGCAGGAGACTACTAAAACCGACTATCTGCTTAAAGAAGGAGATGTTTTATCGGGGCGGGGAAGGGGTCGTGTGCTTGTGCAGGAAATAAGTGGTACAACACATAAAAGGAGAATAAGGGTTACCTTGCAGAGATTTGTCTGAGAGAGGTGTTGGCTGTGTTAACTCCCCTGGATATACATAATAAAGAGTTCAAAAAAGGCTTTCGTGGTTATGATGTAGATGAAGTAGATGAGTTTTTAGACGAAGTGATCAAGGATTTTGAGACTTTATACAAAGAGAACATGGAACTTAAAGACCAGTTGCAGAAGCACCGCGATAATTTAAACCGCTATAAAGAGATGGAAGAAACTCTACAAAATACGATGATTCTTGCCCAGAAGATGGCTGACGAGGCCAGGAAAAATGCCGACAAGGAAGTAGACCTCATCATCTGGGAAGCGAAAAAGAAGGCTGAACAAATTATTGCCGGAGCCCATGAGCAGGTAATCCAGGTCACGGCGAAACTGGAGGAACTTCGTTCATACGAAAAGCAGCTTTACGTGAAACTGAAAAGCTTTCTCAATACACAGCTCGAACTTTTGGAAAGTGAACATCTTAATACTAGTCCAGCCTGCGTAACCGAGGAAACAAAGGAGTATAGGGACCATGGCTTTACTGTGGAATTTGCAGGAGACTAAAGGCGGGGTGCAGTTTAAGATAAAGGTACAGCCCAGGGCCAGTAAAAACGAAATTGCCGGTCTGCAGGAGGATGCTTTAAAGATTAGATTAACGGCTCCGCCCGTTGAGGGGGAAGCCAATGCGGCCTGCATCAGGTTTATTGCCCAGAAGCTGGGGATAGCCACGAGTAGAGTAACTATTGTCAGTGGGCATACAGGACGAAATAAGATAGTGCTTGTTGAAGGTGTAAATAAGGAGCAGTTGTTGCAGCAATTAGGCCTCTAACCAGCTGTAATTGACTTTTTTCTGTTATTTGCTTTATAATTATCAGGAAACAGACAATGGCCGTGATTGGGAGAGTAGCTTGCCAGAGTTTTCTTACAGCGAGCCCGTGGTGGTGGGAGACGGGTGGAAACTAGCAGGGGAAAATCACCCAGGAGCCGTAGAACAGAACCTTTATCATTCAAGGCTATGTTTTACCGGTTAACTCCCGTTACAGGGTTTATGAGAGGCAGTTTGTTTATACTGCTATTAGGGTGGTACCGCGGGAATAGGCTCTCGTCCCTTTTGGGGATGAAGAGCTTTTTTTAGTTGGTAGTTGTTAGTTGGCAGTTGTTAGTGGATGAAGTTCGACATCTGACTACCGACTACCGAAACCAATAATATTATTCTTATTGCTTTCCCGTGCATATTACTGATTCTATAAGCTTTAAAGAGTGGTAAATTATTACTACCAACTATCAACTAGCAACTAACAACTAAAACGAGGTGAATTACAAGCATGTCCAAAGAAGTACAAAACAAGTATAACGATACCCTTAATCTTCCCCAGACGGAGTTTCCCATGCGGGGGAATTTACCCCAGAGGGAACCGGAAATTCTACAAAAATGGGAGGAAATGAAACTTTATGAAATAGTCCAGAAGGCTACGGCCGGGAAACCTAAGTTCATTCTCCATGATGGACCTCCCTATGCCAATGGGAATATCCATTTAGGCCATACCCTGAACAAAGTATTAAAGGATATCATTGTTAAATACCGCAGCCAAAACGGGTATGACGCTCCCTACGTTCCCGGCTGGGATACCCACGGTTTGCCCATCGAACAGCAAGCCATAAAAGCTATGGGTCTGAACCGGCATGCTACCGACCCTGTTGAATTTAGGAGACACTGTAAGGAATACGCCTTAAAGTATGTGGGCATTCAGCGGGAACAATTTAAACGCCTGGGGGTACGGGGAGATTGGGAAAATCCTTATGTGACCCTGAACCCAGAATTTGAAGCTGTCCAAATTGGTGTTTTTGGCGACATGGCGAAGAAAGGGTATATCTATAAAGGCCTGAAGCCTGTCTACTGGTGTCCTCACTGCGAAACGGCCCTGGCCGAAGCAGAAATCGAATATGGTGAAAAGAAATCGGCCTCCATTTATGTCAAGTTTCCTGTTATTCAGGGGAATGGTCTTTTGGGGCAGGATGACACTTATTTTGTGATCTGGACCACTACTCCCTGGACTTTGCCCGCCAACCTGGCGGTGTGTGTGCACCCTGAACTGGAATACAATCTCCTGGCAGTGGGTCAAGAAAGATACATTGTGGCCAAGGAACTGCAGGAGAATTTCCTGGAAGTCCTGGGTAAGCCTGAAGCTTATGTGGAAGAAACCTTCAAAGGGGAAGAACTGGAAGGCATTATCTGCAGTCACCCTTTCTTTGACAGGCAATCCGTCGTTATTTTAGGGGAACACGTCACTACCGAACAGGGCACCGGCTGTGTCCATACGGCGCCGGGTCATGGCGCGGAAGACTTTGAAGTGGGTAAAAAGTATAACCTCCCTGTCCTTTCCCCCGTTGACAATGCAGGTAAATTTACAAAAGAAGCAGGGAAGTTTGCCGGTATGTTTATTGAGGATGCCAATAAAGCCATTACGGCGGAGTTGAAAGAACAAGACAAGCTCCTGTCCTTAGGGTTCATCAAGCACCAGTATCCCCACTGCTGGCGCTGTAAAAATCCCGTCATGTTCAGGGCCACAGAGCAGTGGTTTGCCTCCATTGACGGTTTCCGGGAGGCCGCCCTGAAGGCTATTGAGGGAGTAAAGTGGATCCCGGCCTGGGGAGAAGAGCGCATCCACAATATGGTGGCCGACCGGGGCGACTGGTGTATCTCCCGGCAGCGTACCTGGGGTGTCCCCATTCCCATTTTTTATTGTAAGGAATGTAATAAGGAAATCATTAATGATGCCACTATCAGTCGTTTGCAGGAACTCTTTAAGGAGCACGGAGCTGATGTATGGTGGGCCAGGGAAGCCGAAGACTTAATTCCTGAAGGCCTTGCCTGCCCTGAATGCGGCGCCAGAGAATTCCGTAAAGAGACGGATATCATGGACGTCTGGTTTGATTCCGGTTCCAGCCACTTTGCCGTCCTGGAAACCAGGCCTGATTTAGTCTGGCCTGCGGACCTTTATCTAGAGGGCAGTGACCAGCACCGGGGCTGGTTTAACTCCTCCCTGTCCACTTCTGTAGCCGTCAGGGGATTAGCCCCTTACAAGGCTGTTTTAACCCACGGTTTCCTGGTGGATGAACAGGGGAGGAAGATGTCCAAGTCTCTGGGGAACGGTATCGATCCCCTGGAAGTCATTGACCAGATGGGGGCTGATATCCTGAGACTTTGGGTCGCTTCCGCCGATTACCGTTCCGATGTGGCCGCTTCGCCTAACATCCTCAAACAGATAGCCGAAGCCTATCGCAAGATTCGTAACACCTGCCGCTACCTTTTGGGCAACCTCTATGACTTTGAACCCGAGAAAGATGCTGTACCCTATGAAAAACTGGTGGAGATTGATAAATGGGCTTTGCTTAAACTGCACAAATTAATCAAACGTGTGACCGAGGCCTATGAGAATTATGAATTCCACACTGTTTATCATAGTATCCATAACTTCTGCGCCGTAGATATGAGCGCCATCTACCTGGATATTATCAAAGACCGGGTATACACGGCGAAAGCGCAATCAACGGAAAGAAGAAGTGCCCAAACTGTAATCTTTGAGATTATTACCGCTCTGGTGAAAATGCTTACTCCTATTTTGGCCTTTACCACAGAAGAAATCTGGCAGTATCTGCCTTACAAGAACAAAGCCGAGACTGTACAGGTTGCAGGCTGGCCCGAGCTCAAGGCAGAGTATATTGACAGTGACCTGGAAGCCAAATGGGATAAGATCCTGGAAGTAAGAGACTTTGTGGCTAAACCCCTGGAAGAGGCGAGGCGGGCCAAGCTGATCGGCCACTCTTTAGACGCTCAGGTGAATCTCTATGCCAATAAGGAGTGGTATCAATTCCTGGAGCCTCTAAAAGAAGATCTGGCTACTATTTTCATTACTTCCGGCGTCATACTCCATAAAGGCGACGGGGCAGGCGAGGTTTATACCAGTGAAGACCTGCCCGGTTTAGCTGCCAAAGTGGAAAAAGCCCCCGGAGTAAAATGCGAGCGCTGCTGGATCTATTCGGAAACCACAGGACAGGATGCTGAGCATCCCGGACTCTGCAAGCGCTGCGCCGACGTTTTGAGATAATATGGGACAAAATGCACGAAGTGCCTTTGTTCTATGGTATAATTAAGCAAGAAAAGGGATTGCTAAAAGCAAAGGGGTGATAATTGTGAGTTCGCCTCTCCATCATCCTGAACGGAAGTATAGCTATCAAGATTACTTGCATTGGCCAGATGAAGAGCGTTGGGAACTAATTGACGGTGTACCCTATAATATGACTCCATCACCCTCCAGAAAACATCAGCAAATCTTAGGTGAACTAGCAACGGAATTCACCTCCTATCTCCGCGGCAAACGGTGTGAGGCTTTTATAGCGCCATTTGATGTGAGGCTTTTCACGGAAGGAAAATCAGATGATCAAATCATGGATGTTGTACAGCCTGATCTCTCTGTAATCTGCGATTCCAATAAGCTAGACGATAAAGGGTGTAAAGGAAGTCCAGATTTAATCATTGAAATTCTTTCGCCAAGAACAGGCAAGATCGATCGATGGATTAAATATAAGTTGTATGAGCGGGCTGGAGTCAGGGAATACTGGATTATTGAGCCAGTCAATAGTACAATCGAAGTTTTTTCCCTAAACCAAAACGGACGGTTTGAATTGAGTGGGGTTTATGGGAATGAAGATATAATTAAAGTTGGTATTTTTGATGACTTGCTTATTGATCTGAAAGTAATTTTTAGAGAATAAGCCGCATCCCTTAATAAGAAATATACAGCTCATATTTTATAACTGCACAGAGGTCCTGTAGCGTACTGCCACAGGACCTCTCTTTTTCTCATCACGGTAGATTGTATTAGGCCCATTCGTTGCACATGGTTTTGAAAAATGTGATTGATTCTTTGCCTTTAAAAGAAGAGTGCTTTTTAGTATCATTGGCTATGAGGTGATTTAAAGTTGTTACAACATTTAATGGGGATAGCCAAACATCTCTTTATGGAATTAGCTGTGGTACTAATCTTTGTATTCTTTTTTTCTAAAGCTAAAGTTTTTAAAAACATCATGCTGAAGAGGGATACATCCTGGCCTGAAAAAGTGTTCTTAATCGTTTTCTTCGGTCTTATCGGGATATTAGGTACTTATAATGGTATACCTATAGAAAATACGATAGCCAATACACGGGCAGTAGGAGTTATTGTGGCTGGGTTGGTGGCAGGTCCTACAGTAGGTTTAGGGGCAGGATTGTTAGCTGGTCTTCACCGTTTTTCTTTGGGCGGATATACTGTGTTTGCCAGTTCATTTTCTACTGTGGCCGAAGGGTTATTAGCCGGTATTTATTATGATAAGATTCGCTATAAAAAAGTTAGATGGCCTTATGCTTTAGGCCTGGCCTTAACCTTTGAAATCCTGCATATGGGGGTACTGGTAGTCATGTCCAAGCCCCTGGCCCAGGCTGTGCGGTCGGTGGAAATGATTGGACCTCCCATGATTATTATAAATGCCCTTGGCGTGGCTGCTTTTATGGCTATTTTGGAAAGTGTTTATCGAGATCAAGAAAAACGAGAAGCAACGGCAGCCCAATTAGCTTTACAGATTGCCAATGAGACCCTTCCTTTTCTAAGGAAAGGTTTAAATCGCTACTCGGCTGAAAAAGCTGCCAAAATCATTTTTGAAATGGTAGAAGGGCTCGGGGCAGTAGCTATAACTACACCCAAGAAGATACTTGCCTTTGTTGGCACTGGTAGTGACCATCACTCCCCGGAAACGGATATTTTTACGCAGAGTACTGCAGAGGTTTTGGAAACCGGAGAGTATAGTGTAGTCCAGACAAAGGGCGAAATTGGTTGTCCTATGGAAAATTGTCCCCTTGCTTCTAAAGTAACAGTACCTTTAAAAGAAAATAATGAAGTTGTAGGTTCACTGGTACTATATAAGTTAACTGAGCAGAGCATTACACCCTTTGAAATTGAGTTAGCCCTTGGTCTAGGCCAGTTAATTTCCACACAAATTGAGATTAGCAGGGGGCAGATGCAGTCGCAGCTACTGGCGGAAGCGGAAATTAAGGCCCTTCAGGCCCAGATTAACCCCCACTTTCTTTTTAATGCCCTCAATACAATTGTGTATTACTGTAGAAAGGATCCGGAGACGGCTAGAGACCTCCTCATTCATTTGGGAGAATTTTACCGGGAAAATTTAGTAAATCCCGATCAATTAGTGGACCTTGATACGGAACTCAAACATGTAGATTCTTATGTCAAGATAGAAATGGCCAGGTTTCGCGGCAAATTACAAGTCATTTATCAAATATCACCGGAATGTAAATGTATGGTACCCCCGTTAATCCTGCAACCCATTGTGGAAAATGCCATAAAACACGGTATACTGCCTAAAAAAGAGGGGGGGATTATAACAATTTCCAGTCATGTCTCAGAGGACAAGGTTATTTTGACGGTAGAGGATAATGGTGTAGGGATGGAGCTTGAATTAATAAAAAAAGTTCTGGAATATAACCCCGATCGTAAAAATATCGGTCTTTCTAATGTAGACAGCCGGCTGAAAAATCTCTACGGCAGTAACTTCGGTTTACAGATTGAAAGCTGGCCGGGGCGCGGTACTCGTGTAACTATTCCCATTCCTTTGCGAAAGGAGGATGCGCATAATGATGAAGGCCTTACTGGTAGATGATGAGTTTCCGGCCAGAGAGGAGTTAAGGTGCCTCCTGGAGGAGATTGGTGGTATTGAGGTTGTCGGTGAGTGTGAAGATGGGGAAGAGGCTCTGGCTTTTCTTAAAAAAACCCCCCTTGATGTAATTTTTCTGGATATTCAAATGAGTGTTAAAGATGGGTTGACTACTGCCTGGGAGATTCTCCAATTGCCTCATCCTCCTAAAATCGTGTTTACCACAGGCTATAATGAATATGCCGTTAAGGCTTTTGAATTAAATGCAGTAGATTATGTCATGAAGCCTTACTCTAAAAAACGGTTGGAACAAACCGTAAAAAAGTTAGTAGAGCTTAAGAAAGCAGAGAAATGGGAAAATGGGACAATCTATGATTTATTAGCTAAAAATGTAGTAACACATCGGGGGAGATTGTCTGTTTGGGCCCATGATAGGCTCATTGTCTTAAATACTTCCCAAATCATTTTCGTTAAAGCAGAAGGGAAAGGGAAGACGGTTTTATATACAGAGAAAGGCAACTTCGTTACAGGATTTACTCTTAAAGAAATTGAGGAAAAATTAAACTCTTCCCAATTTTGTCGTATCCATAAAAGTTATCTTGTGAATCTGGAAAAGATTCGAGAGGTTATTCCTTGGTTTAATAACACTTACGTTCTGGTTTTAGAGGATTATACAGAAGAAAATATACCTGTGAGCCGGCATTATATTAAAAAGTTTAATGAAAAGATGGGAATTTAAAATGCATCTTATCGACCAAAAAGGGGCTTTTAACCCCTTTTTTTTTCATCTTAATCCCTAAAAACCAACGGGGTTATAAATTTTAAGTATATTTGAAATAGAGAGTCAAAATATTCGAGAGCAAAGGAGATGGAATTATGCATGATTTACGGGCGCTGTCAGGTTTAAAAGTACTGGACCTTTCCCGGGTTTTGGCCGGTCCTTACTGCGGCATGGTTTTGGCAGACCTGGGAGCCGAAGTGGTTAAGGTTGAAATGCCTGGTATAGGCGATGATTCCAGGGCTTTCGGTCCCTTTGTGGGTTCTGAGAGTGCATACTTTATGAGTTTAAACCGGAACAAGGAAAGTATTACCCTGAATCTTAAGGAAGAAAAGGCAAAAGAAATTTTTCTACGCCTGGTAGAAAAATTTGACGTGGTTCTGGAAAACTACCGGCCCGGAACTATGGAAAAGCTGGGGTTGGGGTATGACCGCCTATCTCAGGTTAACCCCCGCCTGATTTATGCTGCCACCTCCGGCTTTGGGCATACCGGGCCCTATAGTTTAAAACCGGCTTATGATGTAGTAGTTCAGGGAATGGGTGGAATTATGAGTATTACAGGTCATCCAGGCGGACCTCCGACGCGTGTTGGAGCTTCTATCGGCGATATCACCGCTGCTTTGTTTACAATTATTGGAATACTTGCGGCCCTTAACATGCGCCATGAAACGGGGAAAGGGCAAAAAGTGGATGTGGCCATGCTTGATTCCCAGGTAGCCATCCTGGAAAATGC
>JAIHAN010000093.1 GCA_020054815.1 Peptococcaceae bacterium | reverse complement strand
CTTTACGACCCTGGAAACAGATAAACAAGGAGTGGCCAGAACGGAGTTTCAGCTTCCTGATAACCTTACCTCCTGGCGCGTCACTTACCACGCCCTGACTGCCGGTCTAGAGGCGGCAAGCGGTACGGCCAAGATACCTGTGCGGTTGCCCTTCTTTGTCGACCTGGTACTGAATGATACTTATTTCGCTGGTGACAGGCCGGCGGCAGTAGTCCGCTCCTTCGGCGAGATGCTGCATCCCCAGGCCGCAGTATCCTATGAGATGAAATTAATTACTCCCGCTGGGGAGGAAATTACCAGGAAAGAACAAGGTAAGGCCTTTACACCCGTTGATCTCGTTTTACCCGAACTGACAGAAGGAAAATACAAAATCACCGTTAAAGGCAGTATAGGTGAACAACAGGATATACTAACGAAAGAATTTACCGTAGTTAAGTCATATTTGGAAAGAACTATCAGCCGGCATGACCTTTTGAAAACGGATCTCCAGTTGCAAGGGTCTTCTACAGAACCTACCACCCTGATCTTCAGTGACTATGAGAAAAGCCAGTATCTTACCGCCCTCTACAGTTTGAGTTGGGTCGATGGCAGCCGGGTGGAACAAAAACTAACCAAACAGGGTGCCCAGAAGCTCTTAAGCCAGTATTTCCCGGAAAATAGTTTGCGGGAAGGCGGTAAAGACGATTCTCTTCTCCAGTACCAGAAGCCTGATGGTGGAATCAGTATTCTTCCTTATGGGGAAAGTGAACCCTATCTCACTGCCCTGGTAGCAGTCTATGAGGCCGATCAATTTGATAAAACGGCCCTGGCCCGCTACCTGTACCGGATTCTCGAAGGCGATAAACAGAAGGAAGAGGATAAGAGCCTGGCCTTATGGGGTTTGGCTGCTCTGAAGGAACCTGTGCTCCTGGAGATTAATAAACAGTTGCAGGAGAAAAACCTGGAGCCTGCCGTCAAAATACGGTTAGCCATGGCCTTGCTGGAATTAGGCAACGGTGCTTATGCCAAGGAAGTCTTCCAGGAACTCATTACTAAGTACGGTGAAGACCTTGGCTCCACCATGAGAATCAAAGCAGGCCGGGATCAGGATGAGATCATCGAAGCTACAACTCAGATGGCCCTCTTAGCCGCCAGTTTCGATAGACCTGAAAAACATAAGCTTTACCAGTATATTCTGGAGAACCCCGGCAAGGATGTGCTCAATACCCTGGAACAACTGCAGATAATGAAATACAACCTGCGTTATATGAACCCTAAGCCTGTCAGTTTTACTTATGAGCTGAGAGGGAGGAAAGAAACCATCATTTTAAAAGACCAGCAGACATTTAAATTAACCCTCCTACCGGAAGACCTTAACACCATCAAGTTCAGCAACATTGAGGGTAAAGTTGGCGTCATGTCCCTCTATACCAAACCTTACAGTGCTGATGAGATAAAACCCCAGGAAGGGTTGGCCATTGCCCGGAGCTATAACGTGAATAAACGGGCCACCAATACGATGGGGCGCACCGACTTAGTACAGGTGGTAATTTCCTTTGATATTGGCGACAAAGCTCCCGCAGGCAGCTATGAAATTGTGGATATCCTCCCGGCAGGCCTGCGTTATGTGGAACGTCCCTATGTCTATGGTGAAAAGTTCACCAACTACTGGTCCTATCCCACGGAAGTAAAAGGACAAAAGCTGACCTTCCATGTAGGTAAGGGGAGGGAAAAGATTGTCTACTATGCCCGGGTCATTTCGCCCGGTGAGTTTACCGCCCAGGCTCCTCTCCTGGCCCATAGTAAGAGCAATAAGATCAGCATATTAGGAAATGAGGGTAGAGTAATAATCAAATGAAGAAACCTCTGGTCATTCTCCTCATCATCACCCTTCTCTTTATCATAAGCGGTTGCCAGAAAAAAGAGACGAATGCTGGGAAGAGAGAGGAGGTAAGCCTCGCTCATCCCGGCAGCTTTGTCCCCCAAAAGGAATTGTACCGCTATGTTGTCAGGGAAAAAAAAGAGCATTCAGTCCAGGGCAAAGTGAAAGGGGGAATCGTCCCCCATCACCTGCTGGCAGGAGCCTTGATTGCCGATTTTATCAGTCTGCTGGCAGAACAAAAGCCCGAGATCATCATCATCGTGGGGCCAAACCACAAAAACGCGGGAGCGAAAATCATCTCCGGTTTGTATAACTGGGAGACCAGTGAGGGTCTGGTCGAAACGGAAAAGAGCATAGTAAATCAGCTTCAGCAAAAGGGGCTGGTTGTGTTGGATGATCAGATCCTTTCCCAGGAGCACTCCATTGGGACAATTGTCCCTTTTATTAAATATTATCTGCCCGATAGTAAAATCGTTCCTCTCATTTTTCACTACGATGTTTCCTTAAAAGAAATCGATCCCCTTGTCCAGGAACTTGCTCCTTTTCTCAAGGAGAATGCAGTTATCCTGGGTTCCGTGGACTTCTCACATTACCTGACGCGCCGGGAAGCGGAAGCCAAAGATGTGGTCACTTTGAAAGTAATGAAGGATTTTAATTATACCACCCTTTTCCGCCTGGGCAATGACCACCTGGACTCCCCCGCTTCTTTAGCCACGGTCTTCCGGGTCATGGAAAAGATGGGAATAAAGGAATTCCAGGTTTTGGCCAATACTAACTCGGGGTTAATCCTGCAGAACGATTTTATTGAGACGACAAGCTATTTTACATTGTTGTTTGAGAACTGAGATATAGGTGTACTGATTAAGCCCTTTTTTCCGGGCGACATAGCCCGGCCATTGCCTTAAGTCCGGGTGACGCGAAAATGCGAATCCGTTGGACATAAATAAAACCGCGCGAATCTTTTGGGGCGATAAGCGCGGGTGACTTGACTATTCAATGTCTAAGGTATCACTATCAAGATTTCGAGCTCCATGTAATACACACGCGAAGATAAGAGCTATTTAGGGCACGGGCTGCGTCAGGTTCGGTGGTGTCGGCAATCCAAAAGGTTATGTGCTATTTAGCATTTCATTTATTATTCTAAAGGGAATAATAAAATGATTTTTGATGGTATGTACTACGAGGTATAATAAAAATATAAGTATTGGAGTTGTTAGAGATCTTACGGCTGCCTCTCAGGGCAATGCGCTGGGTATGGGGATTGGCGGGATTTAATAACTCGCTGCATGGCAAACAAGATAAACCTAAAATATACATACGAAAATATACTATCGGCATCTGTCCTGGAAAGGGGGCGAATGCCAGTAGAAATGGAAATGGAACTTGGATGCAGAATATTGCTCAAAGCTGGCCTGGGGTAGTGCTAACAACTCAGTGGGGAGTTTTAAAGCTTAAACAGGAGTGGCTAGAGGCTGAGGAAGCAAAAATCGATTTAATATTAAAGAAAGCAGCTGGACGTTTTTATAAAAAGCTTAATCAGTACCTGAACCGAGTTTGAAACGTGTTATGTTTTTTAGACTTGCGAGGACCGCACATAAATACTCCTTTAAAAGAGAACGGGATTATGAATATTTTCAAAATAAATAATGGTTGGTTTGATTCGCTTTATTTTTATGAAACAAGACTCAGTTGGTATAAAAGGATATTAGGAGCACTAATTGATAAATGGCTAGCTAGCCAGTTTTTAAAAGAATTAGCAAGTAAAAAAATCAATTTAGATGAAAAATAGAAACGGCACAACGCTTAACACCCGGCTACACGGCTTTGGTTGGGACCTCCATCATAGCTGTTTTCTTTATGAAATGAAAGAGAGGGAAAAGTAATGCCTAAAAAATCTTTCAATGAAAAACTTAATAACTCTAAAGGTTTACCAAAGGTGCAATTTGTAGGTTTTGACGATAACATGGCAAAGCGCTTTGGCTGTGGAAATATGCTTATTGCCGCTCCTATCGAATATGATGAGGTAATGAAGAGAATACCCGAAGGTAAGCTTATTACTTCTGATGAAATCAGAACATTTCTTGCCAAAAAACATAATGCTGATTTCACCTGTCAGCTTACCGCTGGAATTTTTATAAACATCGTTGCAAATGCATCCGAGGAACGAGAAAATTCAGGAAGCCGTGAAATAACACCATATTGGCGCACTCTGAAAAAAGGTGGCGAGTTAAACGAAAAGTATCCAGGTGGTATAGAAAAACACAGGTTTTTACTGGAAATGGAGGGGCATGAAATAATAAAAAAAGGCAAACGGTATTTTGTAAAAGACTATGAAAAGGCATTATATCAATTGTAATTAATAAATAGTTTTAGGTATGCCAAATCTATACATTAAAAAAAGAAGTTTAGTTTGAGGGGCCGACGCCCTGTCGATCTCTGAACAAGAAGGCGCACGATTTTACATAACAGCGTATAGATTCAAAAGATATCAGAGATTTAATACACATGATCAAAGGCATTCCAGTTCAACAATTGACCCGAAAATAAAGATATAGAATTTATGCAAAAAGGTCTGAAATTGATGGAAGGGGTTGGCCGTACCAAATGCCGAGACTAACCGAGGCGGCGGCTGCATTAGCCGACCCTGAGGGGACCCCGGCATGAGCGGCCACCTGTAAGGCTCAGGGGCGTCGGGAGGGCGAAACGTTAGCTGCAATAACGACCTGATCATTTTGATAGTAGGATAGGAAAATGAACAAGAAGATAGTAAATACATTCATATATGGGGTATAATTTAATTAAATTATCAGAGCATTTGGGGTGAGTAAAATGAGTATGGCCGAAGAATTGTTGAAAAGCTTTGAAGAGTTACCGGAAGATAAAAAAAGACAAGTAATAGATTTTGTAGAGTTTCTCAAAACCAAAGATCAGAAAGAAATAGTAAAGATGATGGATTCCATCATACAAGAAAATATGGAAGCTCTTAGGGAGTTAAGTAAATAATGAAAAATATAGATATTAAGATGGTGCTGACCTTTCACAAGAAACTAATAGAACAGACCGGTGGTAGTGAAGGGGTAAGGGATATTGGTTTAATTGAAAGTGCATTAAATAGAGGGTTAATGACATTTGGGGGTAATGACCTTTATTCAGGTGTAGATGAGAAGATTGCAGCAATAACTTATGGGTTAATAAACAATCACGGATTCATTGATGGCAACAAGCGGATTGGTGTCGCAATGATGCTGTTATTACTGAAAATGAATGGTATTCAGATTCAATATTCACAGCAGGAATTAGTTGAATTAGGTTTAGGTGTGGCCAGTGGTCGAATCAGTGAAAATGATATAAGAGAATGGATTGAAAGGCATCGAGTTTAAGGCATAAAGGATAATCCTGAGGCTGAACTACGATGCTTTTTTGTTTCTACAATTAAAAGGAGAAAATGAATGAAGGAGAATTACAGAGCTTATACTGAGTTAACGTTAGCAATGATTATTGTTGGAAGTTCCGTTGTAGTTGGGAAATACTTACCACAAATTTCCCCGTTTTTCTAGCATCTGGGTTAAGATTTGGGATTGCCAGTCTAATCCTCATCCCCTTATTTTAGGGTGGAAGTCCAGGACATTGTGTAATAGTAGTTGACATGGCTGAAAACAAGAAAACTGAAGAGAAAATATTTATCTTAGCGCAAAGTTACATGCCAGCCCAAGATATACAAATTCTTAAGAACCCTATGAATCAAGAAATAAGTCCTTGGTATTCGATAAATTTTGGAGAAGAATTACATACGCCTGAGTGGAAATCCAAAAAGGATGATTTAAAAAGATTTGCGGAATGAAGACCGAGTTTCTGCCAAATGGGTATAGATTTATTGGGTGGGCAGAAAAGGATAGCAAAATTACCAATTAGATATGGAGGATATGTTAAGTAAAGGTTTGGGTTTTGTTTATAACAAAAATTCAACTTATCTTGTTTAGTAGTGCCTTTGTATCGACAATGTGATGATTTAGACCTAGTTCCTTTGGACTTGCCCCCAGTGCCAATCCTACCAATTGTGGTAAATGTAAGACTGGGATTTTCGTCTCGGTACAAAGATATTTCTCTCTGTCAGGTTGATACATGTCTAGCTGCATTTGGCAAAGAGGACACGGTGTTACCAAACAATCAGCTCCCGTATTTTTAGCCACTAAGCAATGTGTACCTGACATTTTGAGAACAGCTTTTTCCGCTGGGAAAAGGGCGTGAAAACCGCAGCAATCAAGACGTGCGGGATAATCTACAACTTTGGCACCTAGGGCCTCCACAATTAATTCTAAAGAACGGGGGTTGTGGGGATCTTCAAAACCTAACGTTTCCGGTGGGCGGATTATGTGGCAGCCATAATAACAGGCTGTCTTTAAATTTTTTAACGGTCTAACTATTTTTTCCTTAAGGTTGGCTAATCCATAGTCCTTTAACAGTACCCAAAGCAGGTGAGTAATTCCACTGGTTCCATGATACTCTAAATTGGCTTCCGAGAGTGCCTTGTTCACTGTGGTTTTTAGCTGGTCATCATTATCAAGCCGCTGTTTAGCTGTTTTCAACATTAAGGTACAGGTGTTACAAACGGTCAATATGGGCAGACCTATTTTTTCTGCCAGACTTATATTCCTGGCATTAATAGTTATACCTAATAACTCATTTGTATCTTGAAGGTGCGTAGCGCCGCAACAACTCCAGCCGGGTATTTCTTCCAATTCAATCCCTAGAATCTCTGTTACCTTTTTTATCGCGAGAAGGTTTTCTGCTGCAGCTCCTTCCAGGGTACAGCCAGGAAAGAATGCATATTTCATTTTTTTTCCTCCTTCCGGAGTCTGTTATAAATTTTACGAATCCCTTCTATACCTTGAATGGGTGATGGGAAGTAGAGGGGCCTTAATTTCCCTTTACGTAGCAGCCGTAGTGCAAAAGGAATCCGCTTCAAGGTTCTAAATATACCTTCTGTTTTTAAAGGCAGGGTTACTTCATTAAGTCGTCCCGTCTTTTGTATATATTCTGCGAAAGCCTGGGCATGGCGGGTCCCTAAATTATCTGTAAAACCATAATTCATACTGGAGCAGCGCAGACGGGAAATGTGGTCTGCTGGTCGTACGCCTTTAGGACATTTGGTAATACATTGTTGACAGCGTACACATTTCCACAGCCCCCCCTCGTTAAGAACGGGAAGAAGATGAGCTTTGGGGGAATTATCCCTTGAATCGGCGGTGAAACGCCAGGATTTGGTGAATATGAAGGGTTCATAAAATTCATCCCGAAGATTGGTATGTTGTGTACATTCTGAAACACAGCAGCCGCAAAGGATACAATCAGTGGGGTTAGAGATTTCCAAAAATTCGTCAGGTGATTGCCGATAATAACCAGTTCCACCGGGACAGTCTTTCTCTCCAATTAACCATGGTTTTACTTCTGTCATATGTTTAAATTTATTTTCCCAATCAACTACCAGGTCTCTGATTACCGGAAAATTAGCCAAAGGTTCCAAGGTTAGGATGTTAGTTTGGTACAGGGCGAGCTGTTTGTCTAAAGAAGTCTTACAGGCCAGGAGGGCATTACTGTTAACTCGAATAGCGCAGCTTCCGCAGATAGCCGAACGGCAAGCGGACCTAAAGCTCAGCGTAGGATCAATCTCATCTCTTATTTTAATAAGCCCCCAGAGAATAGTTCTGTCCTTTTCGTAAGGTATAGAATATTCCTGGTAGTAAGACTTTTCACCATCAAAACGTTTGACACGGTAAACTATTTCCATAGCCATCAGTATCTCCTTTCTTCAGGCTGATACTTGGTAATGGTTACTGGTATGTAAGATAGTTTGTATTCGTCGCCTATTTTTGTAACCGTACTGTGTTTAAGGAAGTTGGCATCATCCCTTGTGGGGTAGTCATCGCGGGCATGACATCCCCGGCTTTCTTTACGGGCGATAGCCGCTAAGGCTACGGCTTTAGCCAGGTTTAGCAGGTTACCGGTTTCAACATATTGGATAAAGGCAGAGTTGTACTTTGTACTGCTGTCACCAATGTAACAGCTGTTATATTCTTGTAAAAGTTCTTCCACCTCACTCAGAGCTTTTTCCATTTCTTTTTCCGTACGGAATATGCCTACATTATTCCACATGGTTGCGGCTAGCCGGTCACGAACCTCGGCTACCTTTAGACCATGACCTTTTTCACGCATGGTTCTAAATTTTTCTTCCCAGTAAGCAGTGCGCTTAAGGAGGATTGGTTCTGCACCCGATGATAGTTCCTTTGCAGAGAGGCAGGCGCCTTTTCCTGCTGCCTTACCAAACACTATGACATCAGCCAGGGAATTTCCACCTAAACGGTTTGCTCCGTGGATGGAGACACACGCACATTCTCCGGCAGCATGAATTCCTGGAACCGGTGTTGAACAAGTGGTATGGTCCGATACGTGAATACCACCCATCATGTAATGGCAGCTTGGTCGAATGGGAATAGGGTGTTCTATGGGATCTAAATTCTCAAAATCGATAGCTAATTCACGGATTTGGGGAAGTCGTTCCAGGATTTTTTTCTTTCCTAGATGTCGTAGATCCAGTAACACATAGAAGTTACCATTGCCTCCTACCCCGCGGCCTTCTCTTATTTCCGTTTCAATGGCCCGGGATACTAAATCACGAGGACCCAGTTCCATTTTTTCCGGCGCATAACGGGACATAAAGCGTTCCCCGTTTTTATTAATAAGGTATCCACCTTCACCACGGGAAGCTTCGGACATGAGGATGCCCGTACCAGCCAGTCCTGTGGGGTGAAACTGTACAAATTCCGGATCTTTAAGGGGAATACCGGCATTAAAACAGGCGGCAGTACCGTCACCCGTCATGTTCAGGGCATTAGTGGTTCGATTCCAGTAGATGCGGCCGAAACCGCCTGTAGCAATTACCACGGATTTGGTATTAACTGGGTGAATGCAACCGTCATGCATATTCTGTACAATCAGGCCCTGAAATCTCCCTTTATCTACGACTAACTCCAGGAGAAACCATTCATTATAGAATTTAACCCCGTGTTTTAAGCACTGTTCATAAAGAGTATGCAAGATAACATGCCCCGTCTTATCAGCGGAATAACAAGTGCGGGGAGAAGAAGCTCCTCCAAAAGGACGCTGGGCGATGCGTCCAAATTCATCCCGGGAAAAGGGCACTCCCATTCTTTCCAGTTCCAATATGCATTCAGGACATTCATTTACAAAGAAATCAATAGCATTCTGGTCTCCCAGGAAATCGCTGCCTTTGACGGTATCTTTAAAGTGTTTTTCTATGCTGTCTGTCGGATCTTTAAAAGCAAAAGCTCCATTAATACCGCCCTGGGCGGCTCCTGTATGTGAGCGAGTAGGATAAGTTTTACTGAAAACGGCCACCTGTAAACTTTTATCCCGAGCTGCTTCCAGGGCCGCTCTCATCCCGGCACCGCCACCTCCTACTATAACAACATCATAAGTCAGCATCCTTCAGACCTCCTTACATGCAAATAAACGGGTTAAAATAGTTTAATTAGCCCTCATTATGAATAATGAGGGCTAATTTGACAGACATTCATTATTCGGGAATAGCCATATCTGGAGTGCCTGCTGTGCTTTGGATAGCTTCCGGGAAGTACCGGTTCATCATTTCTTTTACAATAGCAGCTTGTTTCGCTAAGTTTACTCCATCTTTAGCACTGGTCAATTCGCCATGTCCGCCTAATACGGAGTTGCCGCACTTCAGGTGTACAGGCGAGGCAACGCGAACGATTTCGGGAGCTTCGTAAACCCTGATAAATCCGCCGGATCCGGGCGGGTTATCGGTATGGATATCTAATGGCAGCGGTGTGGCAGCACGGAGCGCAGCCATCATGGGGAGAGTCAAGTCTCTAACCGGGTTAATGGAATCTGCACCGAGCATTTCCAATACTTTGAAGCTTGCGGGGTTACCATGTCCGCAGTGGGCAGAGAGTTTGAAATGCATATTCTTGGGAAGAAGTCCGTCTTTTCTCATATTATTTAATACCCATAACATTCCCTCATCATAGACAAGTACGCCCCTTATTCCTACTTCCGCTATTCTTTTGACATCTTCGGCTGCTCTAAGTACTTGCTCCATACCACGCAAACGGTAGCCTATCCTTACCCCCTGGGTGCTGAGCCGGGTTGCGCTCGTGTCATATGTTGCCCTGGGGCCGATAGAAATGTTAAGTTCCACTTTATATTCCTTGGCAACCGCCGCCATTTCTTGGAGTTCCTCCAGGGTATGCCTGAAACAGCCATAAGTCTCGTCAACCCTGTTAATAGTAATACCAAGCTGGGCAGATGTTTCCATTAGAGCTTTTAATGCTTCTGCACTGTTAACGGTAGGAACTTCAAGCCGGTAATGGGCACCATCGGGGAAGGTTTTGCCCGAGGTTGGCAGGTTGTCTAAATCTCCTTTGGGTAAGCCTAATTTCTCCATGTACTCCCGCGTGGTTTCAAACATTTTTAACTCCTCCTTTTTATTTATTAAGATAAAATGGATATGCCATAACGACTGGCCACTGAATTAAGAGAAGTAATCACTTCCCTCTCCATAGGGATACCTTCTTCCCTCCTTTTTTGAGATAGATTGTGTTCTATCTCACCCGGCAAATAAACGGGATTACCATCTGCAGAGGGCAGATTTTTTATACTTTGAATTACCAGATCGATATTAGTTTTAAATACCTCCACATTCATAAAATTGGAGATATTAATGGCACAGAAGATATGTCCTGTTTTGGAAGGCCCGCTTAAATCTGTTAAATTTTTAACCTCACCTGTCAAGCAGGTATTAGTTAAAACCCCACACAAGATATCGATGATTAAAGAAAGTCCGGAACCCTTGGGACCACCTATAGGTTCAAGGCTGCCTTTTAGTGCTTCCTTAGGATTATCCGTTGGTTTACCATTGCTATCCATGGCCCAGCCCAGAGGAATACTCTCGTTAATTAAGGCAGAGTATCTTATTTTGCCGCGGGCTACCACAGATGTGGACATATCTAAAACTATAGGCTTTTCCGATTTGGCGGGAATGGCAATGGACAATGGATTAGTTCCCAACAGAGGTGTTTTGGTACCGTAAGGGGCTATAGCCGGTGAAGCGTTGGTTAGCACAAAACCAATCATATTTTCATTTAAGGCCAACATAGAATAAAATGCGGCAATGCCAAAGTGATTTGAATTTTTTACTCCTACCAGACCGATTCCGTACTTTTTGGCTTTGTTTATAGCCAGGGTCATGGCATTGTGACCTGCTACCTGACCAAACCCGTTATTAGCATTTAAAAGGGCTACGGCTTCATGGTTTTGTTCCAGCTCCATTAAGGGATTTTTGTTCATGACGCCTTTTTCCACACGCTCAACATATGCCGGCAACCTAACAAGACCATGGGATTTGACGCCCCGTAAATCGGCGTATAATAATGAATCTGCAATTATTTCAGAATTGGCTAGGGTCATACCCATTTTTGTTAGTATACTGGTGGTAAAGTCTTTCAGCTTGTGCTCCTTGAAGAGGATTTGTTTATCTTCCATTTATCCACCCCCCTTCACTCGATCGTTAGTGTTTTATTTTTAAGAAATGCAACTTCTATGCCAAAACTTAATCCCAAAAATTTGTAAGTCATAAAACACCGTATTTTATAATGAAAAAATCCCCCCGCTATTGTGAATAATAACGAGGGGATTTTTTAAATTTTTACTCTTTTAAGTTGAATACCCTTTAACCTGGGAACGGATTTATGATGATGTAGTATTTCATTTTGCAAAAAAAATTGAATTTGTGAATTGCAAAATGTAATAATATTCGAACTATGGATATATATTATTTATGGAAAAGCTAGGGGGTGGTAGTTATGATTGAGAAAGTGAAATATAAGATCTCCATCATTGCCCCAAATTCTGATATTGCCTGTTTGGGACATAAAGTGGCAAAGGAATTTGGTGACTTTGTTGATGTTTATGAAGGTAACCTTATCCAAGGTGTACAGGCAGCGAGAAAGGTGTTGATGCCCACATTATTTGGCGGCCACTTGATAACCGTCAGTGGCGGTTGTCATGGAACGCCAAGTAAGGTTGCCAGTAGGTTAGACATTTTCGC
>JAIHAN010000092.1 GCA_020054815.1 Peptococcaceae bacterium | reverse complement strand
TCTAAATGGGTTACTTAAGCCGAAGAAGGGAACCGTTATTTTCAACGGTGTACCGCTGGATAAACTGCCGGCCCATAAGATAGTTGAACTCGGTATTTCTCTAGTAGCTTGTAACATTTTTCCTCTATTGAGAATAACTTATAGTAGACAAACATGGTATGACCAGGCTCAGATAAGGTGTACTCCATTTTAGTAAACATCAGAAAGGAGATATAAAATGTCAAAACAATCTAACAAAGATTACTATCAAGTAGATGCACTCGGTTGGGGAAAACTGTTAGGCACTGTTGAACTGTCTTCATCTCCCGCTTCAGCAGCTGGTTCTGCCGCCAATACTACAGGCAAAAATTATTTTGCTCGCTTTTACTCTCCCGTATCTGCTATCGGCCAAACCATCAAAACGGGTATTCATGCCGGTAATAAATATGAATTAAAATTTAATATAGCCAATGACTCTGCGACTGGATTTTTTGCTGCCACTGTTAACTTTCTCAATGATGCCGGCGTCCCCCTGGGAGCTCCCTCTTCTACTGGCATTAAATTAAGCGAAATTCAAGATGGTAACTATTCTCCAGTTTCCTTTGTAACCGAAGCCGCTCCAGAAGGGACTACTCAGGCCCAACTAGTCTTTGTCGCTGTAGGTACTTCTCCCGAAAAATGTGTAGATATTAACCGGGTTATTTTCAAAGAAGTCCTCTAATTTACACCTGGAGTACCCTTATACATTAGGAGAAAACAAATACCCATAGCAGCCTGGACCTTCAAGCCCCCGGTAACACAACTGGGGGCTTGGCACTTCAAGACATCCTTTCATTGGTTAAGAAAAGATATAAAACCCGGCAGCTCTTTAACTGCAGGGTTTATATTATGTTATTGTTTCACTAATTCCTTAAGCATCTCCCTGGGAATATTTTCGTCTAAAATCTTGCGAATAGTACTCGTCAAAAGACCTGGATTAGGGTCTTGGAATACATTTCTGCCGATGGAAACCCCCTTAGCCCCTGCCTGGAGAGCGTCGGCAATCATTACCAGCAAATCATAGGTGGAATTGAGTTTGGGTCCGCCGGCAATGATAACCGGTAACTTGACGGCACTGGTAACTTCGGCAAAGGTGTCTACTGTTCCGGTATAGTTTACTTTAATAATATCTGCACCAAGTTCTTCGGCCACACGGGCTGCGTGTTTAATTTTTACGGGATCAAACTCACTTTCTTTACAACCGTCCCGCACATACATCATGGCCAGAAGGGGCATTCCCCATGCGTCACACTGTTCCGCTATTTCACCCAGTTCTTTGAGCATAGCAGCTTCCTTTTGGCTCGCTAAATTTATATGGACGGAAACAGCCGTCGCCCCCAGGCGAAGGGCATGTTCCACGGAAGAGACGATTTGCTTGTGAGTGGCATCGGGGGCTAAAGCGGTAGAAGCCGAAAGATGCACAATGAGTTCACATTTTCCCCGACTTAAAGATGGAGTAATTTGTTTGACCAGCCCTTTATGGACTATTACGGCATCTGCTCCACCCTCCGCTACCTCTTTGACTACCCGGCCCATATCTTTGAGGCCAGGTATGGGTCCTAAGGTAACACCATGATCAAGGGGGACTGTCAACAAGCGTTGGGAATGCTTAAATAGTTTATTTAAACGAATTTCTTTTCCTGTCTGCATAAATACCTCCAGTTGTTATTTCTCGATGATTGTTTCCTCAACTTTGATACCCACATGTCGTCCCGGTGCACAGGCATAACCTAGAAGTTCGTGCCCGGGTTTGATTTCCGTGGCATTTTGGGGCTTACCCACTGCATCCATGAGCCTGATATGCCAGTCATCCTGTACAATGACACTAATCTCTTTATTGTTTATTTCCCCTTTAATGAGGAGTAAGGGCCTGACTTCAATTTTAACCCGGCCTACCGTTAGTGTACGAGCCTCACCCTTTGTATTGACACAGAGGACTTTACTGCCTGTCGAGAGATCGGTAAGATATTCAGCTGCATCATTGGGCATCCAGATGTAAGAATGTACAGCTCCAGCATTAACCCGGAAGGGGCGCAAGTTCATATACGGGAGGTAATGGGTCTCTGAACAGACAAATATTCCGCCGTTAGAGGTTGAACCCACAATCATACCTTCATCCGGCGTCATCAACCCGGTAGTGTCGATGCAGGCCCTGGCCCCCATGCCAATATGCCGCACTTCTTTAACGAGCAGGGGCTGGAGCTCAAGGTGATCTTTACTTTGGCGGGAGAGATAATCGCTGGCCTTTATAATTTCTGCCGGATTCGCAGTAGCCAGCAGTACGCCATCACTCCCTTTTTCCATGACGCCAAAAGCCACTTCCAAGCCCGTAAAACTCGTCTCACGCTTTAAGAGGATGGTCCGCCGTTCTTGTAAACGGGCCAGAATCAACTCCAAGGGGATATTGGTTGGCAGGTCAAAATCGATTACGGCATAATCATACCTGGAAGCATCCTGCCAGGAACGCTCCAGGGCATCACGTCCTTGAATAGAGAAAGACACACATGTACGGTAACCACGTTCCTGGGCTAAGTCCAAAAGCCTTTGCTCCCCGGAGATGACTATTTCCCCACTGGCAACCTGGACCAGGTCCTCTTCATTGTTAATTTCCGTGATCAACTCCGTCTTTAGGGGATAATGCCCCTCCCGGCGTTGAGCCGTGGTTACCACAATTTTTTTTATGTTAGAATTATTAAGCAAAGACCAAATATCCTGACGTTCAAGGGGAATCTCCCGACCGTCAAACCATACTTCCCGTAGATTGCCATTTAGTTTCCTTTCTAAATCCATTTACACATCTCCTTCACTACTTTGCTCGAATTAGATTGCTGCTAAATTAACATCAGCTTAATAGTAGTCTATTCCCACCGGTTGACAAAGGTGACAAGTTAACAAGTCCTATATGCTACCAGAAAATAAAAAGTGGTTTGCGAAAAAAAGAGCCAGTCCCATTGTCTGGCTTGGTCGACGCTATTCTGCTTTTGTTTTTTAAAGCAAGTTTCTTCTGATTAGCTCATCTAAAATTTGTACAGCATTGGTAGCCGCTCCCTTTCTTAACTGGTCTGCTACCACCCATAAGTTCAGGGCCAAGGGATTAAACATATCTTCCCGAATCCTACCCACAAAAACTTCATCCTTACCAGTGGTAAAGAGGGGCATGGGATATAGCTGTTCCTCCGGACAATCAAGAACTACTACGCCAGGGCTTTCCGCTAAGGCTTTCCTGGCTACTTCTGCCGCTATTTTGTTTTGGGTTTCCAGATAAATTGATTCGGAATGACTGCGCATAACAGGAACCCGTACCGTCGTGGCCGTAATCGCTATCTCTTTATCTTCCAATATTTTGTGAGTTTCGTGGACCATTTTCATTTCTTCTCCGGTAAACCCGTTATTCTCGAAAACCCCGATATGGGGAATGAGGTTATAAGCAATTTGATGTCAATAACAACAGCCCCCTGAAGGACAGCTTCATAGGCAAATTCTTTACTGGCTTCCCCTCCGGCAAAAAGGGCTGCATCAATACCCCGAAAAGCCCCGGGAGTGACGGTTTCTACTTGATAATCTAATCCTTGAAATCTCAATTCTAGTCCGCTGGAACGGCTTGAAGCCAACAACTTGAGCTTTCTAAGATAGGATCTGGTTTCCAGAACTTTTAATATCTCATTGCCAACTGCACCGGTGGCCCCTACTACTGCTATGTTCAGTTTCTTCATGAATAAAACCTCCCAGACAATTTGTCTCCTATTCTGTACCTGGTGTTATTCTATGAAGCATGGCCACATTTTGTGTATTGTTGGTAACGAGGTCGACAATATACACCGGTGTCTTGCCAGTACCCTGTAAATCTGGTTACTACCCACTGGACTCTGGTCACTGATGGCGGATGTCGGAAGTCGGATAGCGGTGAGTCACAGCATGGCAGGAATTAAAATATCCCTTTTCTGTAGGACGGATAGAGTGATACACAGATGCATTTCACACCGCATAATATGCCCCTTACCCTGATACATATATAAGGCATCATTACCGGGAGACCCGATAAACAGTATACTATTAGCATTCAAGAGGCTGCTGCCGGCAACAGACCAGCCAAACTGGTTCCAGCTTTCTTGGCCCTCCAGTACCTGTAGTATTTGCCCGGTGCGACTAGAGACCAGATAAACCTTACCCGCAAAACGTTTATTATGAGGGGAGGCACTGGGAGCACCCAGGGCCAAGTCAGGCTGACCATCATTGTCCAGGTCTCCCGCGGGAGTTACTGCTATTCCCACTTCTTCCCCACTTACAGGGCCCGCAAAATGCAGAAGCTGGCTCCCGTCCTGACCAGAAAAAATGTAGACTGAACCGGCTTCACTTCTTCCCCCGGGTGAGCTTCCAGGAGCGCCGGCTAAAATCTCAGGAATACCATCACCATTTATGTCAGGAAGGGCCTTTAGAGAAAAACCTAAACCCGCGTTAAATTCCGTACCTTCTATTTTATAGTTAAGGAACCGGCAGCACCGGAATAGACATAGACCTCACCTGCCTGGTATAAACCCGACGGAGAAGCCAAAGGGGCACCTATGGCCAAGTCAGGTATCCCGTCACCATCAACATCCCCTATGGTTGTTAAGGCATACCCGAAAGCATCACCTGGATTTTGGCCGTCTAGTTGATATAATAAGCTGCCGGAAGCTCCAGAATAGGCAAAGACGCTTCCGGCATTAATTTTCCCTTCAGGAGAAGCCTGGGGAGCGGCTACCAGAAAATCAGGAACACCATCTCCGTCCAAATCACCAGCCCAGCTAACAGCCCAGCCAAACTGAGCCTCCTCTTCCGTATGCTTTATCGTTAAGAGAGTTGTCCCGTCTTTACCGGAAAGAACGCGGACATAACCTGCCCGCGCTGCGCTTCCGATCATGGCTGAAGGAGCACCTACCAGGATATCATCCCATCCATCACCGTTTAAATCATAACCGGTATCTAGGGCAAACCCGAAGTCATCATCCTGTGCTGTTCCGGAAACTTCGTAGAGCTTGACGCCATCCGGAATAGAAAACACCGTTATTTTACCTGCATCATGGCAAGCCCCAACCCTGGCCGAGGGGGAACCAACACACACGAAGGGGTGAGCATCCCCTAAGGCCATGGCAAAAGCAAACTGCTCACCCGGCTGTTGGCCAGAAAACCAGGCACTTCTGCTTTCACCCTCCAGTATACAGCTGGAGTAGGTTAAATAAACTTGCGCCTCAAATCTGGGAGTAACAGCCTGACCTAGGGCCAGAGAACATGATACAGGGATAAACAATTCTTTTGTGAGCTCTATTGTTTTCGTAGCACAGTGAATCGTAAAAAGAAAAGACTTAAAGATACCTAATGAAACATTATACATCCCCCTATGGACTGTAGGCTCCTTACCTAATAAAAGAATTCTTTCAGTTCCCTCCAGGGGTTTGCACTGGACAGACTGGCAGTCATCCGTAAGGAAAAAAGGAACGTCAAAAGTATACTCCTTAAAAATATCCCTGTAACGGCTGTCAAGAACTAAATCCGCGGAAATACAGACAATTTCCTGGCGGGGAACAGTGTTGTGGACGTATTTTATAAGATCTTTTTCTAGTTTTCCTTGCTTATCCATACTGTCCCCCTGCCAGGTTCATAAGTTTCGTACTATTAATTTATGACTTGGTGGGAAATCAGGTGCTTGGACGAGACATTAGTTGGACTGGCCTTGGAAAAAGATATTGAGAGTTACGGCACTGGCTGCGTTTACGGCGCTGTAGTATATACGGGCATATTTCAAAAACACGTTAGCAACAAAAGTTGACAGCCCATTCTGGTTAATGGTGACTGGTCCCACTTCGTCCTGCCAGGTGGTCCCATCGGGACTGATCTGTAGTTTGACCAGGGCCTGGGCATTGGCTGCTGTAGAGGCATTGACCACACCGAAAGTCCAGGTCTTCAGGCCTAAAACGGTATAGGTTTCGTCAGGAGTCCCTGCCGTATCAATGATGTTAGCCCTGGTTGCTGAGACATCGGTAGTCCCCGTGGCCACGGCCAAACCTGTGGTAGTGATGAGAATACCGTTGGCCGGTGGTGTGATAGCCAGGCCGGAAGCCGGCGCCGTCACTGTCAGCCCGTTAGCCGGAGCAGTGATGGCCAGACCTGTACTGGTAATGGAGAGACCGTTGGTCGGTGGGGTGATGGATAATCCTCCGGTAGGCGGGGTTATGGCGAGGCCTTCGGCTGGGGCCGTCACTGTCAGCCCATTAGCCGGAGCCGTGATGGCCAAGCCCGTACTGGTAATGGAGAGACCGTTGGCCGGTGGGGTAATAGCCAGACCCGTTGAGGTGATAGCCAAATTACCGGAAGTATCTGTATTGAAAGCAACGTTGTTGCCGCCGAATATTTTCACCCGCACCTGATCTGGTTCGTCTTGGAAAATTTTAAAGTTAGGCATAAGTTTCACTCCTTTCCCTATGAACTAATTTTATTGAGGGCTCATAATATACTATGGAAAAGGCTAGATTTTGGTACATACCTTCGTTGCAAAAATTACACTAGCAGCCTTTGCTACATTTAGATAAAACTTAACCATGAGGAGTTTGGCAGAATATTATGGAGACAAGAATTAGTTTGTGTATTATTGCCAAAAATGAGGCCGAGAATTTGCGCCGGTGTCTTACCAGTGTGGCCGGAGCCGTTGATGAAATCATTGTGGTGGATACGGGGTCCACTGACAATACCTGTGAAATAGCCCGCGAATTCGGTGCTAAAGTTTACACCTTCCTTTGGAACGGCAGCTTTGCCGATGCCCGTAATGTTTCCCTGGATCAGGCCACTGGGGACTGGATCCTCTATCTGGACTGCGATGAGGAATTAGCGGCAGGCTGCGCAGAAATCCTAAGAAGGTTAACCTCTATCGACGATGTGGAAGGTTATCTGGTTAAGATTATTAATTATTTGGGAAACGAGGGCTGGGTGGAAACCTGCCCAGATTTGGTTTTTCGCCTCTTTAGAAACCGCCCGGAATACAGGTTCCGTGGAGCTATCCATGAACAAATCGCCGACGTTATCCTGGAGAAAAACAGCAAGGCCAGCTACCGCCTGGCCGAAGACCTGGTTATCCTGCATTACGGTTATTTAGACAAACAAATCAAGGAAAAAGATAAAAAAAATAGGAATCTCAACTTAATCGAGAAAGAACTTCAGGAAAGACCCCAGGACTTTTTATTACGGTATCACTATGGTGTGGAACTGTTTCGTGCCGAACGCTATACGGAAGCTGCCTTCCAGCTAACCCAGGCTGCCAATAACCTTGATCCTAATACCGTATATTTTCCCAAACTGATACGCTATATCGTGTTAGCCCACCAGTCAGCCTTAGAACCTGAAAAAGCCCTTCAGGCGGCGCTCCTGGGCCTTAAGCTATTCCCCAATTATGCCGATTTATACTATTACGCGGGTCTTCTCTACCTGGATCTAAAAAAATACAAGTTAGCCCAGGAATATTTACTCAAAGCGGCCTCCATGCCGGAACAGCCTGCCCAGTACGCCTCCTTCGGAGGTGTCAGGGGATTTCGGGCTTACTATCACCTGGCTAAAATAGCCGAAACCTTTCTTGATTATGAGGAGAGTCTTAAATTTTACATTACCAGCTTACGTGATAATCCCTACTTTAAGCCGGCCCTGGAAAGGATAGTGCAAATTCTAAATCCACGCCTTAATCCGGAATATTCTAAAGTATCCCTGGAAAAAGTATTTGACTTTTCTAATGCCAGGGCCATTCTGGTAATGGGCGAAATATACTTCCACCAGGGGGCTTACGGCCTGGCCCTCGATTATTTATTAAGAGCGGAAAGGATGGAGCCCCTCTCTCCTGAAACCCTCTTATGGAAAGCCATCTGTCTGGCCCAAGAACGCCGCTATCTGGAAGCACTGAGAATCCTGGATACTTATACTCCCGAGAGTCACTTATATCCCCTGGCCAAATTCAACAAACTGATTTGTTTCTGGCTCCAGAACAGTAAGCGCAAAGTTCTGTCCCTGGCAGCTGAACTTTCTGCTCTGGGATTAGCAGAAGATACACAAAAAGTTGTAAATCTTTTCACCAATACAAATCTTTCAGCAATAACTTTGGGATCAGATGGTATGGCCCTCTTACTGGACATTGTAAAAAGACTCCTGGCCCTCAAGGAAACAGAGAAAGCTCAACACTTTTTAAAATGTTTGAACCCCAGTATTCGAACACTGCACAGCAAGAGCATAGCCCAGCTCTTTTATGACTATGGCTATGAAGAAGAGGCGGCTCTCTATCTAAAAGAATATTTAACCATAAGACAGGATGGAGAGGCTCATTTTCTCCTGGCAGAGATCTATCACGAAAGGGGAAAATTCCTTGAGGCCGAGGAGCATTACCGCTATGCCCAGGAGATTGACCCCGACCAACCCCGCTATTATCTTAGATTAATTCAGTTATACGAGAAAAAGCGGAGAATGATTTTAGAGGAGGCCCTTCTAAAATATCCCGAGGTCGATGTTTTTGAAAAATTGTTGGAGGAGGCCCCGGTTACCTGATGAAGAGCACGATTACCCTGACCATGATCGTCAGGAATGAAGCAGCCAATATTGAAAACTGTCTTAACAGCGTCTATAAGCAAGTGGACGAAATCGTTATCGTCGATACAGGTTCCACCGATAATACAGTGGAGATTGCCCGGAGTTTTACAGATAAAATTTATTTCTATCCCTGGCAGGGAGATTTCAGCGCCGCCCGCAATTTTGCCCTGGATAAAGCCAAGGGAGAGTGGATCATTTACCTTGATGCCGATGAAGAATTGCTTTGTGCAAGTGATGAGCTGAAGTCATTGGTCAGCAGGGACCAAGAAACTGAAGCCTACCTCCTGCCCATTAACAATCCTACGACTGACTTCACCGGTGTGTATAACCGTTTTTTTGTACTGCGCCTTTTTAAAAACAATGGTTCCTATCGTTTCGGAGGAAAGATTCATGAACAGGTTATCGTTCCCCAAAAAAGTGTGGTAGGGATTGCTGAAAGTCCTGTCATCAACCATAAGCTCCTGCCAGCAAAAGAACGTAACCGCAAACGGGGAAGAAACCTGGCTCTCTTAAAACAAGCCTTGGCTGAAGATCCGCACAACAATTTTTTACAGTATTATCTTGGTGTGGAGTGGCTGACGCTGGGTAAACCGGCCCAGGCCCTCCCCTATTTGAAGAGTGCCTATCACAACCTTACCGATGAATACCTGCTCTTTCGCGGACCTGCCCTGCGGTATTTGCTAGTGTGTTTGCAAAGCCTGGGCAGGCTGGATGAGGCCATTTGCCTGTGTCTGGAGGCAGACTTAAAATACCCTGAATATACCGACATTTATTATTTAGCCGGCCATCTCTTTGAGGAAAAAGAAGAGTATAGCCTGGCCATAAAATGGTTCACCCAGGCCGTAAAGTGTGGAACACCGCCCCCTCTCTACAGTCACCTGGCAGGAACGGAAAGCTTTCTGGCTTATTATCACCTGGGTTTCTGCCTGGAAAGGCTGGGGGAAACAGAAAAAACAATGGATTATTACGTCATGGCCCTGGAAGCTAATAGGAAATATATCTATCCCATTTATAACCTTTTTGTGCTCTTATTAAACAAATACGGTGCCCACCGTACCCTGGCGTATTTTCAAGAACAAAAATACCTTAATAATGTGGAACTGGCTTTAGCCGTGGCTCATTTGTTTTTTCAAGCGGGTTATGGGGACCTGGCCAGAGAGTGCCTGGAATCCTGTAACATAAGGGGCAATAAAGATGAAGAAGTAAAGTTTCACCTTGGTAAATACAGTATTTCTTCGGGAAGGCTGCTCTCAGGCTTGCAAAACTTAAGTGAAATTTCCACAACGAGTACTTTTTATACCCAGGCGCAACTGCAGCGTACCATCGCTTTCCTCCTGGAAGGAAGTTTTCCGGAAGCTAGAATTCTGGCCCTTGAATTATGGAAAAATCATCAGACCAGATGTCATGGCTATGTCCTTTTAAACCTCATCCGTTTCCTGGAACGGGATGAAATGATCACCCCCCCTCAGGAAATAAGGGGGATGGATGTGCTGAAACCTGTTCTGGAACTTCTTAGCGAAAGCGATTGCTGCTTACCGGATCCCCGGCTGCGGCAGTGTCTTCACTACTGGAAACTGCGCCAAGGCCTGGAAACATTCCTAAAAAATATTTCCCCCGAGGGCTATTTGCATTTAGTGGAACATTACCAGGAGAAATCCTCTGACCTCCGCACTCTCATAGAATACAAATTCGGCTGTGGTGGTACAAAGATATGAACAAACCAACCGTAAGCTTATGCCTGATTGTCAAAAATGAAGAATATTTTATTTTGTCTTGTCTTAACAGTGTAAAACACCTGGTGGACGAAATAATTGTGGTAGATACGGGCTCCTCTGACGAGACGGTCAGGCTGGCCCGGGAAGCAGGGGCCAAAATATTTACTTTTACCTGGACGGGAGATTTTTCCCAGGCCAGAAATTTTGCCCTGGAACAGGCCGCCTGTGACTGGATTTTGTTCCTGGATGCCGACGAAGAACTGGATAACATTGATGTCCAGGATTTTCAGCGATTGCTTGCTGTACCTCAAGTAGAAGGATACTTTCTTACCATCAAAAGTTACCTGGGTGCCGGTGAAGAAATAGCCTGGGACCAGGTGGTGAGATTATTCAGGAATAAACCTGCTTACCGGTTTGAAGGGGCCATCCATGAACAAGTGGCGTCCTCCATTATCAGGAGTAAAGGTTATGAGGGGCTTGCCGAAGCACCCTTGATTATCAAGCATTTCGGATATTTGGATACTCAACTTAGCGAAAAGGATAAATACAGCCGTAATACCCTGATCATTAAAAGGGAATTAGAGAATAACCCCCAAGATCCCTTTCTTTTATACTGCCTGGCCCTGGAATTCTACCTGGCTAACGACGTCTTAGAGGGCCTGGCCTGTCTGGAAAAGGCCCTGGCCTATCTTAAGGGGAACGAGGGCTATTTTGAGGACGTCCTGTTCAATACAGCCCTGGGTTATCTAAAATTGGGAAAAACAGAAACACTTATTAGGTTTGTGGAAAAGTCCCTGCAGATTTTACCCAACCAGCCTAACCTTATCTTACTGCAGGGCCTGGCCTATCTGAGTCAGGCCAAATACCAGGAAGCTATTGACAATTTTAATAGTACCCTCCACCTAGGGGGAAGCAAGGTTCTCCCCTCTTCCCGACTTCTCTCTTTTCTCGGGGATACCCATAATTTATCAGGAAATTACAGCCAGGCGGAAACCAATTATTTTGCGGCCTTAGTTAAAGCCCCCCATCTACTCTATCCCCTCACCCAGCTTCTCGGTCTAGTCCAGAAAAAAAAATATTCGCTGGGATATGATAAACTTTGCCAGTTTACCACCGTGGAGGGAAAAATGGAAATCTGGCAGAAACTGTTCCAGAATGGTGAAATCTCTCTATCCCTGGTAGTTTTACTTTTAACTATTTATCATCTTGTCTGCCTTAACGCCTTTAATCAGGAACTCCTTTTGTTAAGTGAAGCCTGTAACGCCTTATTGCCTCAACTTAAACCCCTTTACAACAGGCCAGAGTCCTGGGCATACCTGGAAGAAGCTGTAAAGGAACTGGCTTTTTATGGGAAAGTAGCGGAAAAAGAATATGAGTGCAGCTATTTTCCCTTAAGCAGTAAACTAAAAATGTTATTAGAAGATATTTTGTTTCTCCTCATTCATGAATTCTGTCCCCTGTGGTATCCCTCCCCATCGAAGCAAAATCAATACCCAGGCTTATTACAGAAGGAGTATGATCAATGAAAGTTCTCGTCGCAAGTCCCGTTAAGCAAAAAAGAGTAATTTTGGCGGAATTCCTGGAATCCCTGGAGTTCTTGGACACCACGGGATTGGCCTTAGATTTCGCTTTTACTGATGATGATAATGACCACGATTTACTGACGGAGTTTTCCCAAAATAAAAGTAATGTCAGGATCTTTCCGGGCAGAGGGGGTGATTCTTATGTTTGCGATGAGATGACACACCACTGGCAGGAAGACCTGATTTGGAAAGTGGCCGCATATAAAA
>JAIHAN010000091.1 GCA_020054815.1 Peptococcaceae bacterium | reverse complement strand
CTTTCAGGCTCTGGGCAGTAAAGTGACGGTGGTAGAATTATTGCCGCGTATCCTCCCGGGCGTAGACGGAGAAATTGTCCGCCGTCTTATGCCCATACTTAAAAAGAATGGGCTGGAGATCAGGGTATCTACGAAACTGCTGGAAATTAAAAAGCAGGATGACCAGCTGGCACTGATCCTGGAAGGGAGTAAAGGAGTGGAGACCCTGACTGCTGAAAAAGTGTTAGTGGCGACAGGGCGCATTCCTTCCCTGTGCGGGGTGGAGGACCCAGCCCTGGGTTTGGAGCTGGATGGAAGGTTTGTCAAGGTAAATGCATATCTGGAGACCAACCTTCCCGGCGTATATGCCATTGGAGACATCGTAAAATCACCGATGCTTGCTCATGTAGCCACCGCTGAGGCCGAAACAGCTGTGGAAAATATCTTCGGAGAGAAAGATGCCATGGATTACTCGGCGGTGCCTGCCGCAGTTTACATCAGTCCGGAAGTGGCTTCTGTGGGCCTGACGGAGGAAGAAGCAAAAGAACAGGGGCTGGCCTATAAGGTAGGCAAGTTTCCCTTTACGGCAAACGGCAGGGCTTTGACTTTGGGAGAAGCCCAGGGTGTGGTGAAAATCATCGCCGGTGAAGACGGTCGAATCCTGGGAGCCCACCTCTTAGGCCCCCAGGCCTCGGAACTGGTGACAGAGTTGACTCTCGCCTTACGCTGGGGTATGACTGCAGAACAGATCAGCCACACTATACATGCCCATCCTTCCCTGGCTGAGGCTGTGCTGGAAAGTGCCCACAGCGTTTTTGGCAAGGCGCTGCATTTTAGTTGATAGTTGTTAGTTGACAGTTGGTAGTGGAATACGGTAGGGGATGAAAATATAGATAATGAAAATACAGAACAACCTCCGGAATTTTCCGGAGGTTGTTCTATTAATGGGGATTAACAACCAACACTATCAACTGCCAACTAATTCCAGACAAACGCCACCCTATCCCGCCCTTCTCAACCCAAATCCGTCCATAGCGAAAAAACAGTTTGGCTGGGCAAAAAAATTCTGTTTCCCATGAAAAAAGAGAAGGAAATTTTATCTCGGGGTAGAATATAGTGGTATAAAGTGGTGAAAAGTGGTTGATTGTGGTTAGAAGTGGTGGTTATGTGGGGTGAGACAACTTGTTTACAGGTGAATACCAGCACTCCATTGACGAAAAAGGCAGGCTTATCATGCCTGCTAAGCTGCGTGACGCCCTGGGAGACAGGTTTATGACCACCAAAGGCCTGGATGGTTGTCTCTTTGTTTACCCCTTATCAGAATGGAAAATACTAGAGGAAAAACTTAAAAATTTGCCTTTTACCAATAAAGATGCACGTGCCTTTGCCCGTTTTTTCTTTGCGGGAGCCACCGAATGCGAAATAGATAAACAAGGACGTGTTCTCATCAGTGCCAATTTACGGGAATACGCCGGCCTTAATAAAGATGTGGTGATTATCGGTGTAGGCACTCGCCTGGAAATATGGAGCAAGGAAGCCTGGGAAGGTTATAGCAGTGAGACAGAAAAGAGTTATGAAGAGCTGGCGGAGAAGATGGTGGATTTGGATCTGGGATTTTGAGGTGAAATAAGATGAATTTTCAACACACACCCGTTCTTCTCCAGGAGGTACTGGATTACTTGGCCCCGCTCCCCGGTAAGATCATAGTGGACTGTACCCTGGGGGGAGGGGGACACAGCAGTGAAATTCTCAGAAGAATCCTCCCCGGTGGAAAGCTAATTGCTCTGGATCAGGACCTGGATGCTATCAAGGCGGCCAGAAATAAATTGGAACCCTTTGGTAAAGACAGTTTTATCATTGTGCATAGCAACTTTGTCCATCTCCCCAAGGTGCTCCAGCAATTATCTGTGGAGAAAGTAGATGGCATTCTCTATGACCTGGGAGTGTCATCATACCAGCTGGACCAGGGGGAAAGGGGCTTCAGTTATCAACATGACGCCCCTTTGGATATGCGGATGGACAGAACGAAACCAGGCAGTGCCTATGACCTGGTGAATAAGGCTTCCCTGGAGGAGCTAAGTGAAATTATTAAAGAGTACGGGGAAGAACGCTGGGCTAAACGGATCGCACAATTCATTGTCAAGGAACGGGAGATAAAGCCGCTAGAAACCACCGGGGAGCTGGTAGAGGTTATCAAAAAGGCCATACCCAGTGGGGCCAGACGTGAAGGGCCCCATCCCGCCAAACGTACTTTTCAGGCCTTACGGATAGCTGTCAACAGAGAACTGGACATCCTCCCCGGGGCTTTTACCGGGGGAATAGAGCGGCTTAAGCCTGGGGGAAGAATGGCCGTCATCACTTTTCATTCCCTGGAGGATAGGATTGCCAAAGATACTTTCAAAGAATTGGCCAGGGGTTGTACCTGCCCCAAAGAGCTGCCTGTCTGTGTGTGTAACAACAAACCTAAAGTGAAAATTCTTACCGGCAAACCGGTTTTACCCGGTGAAAGAGAAGTAAGAGACAACCCCCGGGCACGCAGTGCAAAATTACGGGTGGTGGAGAAGCTTGCATAAGTTCTAAAGGAGAGAGAAGGTGAATACCCTTGATACTAGCGACCAAACGGGCTGTCGGATCTGATTATGCTTACCAGCCTTATTACCGGGAAAAGTTTGAGCAACAGAAACAAACAAAAGTCAGGATTAAAAAACGTCCTTCTCCCCTCTTAGTTGTAGCTCTGGGGATTTCTCTTATTGGTATCATGTTTTTCACCGGTCTGTCCTACACCTATCTGAAAGCACGGATAGCCCATCTCAACTGGCAAATAAGTCAGGGTAAAAAGGAGATTGCGGCTATGCAAGTGCAGAATGAAAAGTTAGAATTAGAGATAGCGAGGCTTAAGTCTCTGGATCGTATTGAGAAAGTGGCTACTACTCAGATGGGTATGATTAAGAATCCCGGAGTAGAGTATCTGGCCATCAAAGCCACCACCAATACGTCAGTACCGGCTTCCCAGACAGTAAGAGAAATGCCCGCTCAAGATCCCGCAAATACTTCTCAGGACGGTATCATTACGGCCATTACAAAGGTCATATCAGAGAAGGCTGGAGTAGGAAAAGGGTAAGACAGCATATGGAGTGAGGAAGTTGTCCAGTACAGTCACCACTCGTAAAAGGATAGGCATTATATTCTTGGGTTCCATGAGCCTTTTGTTTATCTTGTCCTTACGCCTGATTTGGGTACAGTTTGTTATGGGGCAAGAATTACAGCAAAAAGCCTTTGATGCGCGTTTCCGCAATGTGGAGGTTAAAGCGAAGAGAGGAGTTATTTATGATGCTAAGGGAAAACCCTTAGCTATTAGTGTTAGTACAGATTCTTTTTATGCTATACCTGCCCAGGTGAGAAAAGCCAACAAAGTCGACGAAACAGCTGCCAAGATATCCCAGATACTGGGCATGGACCAGGCCAAGGTTAAAGAATTGATTACCAAGCGCCAGGCTTTTGTCTGGATTCAGCGTCATGTCCCCGATGAGAAGGCCAAGGCCTTAAAAGCTTTGAATTTGGAAGGAATCAATTTTGTGGAAGAACCTGAAAGGTTTTACCCTAAGGGACCGCTGGCCGCCCATGTCCTGGGGTTTGCCGGTATTGACAATCAGGGGTTGAACGGAATCGAAATCACTTACGACAAAGTTCTAAGCGGTGTGCCGGGCACGATTATGGTGGAATATGATGCGAAAGGCCAGGAGATCCCCGATGCCCTTCACAAATATGTCCCGCCCCAGGACGGTAACAGTATTTACCTGACTATTGATGAAACCATCCAGTACATCGTGGAGCGGGAACTGGATGCCACTATGAAATTGAGAAATCCGAAGAGGGCAGGGGCTATTGTCATGGACCCCAAAACCGGGCGCATCCTGGCCATGGCGGCGCGGCCCGCTTTTGAACCTAATAAATACAAAGAATACGATGCCTCTGTCTGGCGAAATTTTCTTATTTCTGATGCCTATGAACCGGGTTCAACCTTTAAGACTGTGACAGCCGCCGGAGCCTTGGACGAAGGTGTGGTAAAGCCGACGGACAGGTTTTATGATCCGGGATTTATTAAAGTAGGAAAAGAAACGGTCAGCTGCTGGCGGCGGGGACGCCCCCACGGCAGCCAGAGTTTTGTCGAAGGCGTGCAGAATTCCTGTAACCCAGTCTTTGTTACAGTAGGGCTAAGAGAAGGTAAAGATGTTTTTTATCGTTACCTGTATGGCTTTGGTTTTGGGAAGAAGACCAATATTGAGCTGCCCGGAGAGGCTACAGGTATTCTTGTTCCTAAAGAACGGGCCAAGGATATAGACCTGGCTACCATGTCCATAGGGCAGGCCAATGCCGTAACACCTATTCAGTTAATTACAGCCTTTGCCGCTATCTCCAATGACGGCTGGCTGATGAAACCCCAGCTTGTTAAAGAGATTCGAGATAAAGATGGCAACCTGGTTAAGACCATTGAACCTGAAAAAGTCAGGCAGGTTATTTCCCCGGAAACTTCCCGTATGCTCCTGGAAATCCTGGAAACAGTGGTGAGCCAGGGTACCGGCAAAAACGCTTATATTGAAGGGTATAGAGCCGGCGGTAAAACAGGAACAGCGCAAAAGATTATCCCCGGAGGCGGGTATTCCAGCACCGAGTTTATCGGTTCTTTTATGGGCGTGGCCCCGGTAAATGACCCCCGTGTAGTGGTTTTAGTCATTGTGGATTCTCCGCAAGGTATCTATTACGGTGGCCAGGTGGCTGCCCCTGTCTTCAAGAATATTGTGCGGGATACGTTGCGTTACCTGCAAGTTCCCGTCCAGGTGGAACCGGAAAAATTAACCCAAAATAATCAGAAAACAGTACGTGTCCCCAATTTAGCGGGGATGGAGATCAAGGAGGCCCGCAACTCCCTGGAAAAATTAAAGTTAAAACTTGATATCTACGGCGATGGGACCAGGGTCAAGGCCCAGCTTCCGCTGCCAGGCAGCGAGCTACCGGAGGGCGGGAAGGTAATTCTCTATACTAGTGTGCCGGCGCACCAAGGCCAGCCGGAAACCGTGGCGGTGCCCGATTTAACGGGGAAGAATCTGGCGGAGGCCAAAGAAATTGTTAAGCTGTTAAACTTTAACCTGGAAGTACAAGGGAGCGGGGTCGTGATTCGCCAGGAACCTGAACCGGGAATGCAAATTGCCATAGGCAGCACCATCACTGTGGTGATGGAGCCTCAGTCTCAAACAACCATTGTACCTGCGGGACCGTAAGCATACACGGCTGTCCGCTTTCTGATGTCTGACTACCGAAATTAGAACCCAGCCGCTAAGAGCGGCCTTTCTTTTAGCGAAAATCCATCTACTGCGAACTGCCAACTGCGAACTGCGAACTATCGGAATCGGTAGTTGCTGCTTACGTTACGGCACGGTAGGTAATACTAGGCTTGTAGGAATAATTTACCTGAGAGGGGTGTTGAACTGTGAAATTAGCGGATCTTATCAAATATACAGAGGTTTTAGCTCAGGGGGGAGAAAGCAAAGGTGAAATTACAGATATTAGCTACGACTCCCGGGAGGTCAAACCTGGCTCTCTCTTTGTGGCCGTTCCCGGTTTTAAAGTCGATGGGCACAAATTTATCGGCGATGCTCTCGCCAGGGGGGCTTCGGCTGTCATCATACAGGATGAGGCATACCGGTCCGACGGGTATCCCTGGGTGCTGGTGGCGGATACCCGTAAAGCCATGGCCGATTTAAGCAGCGCCCTCTATGGTTTCCCCAGCAGAAGTATGAACATCATCGGTGTGACCGGGACAAACGGGAAAACCACCACCACCAATTTAATCAGGGCTGTTTTATCGGATGCCGGGGAAAAGGTGGGTTTAATCGGTACCATCCATAACCGGATCGGTGAGGAAATCATACCTGTCCATCACACCACGCCGGAAGCACCGGATTTACAAAAGCTATTCAGGGAGATGCTGAATAAAGGCGTAAGTTATGTGGTGATGGAAGTCAGTTCCCATGCCCTTGACCTTCACCGGGTCCGTGGTACCGAGTATGATGTGGCTGTCTTTACCAATCTTACCCAGGATCATTTGGATTTTCACGGTTCCATGGAAAAATACCTGGAAGCCAAAGGTAAACTTTTTAGTGGTTTGGGAGTTAAATCCCAGAAGGAGAGACGAAAGTTTGCGATCATCAACCATGATGACCCCCAGGCAGCTTTCTTGATGGAAATGTCCAGGTCGCCGGTTATTACCTACGGTGTCAAAACACCGGCCGATGTGACGGCTGAGGAGGTTAAAGTAACTGCCCAGGGAGTAAGTTATTTCCTCCGTTATACCGACCAGCGGCTGCCGGTAAAATTAAAGCTCACAGGAATCTTTAATGTATATAACTCTTTGGCCGCCATTGCCGTAGGTTTGGTGGAGGGGATTCCCATCACCCAGATTATCGCCAGTTTAGAGAGAATACCGGGTATTCCCGGGCGTTTTGAGACTGTGGATGAGGGACAAAATTTCACAGTTATCGTTGATTATTCCCATACACCTGACAGCCTGGAAAACTGCCTGCAGACGGCCCGGGAATTTGCGGAAGGACGTATATTAACTGTTTTTGGCTGCGGTGGAGACAGGGACAGGACGAAACGACCCGTTATGGGTGAGGTTGCCGCCAGGCTTTCAGATTTATGTATTGTTACCTCCGACAATCCCCGTACGGAAGATTCCCAAGCTATCATTGATGATATCGTGCCCGGGATTTTAAAAGTGGTACAACCCGGTGAATTCCTGGAAATCCCTGACCGTAGAGAAGCCATCTACCAGGCCATTGGTGAAGCCCGGGCCAAAGATGTAATCGTCATTGCCGGCAAAGGCCATGAAGATTACCAGATTATTGGTAAGGAAGTATTTCCTTTTGATGATCGTGAGGTGGCACGAGAGGCATTAAGGGCTAAAGGATGGGGCGCAAAGAAATAAAGGGAGGCTTGTGAGGGATGTATGGATTATCCCTGGCGAAAATCGCTAAGATAGTACAGGGGGTACCTCTGGGCGGTAACCAGTCCGTAGAACCCGGGGGAGCCAGTATTGATACACGAAAATTAAAGCAAGGTGAGTTGTTTTTTGCCCTGAAAGGGGAAAAGGTAGACGGGCACAATTTTCTCGCCCAGGCCAGGGAGCAAGGTGCGGCAGGTGCCGTTGTGAATTACCGGCCGAGAGATTTCAACGATCCTGAATTTCCCCTGATCCAGGTGGAAAATACGGTAAAAGCACTGCAGCAGTTAGCCGTACATGTGCGCAAGGCTTTTGACGGGCCGGTTGTGGGCGTTACCGGAAGCACAGGTAAGACAACCACCAAAGATATGGTGGCTTCTGTCCTGGCACAAAAGGGGGAAGTGCTGAAAACAGCAGGAAATTATAATAATGAATTAGGTTTACCCCTTACCATTTTATCCCTTGAGCCGTCCCACTGGGCTATGGTGATTGAAATGGGCATGCGTGGTTTGGGGGAGATAGATTTTCTCTGCTGCATCAGTGAGCCTACCCACGGTATTATTACAAATATCGGTCATACCCATCAGGAACTTTTGGGTACCCAGGAGAAAATTGCCCAGGCCAAAGCGGAGCTCATATCCCACATTCCCGCCCAGGGGGGAATGATGCTGAACATTGATGATAAAGAGATTCTTAAGCCGTGGCTAACCAATGTCAGGAGCCCGCTCTTATGGTACGGGCTTGATCCTGCCTGTCATATCTGGGGGGATAGTATGGAGAACCTGGGTAAAGACGGTATTAAGTTTACGATTCATACCCAGGAAGGGCCCGGCGTAGATGTGACTCTGCCTGTTCCCGGCAAGCACAATGTGCTTAATTCCCTGGCTGCCGCGGGCATTGCCCGGCAGTTAGGTCTTTCCTGGCAGGAAATTAAAGAGGGCCTGGAAAATACCAGGTTAAGCCATATGCGTTTAGAATTTATCAATATTCCAGAAAAAGGCATACAGGTAATTAACGACGCTTATAATGCCAATCCCAGTTCTATGGCGGCCGCTTTAGAAGTATTAAAATCTGCCGCGGGAAATGGCCGGGCCATCGCCGTACTGGGGGATATGTATGAATTAGGTGATTATGCGGAAGAAGGACATCTCCGGGTAGGCCATAGGGCAAATGAGTTGGACGTTGCATATCTTATTACCGTAGGTTCTCTGGGTTCCATGATCGCCCGGGGGGCTCAAGAGGCGGGGATGAACCCGGGTAAAATAAGGACTTGCCAGAATAACGCCGAAGCATTATCCTACTTAAGGGATATATTAAAAGCAGGTGATGTTGTTTTAATCAAAGGCTCCCGGGCTGTGAGAATGGAGGAAATAGTGGCAGGTATACTGGAAGGCCAGGCCCTTCAGTAATGTAAGTGCTCTGTGTGGGCGATGGGGGTTAGATCTCGAGGAGGTTATTTTTGTGCAGGACGTTTTGATGGCAGGTATCATTGCGAGTGCCACCTGTCTGGTAAGTGGCCCTCTCTTAATTCCTTTTTTACGAAGGCTTAAATTTGGACAGCATATACGTACGGATGGGCCTAAAGGGCACTTACAAAAAGCCGGTACCCCAACCATGGGCGGTATCATGTTTTTTCTGAGTTTAACCCTGGGAACCCTCCTGGTCCGCGGCCTTACCACAGAGATTGTCATTATGCTTTTGGTAACCTTAGGTTTTGGTTTCATCGGTTTTTTAGATGATTTTATTAAGGTTGTAATGAAAAGGCCCCTGGGATTAAAAGCCAGGGAAAAGCTTTTGGGGCAAATCATTTTAGCCGGTCTTCTGGCTTATGCAGCCATGGTGAACCTGGGGAGGGGGACAGAAGTTCTCATTCCCGGCACTGCTTTAAGCTTCTCTCTGAGCTGGTTATATATCCCTTTTGCCATCTTTGTGGTGGTAAGCGCCAGTAATGCCGTAAACCTGACCGATGGATTGGACGGCCTGGCGGCGGGTGTTACACTGTTTTCCGCCCTGGCTTACCTGTTGATTACAGAAGCCCGGGGTTTAGTAGATTTGAGCGTATTTAGCGGAGCCCTGGTAGGAACGTGTCTGGGATTTCTCTTTTTTAATATCCACCCGGCCCGGGTGTTCATGGGCGACACGGGATCCCTGGCTTTAGGCGGAGCCATTGGCGCTTTGGCGGTGGTTACGAAGACAGAGCTTCTTCTCCCCTTACTGGGAGGGATTTACGTTTTAGAAACCCTCTCCGTGATTATCCAGGTCATATCCTTTAGGCTTACGGGTAAGAGGGTCTTTCGTATGAGTCCCTTACATCATCACTTTGAACTATCGGGCTGGTCTGAACAGAGCGTTGTCCTGGTCTTCTGGACAGGAGCGGCGCTTTTTGCAAGTATAGCGGTAGCCCTGGTTCTTTAAAGAGGACTCACTGCAGTTGCAGTTGCAGTTCGCAGTTGGCAGTGAAAAGTTATCGTACAACGTTAACCGTTAACAGTTATTAAGGGCCACAGGGTGTAACTAAAATACGGTTTGCGGTTCACGGTTAACGGTTTACGGTTAACGATTATACTCCTGTGGCAAAACCTTAATTCCGACTGATAATTTCAGGGTAAAATTAGTTAACTAACTAACAACTAACAACTAAATAAAAGGAGATTGTGGTATGGAAGTAAAAGGAAAAGTCGTTGTGGTCATCGGGGCCGGCAAGAGCGGTATGGCTGCCGCCCAGTTTCTGGCATCCCACGGGTCCCGTGTCTATTTAAATGACATTAAGACCAGGGAGAATTTTGAGGAAAGAAGCTTACATAACCTGGAGAAGATGGGGATAACACTCTTATTGGGAGCCCATGGGGATATTGCCGGATTGCAGCCGGATTTGGTGATCGTGAGCCCCGGTGTACCCCTGACCATTCCCCCTGTGGCTGAAGCCCGGGAGAGGAACATCCCGGTATGGAGTGAAATGGAACTGGCCTCCCGCTTTACTAAAGCGCCTATGATTGTGGTGACAGGGACCAACGGGAAAACTACCACTACTGCTCTTATTGGGCAGATCATGGAAGATGCCGGTTTTAAGACTTTTGTGGGGGGAAACATTGGCGTTCCTTTTATCAGCGAAGCCGAAAAACTTCAACCTCAGGATGTGGCAGTCCTGGAAGCCTCCAGTTTTCAATTGGAAACCACAGAATCCTTTAAACCTTTTATCTCCCTGATTTTAAACATTACACCCGACCACATCGACTGGCACGGCTCCTTAGAAGGCTACATCAAGGCTAAGGCCAAGATATTTGCCCGCCAGGATGAGAAGGACTGGCTCATTGTTAACGGGGATGACCGGGAGACCCGGGCTTTGGCGGGTCTAGCCAAGGCGAAAGTTCTATTCTTCAGCCGCAAGCATATCTTAGAAGAGGGTATCTGTGTGGAAAACGGCTACCTGGTGGTAAAACTGGAGGGTAAGACTGTACCGGTGATCAAACCGGAAGAAATCTTCATCAAAGGCAGTCACAACCTGGAAAATGCTCTGGCGGCAGTAGGGGCAGGGTGGCTCATGGGAGTTTCCGCGGAAAGCCTGGAGAGAAGCCTGCGTACCTTCCCGGGCGTGCCTCACAGGCTAGAACCGGTTTTAACAATTGATGGCGTGAGATACATCAATGACTCCAAGGGGACAAATCCCGATGCCTCTATTAAAGCGCTGGAGGCCTATCCCGACCCTATCATTTTGATAGCGGGGGGAAAAAGCAAGGGCAGTGATTTTACCTCCTTTGCGGAAATGATCAAAGATAGAGTCAAAGCCCTTGTCCTGGTGGGCCAGGCTGCAGGCGAAATTGAGGAAGCCGTGAAGAAAACCGGTTACTACAACTATTACCGGGTGGAAACTTTTAAAGATGCAGTACATAAAGCCCGTGATTTGGCAAATCAAGGCGATATCGTTTTACTTTCACCGGCCTGTGCCAGTTTTGACATGTTTAGAAGTTATGAACACCGGGGAGAAGTGTTTAAAGAATTAGTGCATGAGCTGGCGAAAAACAGTTGATAGTTGATAGTTGATAGTTGATAGTTGGTAGTTGGTAGTTGGTAGTTGATAGTGATTTTGATTGTATGTTTTATTACTGGTCACTGGACACTGGTCACGGTTAACGGTTCACACGTTCAACGTTGAGCGTCGGGAGGATTGCTATGGGTTTTAAGAAGGGATCGCCGGACATCATCATATTTTTTACCGTTATGCTGCTTTTGGCCCTGGGGATTGTCATGGTTTTCAGTGCCAGTTATTACGATACGCTGGAAAAGGATCCCTATTTTTATGTGCGGAAGCAGATGACCTGGGGAATTATCGGTGTTATCGCCATGATTATTATGATGAAAATCGATTATTTTCGCTTAAAACCATTGATCAATCTGGCTTTTGTCGTGACACTTATCCTGCTGGTTCTTGTACTCATTCCCCACGTGGGCGTAGAGGTCAAAGGTTCCCGGCGCTGGATTAACTTGGGCTTTACCAACCTTCAGCCCTCGGAAGTTATGAAACTCTGTATGGTTATGTTCGTGGCCAAAGGATTGAGCAGAATTGGGCCCCGGATTAAAAACTTCATGCTGGGGCTTGGTCCCTATCTTTTATTAATCGGCCTGGTAGGTGGTTTAATTATGCTGGAGCCTGACCTGGGCACCACTGTGGCCATCGCCGGAACCACAGTAGTCATGCTTTTTGCTGCCGGGACACGCTGGGCTCATTTGTTATTCTTAGGTTTCTGCGGTGTAGCGGGGGTAGCCGCCCTGATTATCCAGGAACCTTACCGTTTAAACCGTATTATAGGCTATTTAGATCCCTGGGCTCACGCCTCCAAGGAAGGGTATCAAACCGTCAACTCTCTTTATGCCCTGGGTTCCGGTGGTTTATTTGGTATGGGCTTAGGCAACAGCAGGCAAAAACTGGATTTTCTGCCTGAGCAGCACACAGACTTCATTTTTGCTATTCTGGGAGAAGAACTGGGCTTTGTCGGTGCCTTTTTTGTTATCCTGCTCTTTTTCCTCCTGGCCTGGCGGGGATACAGGATTGCCCTGACCTGTCCCGATGCTTTTGGCAGTTTCTTAGCGGTGGGGATCACGACGATGATTGTTTCCCAGGCCTTTATGAATATGGGCGTAGTCACAGGGCTTTTGCCCGTAACGGGGATCAGTTTACCCTTTATCAGTTACGGTGGGTCCTCCCTCTTATTCTCCATGGTGGGGATCGGTATTCTCTTAAATATCTCACGCTACAGCAACAGTCCATGAACCAGGGCTTAGGCCCTGGGCTTTTTAATTTAGTTACTAGTTACTAGTTGCTAGTTACTAGTGAATAGAATAAGATAGTTTAGGAATGAAACCATACAATTCAACTAAAAAGAGAATATACTTCTATAAGAGATAAGATAACTAATAACTAATAACT
>JAIHAN010000090.1 GCA_020054815.1 Peptococcaceae bacterium | reverse complement strand
GAACATCTGGAAGAACGTTATGAAGAACTAAGCCGGCTCTTAAGCGATCCTGAAGTGATTAATGACCAGAGCGAGTGGCAAAAACATGCCAAGGCTCATGCCGCTCTGATGGAAGTGGTTTCCACTTTCCGGGAATATAAAGATGTGGTGAAAAATATTGCCGGCAATAAAGAACTCTTAGAAGATAAATTGGAACCCGATTTTCGTGAACTGGTAGAGGCGGAATTAGAGGAACTGAAAGAAAAGAAAGAGGACCTGGAAAAACGCCTGAAGATTCTTCTCCTGCCCAAGGACCCCAATGACGAAAAAAACGTTATCATGGAGATCAGGGGAGGAACAGGAGGAGAGGAGGCGGCCCTCTTTGCCGGTGATCTCTTGAAAATGTACAGCCGTTATGCCGAAAAACAGGGCTGGAAGACGGAGATGCTTTCGGCAAACTTAACGGATATCGGCGGGATTAAAGAAGCCATTATCATGATTGAGGGACGGGGCGCCTACAGCCGGCTAAAATTTGAAAGCGGTGTGCACCGGGTGCAGCGGGTGCCGGAAACAGAATCAGGCGGCCGCATCCATACCTCTGCGGCCACTGTTGCCGTTTTGCCCGAAGCGGAAGAAGTGGATGTACAGATCAATCCCAACGATATCAGGATTGATATCTTTTGTTCCAGCGGCCCCGGCGGGCAGTCCGTCAATACCACACAATCGGCGGTGCGTATCACCCACATACCTACCGGTCTTGTGGTTTCCTGCCAGGATGAAAAGTCCCAGCATAAGAATAAGGATAAGGCTATGAAAGTCCTGAGAGCCCGTCTCTTGGAAAAAGCCCAGGAAGAACAAATGGGAGAAATGGCCAGCGCCAGGAAAACCATGGTGGGAAGCGGAGACCGCAGTGAGCGTATCCGTACCTATAATTTCCCGCAAGGACGGGTGACTGACCACAGAATAAACCTTACTTCTTACCGCCTGGAGGATGTTCTCCAGGGCGAGCTGGATGAATTTATTGATGCCTTGATTACAACGGATCAGGCAGAAAAACTAAAGAAGGTGGAGTAATGCACAAAGAGAAAAAGCCGCAGACTGGAAGAGAGGCCCTCCGGTGGGCGGCTTCTTTTTTCGAAGCGAGGGCCATGGAACAAGGACAGGCCCGGTTGGAAGCCAGGCTTCTTTTGGCCAAAGCCTGGAGTAAGGAGATGGTTTCTTTAGTAACCACTCTCCATGAAGATCTTCCCGGGGAAGTCTGGCAGAGGTTCACCGGCTTTGTGGAACGCAGGGCGGCCCATGAGCCCCTCCAGTATATCTTAGGTAAGCAGGAATTTATGTCTTTGTCTTTTATGGTTACTCCTGCGGTTTTAATACCCCGCGGCGATACGGAGGTGCTGGTGGAAGAAGCCATTCGCCTCCTGCAGGGGCGGGAGAAACCCAGGATTGTGGATTTGGGAACAGGCAGCGGTGCCATTGCCGTAAGTTTGGCCTATTACCTGCCGGGGGCAAAAATATGGGCGGTGGATATCTCCGCCGAAGCTTTGGTTGTGGCAAGACACAATGCCCTGTGGCATAAAGTGCATGAACGGATCTGTTTTTTGCAGGGTGATCTTTTTGCGCCCCTCCCATCCCAAATAAAGTATGATCTGATTGTTTCCAATCCCCCTTATATCGGCGAAGAAGAATATAACGAATTGCCTACCGATGTTAAAAAAGAGCCTGCCCTGGCCCTGTTGGGGGGAAAAGACGGCCTGGACTATTACCGTAGAATCGCTGTCCATGCCCCATTTTTTCTGGAGAGAGGGGGGGCATTGCTTTTGGAGATTGGCTGGCGGCAGGCAGAAATGGTTAGACGGTTCCTCCAGGACAATGGATATACGTCCATCCGGATCCTCCGGGACCGGGGAGACAGAGACAGAGTAGTTCTTGCAGAAAGAAGTTAATAAAAAACTAACATATTTTGTTTCCAGCCACATAAACCTTGAGTATTAAAATGCACGGATGAGGTAATTAGTCATGATGGAGCAATGTACAGGCGATCTTGTGGTTTATGCTGGTTTGGGGGCAATTTTTTTATTTGTCCTGGTGGCTCCTTTTGTTTCCAGGGGTGTAGAGAAGAACCTGGAGCCCTTTCTGTTTATCATGGGATTGGCTGCTGTCCTTTTAACGGGCGATTTAACCCTGGACTTATTAAGAACGGCCCTGGTAGAGCCGCTGCCCATTTCTCTGGCTGTACTGATTACAGGGTTTTTGTTTTACCTGGGTAAAGACTGGTTGACCAAGGCTACAAGTTGTGTCAGCCGGCAAATACCGCCAGCCGTATTGCATTTTCTTATTGTTGTGATACTGGGGCTTTCTGCCAGTATTATTACGGCTATTATCGCTTCGCTGGTCCTGGTGGAAGTGATCTTACTTCTGAATTTGGACCGGAAAAATCGGGTTGTGCTTAGCGTTCTGGCTTGTTTTGCCATAAGTTTGGGAGCAGTACTAACGCCTCTGGGTGAACCCCTTTCCGCTATTGCCAGTGCCAGACTCAAAGTAGATTTTTTTTACTTAATGCGTTTGCTGGGCTTATATCTTATTCCGGGAATTTTCTTCATAGCCTTTTTAGCAGCTCTTTGCGTGGGGGCTACCCGCAAACAGGGAGCCGCTTTTCAGAGAGCTGGGATGGATATAAAAGAGGTAATTCCCAGGGCATTTAGAGTTTATATCTTTATTATGGCCTTAATCTTTCTGGGTGAAGGTTTCCGTCCCCTAATTGACCGGTATGTAGTCCCCCGGGACAGCAGGATTCTGTACTGGATTAATATGATCTCTGCTGTTCTTGATAACGCCACTTTGGCTGCTGCCGAGTTAACCCCCTCGATGAACCGGCAGCAGGTCTCGGGATGTCTTATGGGGCTCTTATTAAGCGGTGGTATGCTTATTCCCGGCAACATACCCAACATTATTACGGCCAGCCGGCTGCAAATTGCCAGCAGTGAATGGGCCAGGGTGGGCATCCCCCTGGGGTTGGGCCTGATGATTTTTTATTACGTAATCTTATTCTGATTAATGCAAAACTTATTTTTACCCGCCCTAAATGTGGTACAATTGTATAATTATCAGAAAAGGGCAACTTAATAGTAATAATTAGGTTGTTGAATAATCCGGTATTAATATGTAAAATTAGTACATATTGAAATTGTGACAATAAATATGTTTTAATAAATATGTTTTAATGTAGTTTAGTCAGGAAACCTCTGAAAATCAATTTTAAAATACTAATAAAGATAAGAATCTCATAACAATTCATGTTAGAATAGAGGAAAAGAGAAAGGGGGAAGGGGGAAGGGGATTTCCAAAGAGATTATGCAGAGAGGGGTGAAGTGCCTGCTATTTGGAGATGGGTCTGCAAAAAGTTAGATAATAAAGAGAAAAAGAAGCATATTTTCCGGAGTATATAAGGGTAGATATTGTTGTGTGTTGTGGTGCAGGGAACCGCAATCTTATTTCAACATTTAATTCTTATTTATTCATTATTGTTTATTAGGTGGTATGCTAATGAATAAAAATGCAGACAAAAAAACAAAGATTAATGGCTCAGAGTTATTGCAGTTTATAGTTCTTACAATAACTCTTTTTGGCTTTTGGCTAATTCTTTCGGGTATGATGAAGACCAAGTTCCTTATCATAGGCTTTGGTACGTCCCTAGTTACGGCCTGGTTTACGCGGTCCTTGCTTCGCTTGCCTTCTGCAGCCGGGCAGAATGAGGCCTTTTTGGCTTTCCATTTTCCATATTTGAAGTACCTGACCTACTGGCTCTGGCTTTTAGGGGAAGTTGTCAAAGCCAATATTGACGTTGTCAAACTGGTGCTTGACCCCAAAATGCCGATTAATCCCCAAATTATAACTTTTAAGAAACCTATGGCCAACCCTATTGCTCATGTTACCCTGGCAAACTCCATTACCCTTACACCTGGCACGGTAACCATTGATCTTGAAGATGGAGTCTATTATGTCCATGCCATTACGGATGAAGCTGCCCGCTCTCTGGTCCCTGAAGAGGGAGAAGGGGATATGCCCAGGCGTGTTGCCTGCCTTTTCCATGAACAGGAGACTGTAGCGAGAGGGGGAGAAATGTCATGACTATAGACAACCTTTTTGTGGCTTTGGTGGTGGGACTGGTAATTCTGGTTATGCTCATGATGATCCGTGTTTTCCAGGGCCCTACTGTCTATGACCGCTTGAATGGTTTGGGGGTAATTGGCACCGATGCTATTCTTGTTTTAGTCCTGCTGGGTTTTTTGAGTGGACGGGCAGATATGTATGTCGATATTGCCATCTCCTATGCGATCCTTGGTTTTATAAGTTTGGTTGTTATTGCCAAATATCTTGAGGGGAAAGGAGACAGCGACGTATGAAAATACTTGCAGTTTTATTTTTATTAGCGGGCTTTTTCTTCACAGCCGTAGCTGCTATTGGCGTCCTTCGTTTCCCTGACTTTTATACACGTCTGCATGCCTCTGGAAAAGGGGATACTTTAGGGATTGCCCTATCCCTTATAGGTCTGGCTATTTACGAAGGGTTTTCCCTGGTTAGTCTCAAACTCATGTTCATTGTTATTTTCATTTTCCTGGCCAACCCCATTGGAACTCATGTCTTAGCAAGAGCCGCTTTCCGGTCAGGGGTTAAACCATGGACAAAAAAGGGGGAGTAGTACGTGAAGGAGTTGTCATTAATTGCTGTCCTTCTGGTGTTGATGGTGGTTACGGGGACCCTGGCCCTCTTTTTAAAAGATTTACTGGCGTCAATAATCCTGTTTAGTGCTTTTAGCTTTTTTGCTGTGCTGATATATCTTGCTCTGGGCGCTCCCGACGTTGCCTTTACTGAAGCTGTTGTTGGCGTGGTGTCCACCACTTTCTTTATTGCCGCCCTCAGGAGATTGAAAAGGGGGTGCTCAAGGTGACCAGGTTGTTGACTTTTCTGGCTATAGGCCTTATGAGCCTGATGCTGTTTATTACAACTAGTGGCCTACCTATGCTCTTTGATCCCAATTCTCCTGCGGCAACTCATGTTTCTCCCCGTTACATTGAAAAAAGCCGTGAGGAGACAGGCTCACCCAATTTTGTTACAGCTGTTTTAGCTGATTACAGGGGTTATGATACCCTGGGTGAAACTACCGTTATTTTCACTGCCGGCATTGCTGCTGTCTTATTGTTAAGGGCTGCCAGAAAGCATTCTGACTGCCTTCCGGGAGGGGATGAAGAATGAACAGGAAATTTGGCACTATTATACTGGATACAGCCTTTAGATATCTTGTTCCCTTCATTTTGGTTTTCGGGATGTATGTTTTAATGCATGGTGAATACAGTCCTGGCGGTGGCTTCCAGGCAGGAGCCCTCTTTGGCATTGCTGTGGTTTTAGGCCGCCTGATCCAGGGCGAGGAAGCCATGCTTAATATATCCGGTAACACGGCCATTATCCTGGCTGGAATTGGCACCTTTATATACGGTTTTATCGGTGTCTTAACCATGTTGTTCAACGGGAACTTTTTGGAGTATGGCGCATTTCCCCTCAATATGGCGGAGGCAGACAGGCATGCCCTGGGTATCCTTGGTATTGAAATCGGGGTTACCATCTGTGTAATGGCCACGATTATAGCAATTTTTGATGCGCTTACCAGAAGGGAAGAGTGGTAGTATGCAAGAACTGTTTTCCCAATATTTCATATACTGGCTGATTTTAATCCTTTTTATGATAGGGCCTTTCGGTATGATTTATAAAAAGAACCTGGTAAAAAAACTTATGGCCATGAATGTTATGCAGGTGGCAGTGATTATTTTTTTCCTGGTTCTTGGACAAAAAACCGGCGGAACATTACCTATTGAAATGCATGGTTTGGCAGGGGTAGAAAACTATATTAACCCGCTTCCTCACGCCCTGATGCTTACGGCCATAGTTGTAAGCCTCAGTACGACAGGTGTAGCCTTAGCCTTGTTGATCCTGATTCAACGGCGTTACGGGACCCTTGAGGAAGACGAAATGCTACGGAGGATGAATCAATGAGAGAACAGCTCCCTGCCTTAATAATCATTGTTCCGCTTTTGGCCGCTCTTGCTGCGCCTCTAATTGCGTATCTGTCTACTAGGTTATTACGGATAGTTATTATCGGCGCTATCCTTGTTTCTCATCTTAGCGCCTTAGGGACTTTACTACGGGTTTTGGCTGAAGGACCGTGGCACTATAGGTTCGGCGGCTGGCTGCCCCCCTGGGGGATAGAATACGTTATAGACCCCTTAAGTGGCAGCATGGCCGTTCTTATCTCCTTTATCAGCCTGGTTGTTGCTATCTATTCAGGCCCCTTCTTTAAAGCCGATACCTGGTTGAGAAAAGGGATATTTTATGCCCTTTATGCCTTGCTGACTACAGGCCTTCTGGGAATGGTGGTAACCGGGGACGTCTTTAACCTCTATGTCTTCCTGGAAATTTCCTCTCTGGCGGCTTATGCCTTAATTGCCTCAGGAGGTCATAAAGCTACTGTGGCCGCTTTCCGTTATCTTTTAATCGGAACGGTGGGAGCTTCTTTCTATCTCCTGGGTATTGGCTACCTTTATGCCATTACCGGATCACTTAATATGGCGGACCTGGTTCACAGGCTCCAGCCCTTAATGGATTCTCCCGCTGTCTTAACTGCTGTGGTCATGCTGGTAGTAGGGATGGGCATTAAAATGGCCCTTTTCCCTATGCACGGGTGGTTACCTGATGCCTACACGTATGCACCCCCACCTGCCACAGCCTTTATATCCGGGGTAATGACCAAGGTATCAGCCTATGTTCTTTTCCGCTTTTTCTTCTTTGTACTTGGCGCTATGAACGGTCCGGTTCCCGCTGCTCTTACCGTTGTTGGCTGGGCTGCGGCTGTCGGGATTATTATTGGCTCGGTCATGGCTATTGCCCAGACTGATTTTCGCAGGATGCTGGCCTACTCCAGTGTGGCTCAAATCGGTTACATTGCCCTGGGTTTAGCCATCGGCAATACATTCGCCCTAATTGGAGCCGTCCTGCATATCCTGAACCACGCTGTCATGAAGAGCTGTCTCTTCCTGGTAGCCGGAGGTGTTAAATGGAAAACAGGGGAGCATACCATCGAGAAATATGCTGAACTGAGCCGGAGGATGCCTTTGACCATGGGGGCCTTTCTTATTGCCGCCCTTTCCATGGTTGGACTTCCGCCTACTGCTGGCTTCTTTAGCAAGTGGTACCTGGTGCTGGGAGCCATGGAAGCATGGATGTGGCCGTATATCGTTGTCATCATCCTCAGCAGCCTCTTAAATGCGGTCTATTTCTTCCGTGTTATTGAACATGTATATATGAAAAAAGCTGAACCCAAGGCTACAGAAGAGAACGGGGGCGGCAGGGAACTGCCCGTTGCCATGCTGGTGCCCATTGTCCTTTTGGGTGTAGGCATTTTAGTCATCGGGGTATTGAATGAACCCATTGTTACACAAATTCTGCAATATGCACTTCCGGGGGGTGGGCGATAGATGGCCGTTGATTTTGTACTTGATTACCGGCCCCTGTGGGCGGTGCTGATTTCTATGGTAGCTGCCGGGTTAATATTGTTGAGTGGCCGGCATCCCAATCTTCGGGAATCCTGGACCATATTGGCGGCATTTGGTAAAGCAGCTATCGTTTACTCCATGCTGCCCACGGTTTTAGCGGGTACGGTACTGGAAACGACGCCCTTAAATATCGCTAAAGGGATCAGTTTACATCTCCGGGTTGATACCATGGGCATGCTTTTCGCTGCCCTGGCATCAGCCCTGTGGGTGGTTACTTCTTTCTATTCTATTGGTTATATGCGGGAGCTGGATGAAAAACACCAGACCGGTTATTTTGCCAGTTTTGCCGTGTGTCTCTCCGCTACCATGGGGATTGCTTTCGCAGCCAACTTGCTGACCTTCTTCGTATTCTACGAGATCCTGACTATAGCCACTTACCCTCTGGTTATTCATAAGCGTAACGAGGAGGCTATCAATTCAGGCCGTAAATACCTGGTCTATACTCTCGTTGCCGGTCAATTGTTACTGATAGGGATCATCTGGACCCAGCTCCTGGCAGGAAGCGGTGATTTCCAGGCCGGGGGTTTCCTGGCTGGCAAGGCTTCCGTGGGAGTCTTACAGACCATCTTTGTGCTAATGATCATAGGTACTGCCGTTAAAGCGGGCGTAATGCCCCTCCACGGCTGGCTTCCCGCAGCCATGGTGGCTCCCACGCCTGTCAGCGCCCTGCTCCATGCTGTGGCCGTTGTTAAGGCCGGCGCCTTTGGTATTCTCCGGGTCATCGGCTTTGTTTTCGGCCCCAAGTTGTTGGCTGAAATTGGTGTGGCCACGTTTCTGGCCTGGGTAGCAGCCTTTACCATTATTGTTTCTTCCCTCATTGCCCTGGCGCAGGATAACCTGAAAAGGCGGTTGGCTTTCTCAACTGTAGGCCAATTGTCTTATGTGGTCCTGGGAGCTTCTCTTTTGACTCCTTTGGGTTTCTTGGGCGGCATGTATCATATTATTGCCCATGCCTTTATGAAAATCACTCTCTTTTTCTGTGCCGGCGCTGTTTATGCCACTCACCACATTTCCAATGTCAGCGAAATGAGGGGAATAGGACGAAAAATGCCTTTTACCATGGGGGCCTTTGCTGTTGGCTCGCTGGGGATTGCGGGGCTGCCTTTCCTTGTAGGCTTTATCAGTAAGTGGAATATTGCCCTCGGCGCCCTGCAGGGCGGACAAGGAATATTTGTAGCGGTACTCATTGGCAGCGCCATGCTCAGCAGTGCCTATTTCCTTCCTATCGTTTATATGGCCTTCTTTAAGGAGCCTGAGGAAATGACTCACCATGGAGATCACCACGGGCAGCATGGAGAAGCCAACCTGGCCATGCTCATTCCCCTGGTAATCACGGCTGTCTTCTCGTTGATCCTGGGGGTTCTGCCCAATGCCGGCGGAAGTTTTTATGACCTGGCGGTTATGACGGCTAAAAGCATTGTGGGTGGCAATTTGATGGGAGGAGGGTGGTAATATGTCAACGAACAAGGTGCTGGTTATCAGTGGTGCCGTACTTGTATTATCCATCCTCATTGAAATGATCTTTGTTCACCATCACGTTTACTACTGGTGGCATGGTTTTATCGGTTTTGACATCATCTACGGTTTTCTGGGCTGTGTGGCTATAATTGTAGTTTCCAAATTCCTGGGTAAGGTCTTTATCCAGAAAGCAGAAGACTATTACGGCGGAGGTGAAGACAATGAATCTTGAATTTCATCCCGGTTTTATCCTGCTTTTGGGTGCCATTTCAGTAACTGTCCTGCCCCTCTTTTTCCGCCGTGTAGTCATGGTGCTGGCTCCCCTGCTGGCCATTGCGGCTGTCTTTGCCCTGCAGGCAGGCACAGTCTGGTCCTATCCCTTTATCAACGGCCTGGAACTGATCCTGTTAAAAGTTGATCGTCTTTCTTGGGTTTTTGCCCTGATTTTCAGCATCATGGCCCTGTTAGGCAATATCTATGCCCTCCATATCAAAAACAGGGGGGAAAGTGCCGCAGGTCTGGCTTATGCCGGCAGTTCCCTGGGCGTGGTGCTGGCCGGTGATTGGGTAACCCTGATCTTTTTCTGGGAGCTTATGGCTGTGACATCTACCCTTTTAATCTGGTACAGAAAGGCTCCTCAGGCCATCAGTGCCGGTTTCAGGTACATTCTGGTCCATTTCTTTGGCGGCAATCTCCTCCTGGCCGGGATCTTCCTCAAAGTCACCGGGGGAGAACCTTTGATTACGGTTCTGACGGGAACAAATGACCTGGCTTTTTGGCTGATTTTACTGGGCATTTCCATAAATGCGGCTATTCCCCCTCTTCATGCCTGGCTGACAGATGCCTATCCTGAGGGAACGGTCAGCGGAAGTGTTTTCCTCAGCTCATTTACTACCAAGGTTGCCGTGTATTGTCTGATCAGGGTTTTCCCCGGTACGGAACTTTTAATCTGGGCCGGCGTAATCATGGCTCTCTACGGTGTGGTTTATGCCGTACTGGAAAACGATATCAGGCGACTTCTGGCCTATCATATCATCAGCCAGGTAGGTTACATGGTGGCTGCCGTTGGCATGGGTACCGATCTGGCCCTGAATGGCGCTGTATCCCACGCTTTCAGCCATATTCTTTACAAATCCCTCCTCTTTATGGGAGCGGGAGCTGTAATTTATGCCACCGGGCGGCGTAAGCTCTCTGAACTGGGTGGCTTTTTCCGGGAAATGCCGGCTACGGTCATCCTTTATACCGTAGGTGCCTTTTCCATCTCAGGTGTACCCCTTTTCAACGGGTTTATCAGCAAATCCATGATTGTTTCCGCTGCTGCCTACAACCATATGCCTGCAGTAGAACTTCTCCTGTATTTGGCCAGCGTGGGTACCTTTTTACACACAGGTCTGAAACTCCCCTATTTCATGTTTTTCGGGCCTGACCGCGGCCTTAAGCCCGGAAAAATCCCCTTAAATATGCATGCAGCTATGATCGGCGGAGCCTTTCTCTGCACCATGTACGGAGTAGTCCCCTCCCTCCTATACCAGTACTTGCCCTTTGCTGCCACCTATGAGCCATATACCCTGGACCATGTGATTTCCGCTATGCAGCTTCTGGTAGCAACACTGGCTGCTTTCTGGTTATTCATTCCTAAACTCGGTGGTGAGCCCACCGTTTCCGTAGATACTGACTGGTTCTACCGGCGGCCCCTGTATTACCTGACAATTTCCCTGGTCAACTTTGTCTCTAGTGTACGGAACGGTTTCGGGGTATGGGGCAACAGGCTCCTTGAAGCAGTAGTGCCCTTTTTTAGAAATCCCCTGGTCCTGGTTCCCCAGACTGGGGAAAATGGTCCTCCGTCTCCTTTCTACCAGGAGGACAGGTACCGCTTCCCGGTGGGGATAACGGTCCTGATGAGTGTTATTGTTTTTGTCGTTGCCTTTTCATACATCTGGTTGACCTGAAGCTAAGGGAAAAGACGCAAGCCTGGCCTGCGTCTTTTCCTTATTTTGGCTGATGTGCTGCTCTGTCACCAATTCACTTTACATAAACAGTGCCATAGGGTGTGGAATAAAAATATGTGCTAACTTTCTAAACTTGTAAATAGTATAATAGTAAAAAATCTTTACATGCCTGGTAAAATAAGTGTTATACTATTTCTTAAAGTCGTGACAAAGAAGGTTGCAGACAATGAAAACTCTTATCTGGCAAGTAGATCCTTCCTTTATTCCGGACAGGATCATCAAAGATGCTGCCCAAATTATTAAGGAAGGGGGTCTGGTAGCCTTTCCCACGGAAACGGTCTACGGCCTGGGTGCCAACGGTCTAAGTCCCGAAGCAGTGGCTAGAATATTTCGCGCCAAAGGCCGCCCCTCGGACAATCCTTTAATCCTGCATATCGCTGATGTACATGCCGTCTATACTTTGGCTAAAGATATACCCCCTGCTGCTTTCCGGGTCATGGAGCGCTTTTGGCCCGGTCCCCTGACACTGGTCTTACCTAAACAAGATGTCATTCCCCGGGAGGTTACCGCAGGTTTGGCTACCGTAGCCTTAAGGATGCCCAGTCATCCTGTAGCCCTGGCTCTGATCAGGGAGGCCGGGGTTCCGGTAGCCGCACCCAGCGCCAACCGTTCCGGGTTGCCCAGTCCCACCACGGCCCAGCACGTCTGGGATGACCTGGCAGGAAAGATTGAAGCTATTCTGGACAGTGGACCCACAGGTGTGGGTTTGGAATCTACAGTGCTGGATCTAACGGAAGATAGACCGGTTATTTTGCGGCCCGGCGGCATAACGACTGAGGATTTACAGGAGGTGCTGGGGGAGGTTTCAGTTGATTCCGGCCTCGCTGCCCCGGAAGCTGTCCCTAAAGCTCCAGGCATGAAATATACCCATTATTCACCCCAGGCGGAAGTGATCCTTGTCGAGGGAACTCCGGAAAATGTTTCGCGTAAAATTAGGGAACTTGTGGAACGCTACACTAGACAGGGTAAAAAAATAGGTCTCTTGTTGACGGATGAAACATGGCGGCTTTTAGGGAGCCTTCCTGTCACCTACGGTAAAAATATGGGTACCCGTTTAAATCTGGCAGGAATAGCCCGGATAATTTACGGCGAGCTCCGTTATTGCGACCAGGTGGGTGTGGATGTCATTTTCACAGAGACCTACAGCCAGGAAGGGTTAGGCAGTGCTTTGATGAACAGGCTCTTAAAATCTGCGGGCTATCATGTCATAAATGCCTAATGTAAAGCCCCTATCTTGCATATGTATGTAGAGTAAACACAAACCGTCAACCATTAACCGCAAACCGTTAAAAGTAATTCCCACTACCCACTACCAACTAATAACTAATAACTAGTAACTAGTAACTAGTAACTAATCCGGGGTGTCACATGAATTATTCAGCCGTACTCCTGGTTTCCATAGCTTTAGGGATTGACGCCTTTTCTGTAGCAATCGGCATTGGTCTGGCAGGCATAAGACGAAGGGAAATCTATCTGGTTTCGGGAGTCGTTTGTCTTTTCCATATTTTCATGCCCCTTTTGGGACTAACC
>JAIHAN010000089.1 GCA_020054815.1 Peptococcaceae bacterium | reverse complement strand
CCAGTGACGCCCTTGCTTACAGGTTGTCTTCCCGCTGGTTAGGTGACAGGGTTTCTTTCAACCCATCGGCTCAGTAAACATGCCGGACGAACACAAAAATGCCCACACGGGGCATTGTTTTGACTTAAAATTGTCGTTTTTCGCACATCTGAAGTCTCATATCGTCCTCATCATGTCTGTACTTTATCGTCCCTAAATTCATATATTTCTTCGTAAATCACTGCACCATGTTCATTGAGAAAATATACGGGAACCTTTTGCCCGCTCTTCAGCCACAGCCGCCGGATATTGACCCTCGTTACCTGATAACCTTGTGTGCTCTCCGTCAGCCGTATCTCAATGATACCTTTCTTCAGGTCGTACTGGACTGCTGTTATTTTACCCTTTATCACCCAAATGCCGAGATACCAGGGTTCAATAGTAAAGGCCTGTTCCGGTGCAATCCCTAAATTCTTACAAAATTGCTCATCCTCTAACCAGGTACCGGCCACCCTGGCCTGCAGTTTAAACCCGGCAGGTGGCTGCCAGGTTTCATTATCTATAAGTACAAGATAAGGAAGGGGATATTTATCAATTTTATGCTGCACAGGAAAAGTAAAGTCAATATATAAACTAAAGAGCAAAAAGAGGAGAATAGGCAAGACCAGTAATCGTTTCATGAAAAAACCCCCTTGTCCGGTTTTCAATTAGCTTACCCGGGATAAGGGGGTCATATCCAGCTTTTACTACAGGGAGATTGTTAAGCCTTTAGGACTTTCTTTTTGTTGATGCTCTTCTCTAATTCTCTTTCTCAGACCTTCATTGGTCATCACTTCCAGGCCGGTTAGGGCCAGGGCTTGCACAGCCAGGAGCAGCAAATCATCGCCCCATTTACCGCCGGCGGCCCTGGCAAATTCGGCAGTGTGCAGCATGCCCGGCCCACCCTCCAAAGTTAAATAAGGATGAATGGCCGGCAGGAGGTGACTGACATTTCCCATATCCATGGAACCTGTACCCTGGCAGTGTTTAGAACTGCAGTTAACATTAAGCCGACGTAAAGCTTGCACAAAAACCTTGGCCAGGGTTTCATTACTTTTAAAGGGTTGGTAACGACTCTCAAAAGCATTGATTTCCACTTTGGTCCCGGTAAACTGGGCAATTTTGCGGGCCTCTTCACGAAAACGCAAAACCAGACCGTCTAAGGTTTTCTCATCGGGAGCTCTCAGGTAAAATCGGGCTACTGTCTTCGCCGGCCGGATATTGGGGACACTTCCCCCATCTTTGATGATCCCCTGGACCTGGCATAATTCAGGTAAGGTTTTTTTCCACCCCTTTACCCAGAAAAAAAATTGCAGGAGGGCTTCCAGGGTATCACCACGGGCAGCATAGTCAATAGCAGCATGCCCCATTTTACCATGAAAAACTATTTCCAGGGCTTCTAAAGCCAGGGAACTGAAATTGACTACATTAGACACACCCGGATGAAACATCATGACTGCCGCCAGGTCGTTAAAAAACCCCTTCTGCAGCATGGCCACTTTTCCACCGGTAGTTTCTTCCGCAGGTGTCCCCAGGATCCTGATTTCGCCCCGCAGGTCGGTGGTGACACGGCTTAAAGCTACTGCCGCTCCTACACTGGCGGCACAAATCAAATTATGTCCACATCCGTGCCCTATTTCCGGTAAAGCATCATATTCAGCTACATACCCGAGACAGGGCCCGGACCTGTTTCCCCGATAGGCCACAAAAGCTGTGGGCAATGAGGCCACATTCTTCTCTACTCTAAAGCCTTCCTTCTCCAGGTACCCTGTAATTCTCTCCTGGGCATAATACTCGTGATTACCCAGTTCGGGCCTCTGATGAATATCATGACTGATGGCTAAAATAGCGGGAAACAGCTTTTTTATTTCACGGAGGAGTTTGCCGCTTCTTTTAAACAAAAAAAGACCTCCCCTGGTTAAGTTCTACTCTATAGTATGCAACCAGGGGGAGTTTTATTTCTCTAGCCCACATAAGCAATCTTTTGGTGAGCCTCAGCATAATTACGCAAATCCTGGAGGGTTCTGGCCTCCATGTACTGCTGGTTCTTGATAAAGATTAACACGTCACGGAAAGCTTTGGCTGTATCCAGGGAGGTAAAGCAGGGAGTCCGGTACTCTACCGCCGTACGCCTGATTTGAAAACCCAGGCGGTCAGGGACATGGCCTTTGGTAGGCGTATTGATGACCAGCTGGATTTGGCCCTTGCGGATGAGGTTGGCCAGCCTGTCCGGGGCCAGGTCCACCACCGTAACTTCCAGCCCTTCTTTTTTTAGGAAGCGTGCCGTTTCACCGGAGGCGTAAAGCCGGTAACCCAGATTAACATAATCTTTGAGAAGGGGCAGGGCCACAGCCTTATCTTTTTCCGCGAGAGAAGCCAGTAGATTGCCACTCAAGGGCACCTGGCCGTATACAGCCAGCATTGCCTTGTACAGGGCTTTCCCCAGGCTGTAATCACAGCCCATGACTTCTCCCGTGGATTTCATTTCCGGCCCTAAATAGGTATCAACTTTGGAGAGTTTTTCAAAGGAGAAAACAGGGGCTTTCACGGTATAGAAATCTGGTTCCGGCCATAAGCCGTAAGGTAAACCTAGACTGTTTAAATTCTCCCCTAACATTAGTAACGTTCCTATCTTAACCAGGGGCAGCCCTGTCACCTTACTTAAAATGGGTACTGTCCGGGAAGCCCTGGGGTTAATCTCCAGGACAAAAATTTGCTGGTCGTGGTAGACAAACTGGATATTAAACAAGCCCACGATGCCAAAAGCCTTACCGATACTTTCCGTATAAGAAACTATCTTCTTCTTGATCTCCGGGGGCAGGGTTGGCGCCGGGTATACGGCCATGCTGTCACCGGAATGAACACCGGCCCGCTCGATATGTTCCATCACTCCGGCAATGAGCACATTTTTTCCGTCACACAAAGCATCTACCTCTACCTCCATGCCTGGGAGATACTTATCGATGAGGATGGGATGCCCGTTAGCTGTGCTCACGGCCCAGCCGGTATAGCCAAGAAGCTCCTCTAAAGTCTGGACAATTTCCATAGCCCTCCCGCCCAAAACATAGGAAGGTCTCACCACTAAGGGGAACCCCAGTTCCTCGGCAATTTTTACGGCTTCCTGAGGGCTGGTAGCTGTCAGTCCCCTGGTCTGGGGTATATCCAGCTCTTTAAGTAAAGCCTCACAGCGCTTCCGGTCTTCCGCCAGGTCTATACCCTCCAGGGAAGTTCCCAGGATTTTTACGCCGCGGCGAACCAGGGGTTCAGCTAAATTGATGGCCGTCTGCCCGCCAAACTGCACGATGACCCCCAAGGGTTTCTCCAGCTCTATCACATTCAACACATCTTCCAGAGTAAGGGGTTCAAAATACAGTTTGTCTCCTGTATCAAAGTCGGTGCTCACCGTTTCGGGGTTATTGTTGATCATGATGGCTTCCATGCCCATTTCCTTCAAAGCCCACAGGGAATGGACAGAGCAGTAGTCAAACTCAATACCCTGGCCAATCCGGATAGGTCCGGACCCCAGCACCACAACTTTCTTTTTGTCCGTCAACTGCACTTCGTTTTCTTCCTCATAGGTAGAGTAATAATAGGGTGTGGTGGCTTCAAACTCGGCGGCACAGGTGTCCACCATCTTGTAAACAGGAACGATCCCTTCTTTGATCCTGTAAGCCCTGACCTCATCCTCATTCATTTTCACCAGGCGGGCAATATAGGCATCACTCATGCCCTTTTGTTTGGCTTCCTTCATAAGCTTGGGATTCAAGCCCCTGGCTTCCAGTTCTTTCTCACAATCGATAATATTCTTAACCTTCTCCAGAAAGAAGGGATCGATTTTCGTCAGGTGATGGATTTCCGTTACTGTCCAGTGACGGCGAAAGGCTTCCGCAATAGCAAACAACCTTTCATCATCAGGGAAAGCCAGCTTATTCTCCAGCTCCACCTCGGTCCAGGCACCCGCTGTCTTGATGCTGAAGCCCTGGATACCGATTTCCAGGGAACGTACCGCCTTGAGCAAAGCCCCCTCCAGGGTCCGGTCAATGGCCATTACCTCACCGGTGGCTTTCATCTGGGTTCCCAGAGACCGGTCGGCGGTACCGAATTTATCAAAAGGCCAGCGCGGAATTTTTGCTACCACATAATCTATGGCCGGCTCAAAGCAGGCCTTGGTAGCCCCTGTTACCGAATTGGGGATCTCATCCAGGGTATAACCCAGGGCAATCTTAGCCGCTACCTTGGCGATAGGGTAACCCGTTGCCTTGGAAGCCAAAGCACTGGAACGGCTGACCCGGGGATTAACCTCTATGACCACATAGCGATGGCTGTAAGGGTCCAGAGCATACTGGATATTACAGCCCCCCTCCACTTCCAGAGCCCGGATGATTTTTAAAGCTGCGGTTCGCAACATCTGGTATTCTACATTGGCTAAAGTCTGGGTAGGGGCAAAGACGATACTGTCTCCCGTGTGAATACCGATAGGGTCCATGTTTTCCATGCTGCAGACGGTAATGCAGTTGTCGTTGCTATCTCGCATGACCTCAAATTCGATTTCCTTCCAGCCGGCCACACTCTGTTCCAAGAGAACCTGACCTATACGGCTGGCCTTGATGCCTAAGCTTACATAATGCTCCAGTTCCTCTAAAGTATGGGCAATACCTCCTCCTGTCCCCCCCAGGGTATAGGCAGGACGGATGATGACTGGAAACCCTACCTGTTTTACAAAACTATAGGCATCTTCCACCCTGGTAATAATCACGCTTTCCGGAATGGGTTCGCCGATAGCCAGCATGGTCTTCTTGAACTCTTCCCGGTCTTCCGCTTTTTTAATGGCGGAGATGGGTGTACCCAGCACTTCTACACGGAACTTTTCTAAAATCCCTGATTCCGCCAGCTCCACAGCTAAATTAAGGCCCGTTTGGCCCCCCAAACCGGGGATAATACCGTCGGGCCGCTCTTTTTCGATAATCTGGGAAACAGCACTTACCGTAAGAGGTTCCACATAAATGCGGTCCGCCATATTCACATCAGTCATGATAGTAGCAGGGTTGGAGTTCACCAGCACTACCTCAATGCCTTCTTCTTTTAAGGCCTTACAGGCCTGGGTTCCCGCATAGTCAAATTCGGCGGCCTGGCCGATGATGATGGGACCTGAACCGATTACCAGCACCTTTTGGAGATTGTTTTTTCGCGGCATCTTGTATCACCTCTTTACGCTAAAGGTCCTTTGTTTAAGGAGTCGAAAAACTTTTTGAACAGGTAACGGGAATCTTCAGGACCCGGGGATGCTTCCGGATGAAACTGCACTGCCATAACGGGCAAACATTTATGGGCAAAACCTTCTACCGTGCCGTCGTTGAGATTAACATGGGTTACATAAGTATCATCCGGTAAAGTGTCCTCACGCACGGCATAGCCATGATTCTGAGAAGTGATATAGACTCTGTTATCCCGCAAATCTTTCACGGGATGATTGATTCCCCGGTGACCAAACTTAAGCTTATAGGTTTCCCCACCCATGGCCAGGGCTAAAACTTGCAGCCCCAAACAGATACCAAAGACAGGCAGCTTATCCAGCAGCACTTTTGCTGTGTTAATGCCACTTTTAACTACCTGAGGATCCCCTGGTCCGTTGGAGAGAAAAAGACCATCCGGGTTTAGTGCCAAGATATCTTTCGCCCCCGTAAAACTGGGAACTACAATAAGTTCCAAATCAAAGGCTTTTAACTGGTCTAAAATACTCTTCTTAATGCCAAAGTCCATGACTACCACTCTTTTCCCAGAGCCGGGAACAGTATAGGATTGCTTCGTAGTCACCCGGGCCACCGGGTTATCCAGCAAGGGGCTTGCCTCCAGGATTTCCCGGTATACAGGGGCAACCTCTCCCGCCACTAAAGGCACAATCATCCCCTTCATGGTACCCCTCTCCCTGAGCACTCTGGTCAGTTTTCTCGTGTCAATCCCCGTGATACCCGTGATATTGTGCCGGGCCAGGAACCTTTCCAGGTTTTCCCCGAGACGCCAGTTGGAGGGAATCTTACAGGCTTCCTTGACAATAAACCCACTGACCTGGGGCATTATAGATTCCATGTCTTCGCTGTTTAAACCGTAATTACCCATGAGAGGATAAGTCATGACCACCATTTGCCCTTTATAGGAGGGGTCAGTCATCACTTCCTGGTACCCGACCATCCCCGTGTTGAAAACTACCTCCGCTACCGGTGAAGGCGTAAGGCTGCCAAAAAGTTTCCCGTAAAAGGTCTGGCCGTTCTCCAGGATCACTGCCCCTTCCATGCCCTCTCCTCCTCTATAACCTTAAGGCTCTCGGCAATGACAGCAATACATTTATCAATATCTTCATAGGGAATATTGAGAGGAGGAACGAGTCTCACCACTTTGTTCTGAACAGTGTTGATAATAATCCCTTTCTTTAAGCAGTAATCCTGGACCGGTTTAGCCTCAAAAGAAAGCTCCATTCCCACTAAGAGACCCAGTCCCCGGACATCTTGAATACAACTGTGTACTTCTTTCAGGGCTAAGAATTTCTCTGTGATATACTGCCCTTTCTCAAAAGCCTGCTGGGGCATTTTTTCGTCAATAATAGCGGAAAGAGCAGCAATAGCTGCGGCAGTAGCCAGGGGATTGCCGCCAAAAGTCGAGGCATGTTCGCCCGGGCTGAAGGTTTCTGCAGCTTCACCCTTGGCGACAACTGCCCCGATAGGAACACCTCCGCCCAATCCCTTGGCCAGGGTGAAGACATCGGGTTCTATCCCGTAATGCTCATAACCAAAGAGTTTCCCTGTGCGGCCCAGTCCCGTTTGCACCTCGTCAAAGATGAGCAAAAGCCCGTGTTCTTCGCACAGCTTTTTGACACCTGCCATATACTCGGGCATAGCGGCATACACACCGCCTTCCCCCTGTAAAGGTTCCAGGAGAATAGCACAGGTCTGGGGAGTAATGGCTTCTTTCATAGCTTCCAGATCGTTATAAGGCACATATTTAAAACCAGGGGTTAAAGGCTCAAAACCTTTTTGATATTTCTCCTGACCGGTAGCCGTTAAAGCTGTCAGGGTACGCCCATGGAAGGAATGGAGGGCGGTGATGATTTCATAGCGGCCCGAACCGTATTTCTTGGAGGCCCATTTCCTGGCCAGTTTAATGGCCCCTTCGTTGGCCTCAGCTCCGCTGTTGCAGAAGAAAACCTTGGTACCACAGGAGTGGTCGGTAATCAGTTTAGCCAACTGCACCTGGGGTTCTATCCAGTAAAGGTTGGAGCAGTGCAGCAATTCTTGAGCCTGTTTCTGGATAGCTTCCACAACCTTGGGGTGACAGTGTCCCACATTATTGACAGCGATGCCGCTCACCATATCCAGGTATTTATTACCGTCTGCATCCCACACATAGCTTCCCTGCCCTCTCACCAGGGCAAAAGGCTGGCGGAGATAAGTGTTCATGACATATTCCTGACCCATTTTTATAATTGTTTCGTTATTCATTGCTTCTCCCTCCCTAAATAAAGAATTAACCTTTAACCACCATGGTGCCGATTCCTTCGTTGGTGAATATCTCCAGGAGCATGGAATGGGGCTTCCTGCCGTCTACGATGTGCACGTTTTCTACCCCTTTTTCCAAAGCGGCCAGGCAGCTTTCCACCTTGGGAATCATCCCGCCTTTAATGATTCCCTGTTCAATCAACCGGGGAATTTCAGAGTCTGTCAAACGGGAAGCCAGGGACTCACGCCCCTCCCCCAGGTAAATCCCCTCTACGTCTGTTAAGAGGACAAGTTTGTGGGCCTTTAAAGCCCCGCCCAGAGCCCCCGCCACATAATCGGCATTAATGTTTAGGGTCTCTCCTGTGCTGCTCACACCCACAGGTGAAACCACGGGAATATAGCCTTCTTCCGTGAGTTTTTGGATAATCTCAGGATTTACTTTCACTACTTCCCCTACCAGGCCAAGATCCTGTAATGTCTCTTCTCCCGCCTGGTTTTTCACGGTAACCTGCTTTTTCTCCGCGATTACCAGGTTGCCGTCCTTGCCGCATAACCCTACGGCTTTTCCCCCGAACTGATTGATGAGGTTAACAATCCCTTTATTCACCTTTCCCACCAGGACCATTTCCACTACTTCCATGGTAGCTTCGTCGGTGATGCGCAGGCCGTTGACAAACTGGGCCTTAATATTCACCTTTTCCAGCCACTTATCGATAATGGGGCCTCCTCCATGGACGATGACGGGATTCATCCCCACCAGTTTCATCAGGATAATATCTTTTAAAACAAGTTCCTCCAGTTCCGGATTCACCATGGCATGACCGCCGTATTTGATGACGATGGTTTTACCGGCGAACTTCTGAATATAAGGTAAGGCTTCTGTTAAAACATTGGCCTTTTCCAGCGCAGACAGCATGACTCTTCTCCTCCTTCTGAGGTCAGTTGTTAGTTGGTAGTTGTTAGTTGTTAGTTGGTAATTGGTAATTGGTAGTTTACGCTTCCCGATTCCCGCTTTAGCAGTATAGTATCGGGTAGCTAGCAGCAATTTTTTAATCGGAAATCGGATATCGGGAGGCGAAGCCGTATTCGCAAAAAAGGACGTCGGATATCGGTAAATCGGCTTAGCAAACCTAGGTACGGTATGCTGCGTTAATCTTGACATAATCGTACGACAGGTCACAGCCCCAGGCTGTGGCCTGCCCTTTACCCTGCTTCATGTCGACTGTGATCACAACTTTATTTTCCTGCAATATTTTCCTGGCGTCCTCTTCGTCGAAGGTTAAGCCGGCCCCATCGCGGGCTACGGGTAAATTACCCAGATACACATCTACCGAATCCGGGTTAAAATCAACGCCGGAATAGCCTACGGCACAGATAATCCGGCCCCAGTTGGCATCTTCACCAAAGATGGCCGTTTTCACCAGGCTCGACCCGGCTATGGTTTTGGCGATGACCCTGGCAGCTGTGTTGCTGGGAGCATTCTCCACTTTAACCTCGATTAACTTGGTAGCCCCTTCCCCATCCTGGGCGATCATTTTCGCCAGGGCAGTACACACCTCAGTTAAGGCCTTGGCAAACATCTTATAGTCAGAGCTTTTCTTATCTTTAATCTCACTGTTGCCCGCCGCTCCGTTGGCAAATACAGCCACCATATCATTGGTGCTGGTATCACCATCCACCGTAATCATGTTAAAAGACACATCCGTTGCCTCTTTTAAGGCTGCCTGGAGACAAGGAGGAGAAATAGCGGCATCAGTGGTGATAAAGCCTAACATGGTGGCCATATTGGGATGAATCATCCCCGAACCTTTGGCCATCCCCCCCAGGATAACCTTCTCGCCCCCTAGCTCCAGTGCAATGGCTATCTCCTTTGAACGGGTGTCCGTAGTCATAATGGCCTGGGCGGCCAGGTGTCCTTTCTCCCGTGAGGGCGCTGCCCCGGCTTCCTCTATCCCTTTGATGATTTTAGGCATAGGCAGTTGTACACCGATGACACCCGTAGAAGCAACCACTACCTCTTCAGGTACGCAGCCGATGATTTCTGCTGCTTTTGCAGCCATGAGATAGGCGTTTTCTAAACCTTCCCGGCCCGTACAGGCATTGGCACAACCGCTGTTTACCACAAAGCCGCGGGCTATACCGTTGGCCAAATGTTTTTGCGAAATCTGCACAGGTGCTGCCAAAAATTTATTGGTAGTATAAACTCCGGCCGCTGTTGCGGGAGCCTTAGAGTAAACCAGGGCCATATCATAACGGTCGGTCTTTTTTATACCGGCCTGAGCAACACCGGCTACAAAGCCCTGGGGCGAAGTAATGCCTCCGCCTGGAATATGCACAAAATTCATGTTTGATCTCCTTTCTACGGGTATAGGGCAACCCTTGTTAAACCTAAAGTTTCATCCAGGCCGTACATGATATTCATATTTTGTAGAGCTTGCCCCGAAGCCCCTTTCACCAGGTTGTCAATAACAGAGATTATGGTAATGCGGCCCGTTCTTTCGTCTACATTAATTCCTATATCGCAGTAATTGGTCCCCAGGACCCATTTCGTATGGGGGAACTCTCCTTGCGGTTGCATCCTGATAAAAGGTTCGCCTTTATAAAATTCCTTGTAGAGTTGCTCAATCTCAGCAAACCCAAGAGGTTCTTTCAACACGGAATATATCGTACTCAGCATGCCCCTGGACATGGGCAGGAGGTGAGGGGTAAAAGTGACATGGATTTCCTCCCCCGCCACAGTCCCTAATTCCTGCTCAATTTCCGGTGTATGGCGGTGCCGCGGCAGTCCATAAGCTTTAAAATCTTCGTTGACTTCACAGAAAAGACTGGTTAAGTTAAGACTGCGTCCTGCCCCACTTACCCCTGACTTGCTGTCGATAATGATAAAATTTTTATCTATGATCTTTTGCTTCAAAAGAGGGGCAAGGCCCAGAATAATGGTGGTAGGATAACAGCCTGGATTGGCTATAATGTTGGCTGTTTTGATCTTTTCCCGGTTTATCTCAGGCAGCCCGTAAACAGCCTTCGCCAGCTGCTCTTTGGTAGGACCTGCGGTTTTATACCATTCTGCATAAACTTCCGGTGATTTAAGGCGAAAATCGGCTCCTAAATCAATAACCCTTTTCCCCTGCTCTATAATCTTCTCCACCAGAGGAGCACTAAATCCGTGAGGCAGTGCCAGAAAAATGACATCTGCCTTGGTAATCAGTTCAGGGTCATAGATACCTTTACAAGGGAGTTCCAGAACACCGCGAAAATTGGGATAAACATGGGCAAAAGACTGTTCCACATAGTTTTGTGTACCCAGACCCACTATTTCTACCTGAGGATGCTGGCACAACATGCGCGCCAGTTCCTGACCGGTATAGCCGGTAGCCCCTAAGATACTAACTTTAATCATTACGTCTCACCTCATATCTTCTAATCTTTTTTTACGAACAGCAAACTATATTCCGATCTTCAAGCGAAAAACAAAAAAGGCTTCTTACAGTTCACATTATTTAATGTCTTTTATAATTATACATATTCATGTATAATTATTCAATACATTTTTTCAGGTAGCGGAAGGTGTATCTGTAAGAAATAATTACCCCGGCACACTTGCCGGGGTCTGTTAGAGAATTTCCTGACGTTCTTTTTCAGAAAGTATTTCATTAATAAATAAGGTTTTTTCTTGCAGCAGGTCAACTTCGGGGAAAGTCGTCAAAAGCACACCCACATGGTTAGTTACTATTTTCACTACAGGCCTTGTGGGATAGTTTCTGGGAACGGAAACAACAACGCCCACGGCCCCGTTATTCAGCCGCACGGCCGTTCCCACGGGATAGGGGGCAATATTGCGGCTGAAGGCCTTTACTATTTCAGGATGAAAGCTGCGGCCGCTCTCGGCCACCACCAATTCAATGGCCTGATAAGGATACAAGCGTTTTTCCGGGTTCAGGTTCATTACCAGGTTATCATAAAAATTAGCCACACCTGTAATAGCGGCAAACAGGTGAATATCTTCTCCCTTTAACTGGCGGGGGTACCCTGTACCGTCATATTTTTCATGGTGCTGGTAGGCTACATGCCCTACCATAATATTCAGTATTTTGTTATTCCGTAAAATCTCGAACCCGTGTATCGTATGCTCAGGACCTGGACTTAAACTCTTGCCGATATCATGGAGGATTGCCCCCATAGCCAGGGTCTTCAGCTTCAAATCATCTAATCCCAGGGCCATACCCGTTACTACACTTAATACACATACACCCACACTATGATTGTAGAGATACATATTGGCGCTTCTGGAATCCATGAGCTGTACCAGTAAATTTGGTGTTGACTTAAGATCATCAAGGATCTTATTAACCATATTGTTGACAACAGTAAAATCAACATCAGATTGTATTTTGGCTTTACTCACAACTTCTCGCAGCGCTTTTACTGTTTGTATCCGGACTGTATCGTGAATGACATCTTCTACTTGTAACGGTCCGATAATTTCGTCTTCAACATAAATAAAAGGTATACCAAACTGGTCTAATTTTTTTATGTAAAGGGGGGTTAAAACTGTACCTGCATTTAATAAAATACGGCCGGCGTCATCGTAGATGGTCTTTGCAATTTTCATGCCTTCTTTTAGTTGATTTATATCAATCGCCCGCATATTTACCTTCCTTCGAGTTGTTTAGAGGGAACCTCTCAGAGATAACAAAATAATCAATCTGTCGTCCAGCTTAGCAATACCCGCAATAAATTCCCTGTCGATGGTAGTACAAATATCAGCTGCCTGTTCTATTTGGTCGGTTTTGAGGCGCAGTACTTCTTGAACCTCATCGACCTGGATTCCCATTAGTTTGTCATCTATACGTAAAACAATTATTCTTTGGTCTTCATTATTTTGGGAATCTTGGAGATTAAACCTTACTTTTAAGTCAACAATAGGAATAATGCTTCCCCGTAAATTGATAACCCCTAAAATATGGGGGGGCGTATTGGGAAGTGTGGTCATTTTGGGGGGACGGATAATCTCCTGCACCGAAAGTATGTTAATCCCATAAAGTTCAGCATTAAGCCTAAAGATTACATATTGTTCTTCCTGCACTCTCTTCCACTCCCGAAAAAAAATAAATAATGTATTTTATTTCTATATAATGATGTTAATTCCTGCCTAAGAGAGAAAAAATGAGGCTCTGCCACGA
>JAIHAN010000003.1 GCA_020054815.1 Peptococcaceae bacterium | reverse complement strand
CCCACAGAACAGATGACCCAATGGCGGATTTGCCCGAAGAAGCCCGCCGAAGCCTCGAAGAGTTCAAGGAATATATTCTAAAAAAATATGGCAAAAAATAAGAACCTGCTACTGATAAGTCATGTGGCAGGTTCTGTCATATATGGATATTTTGACAAACAACGACAAAATTTGCAGGGTGATGGACATGCCTGTTAAATTATTTAAACTAGCTTAAAGACAAGGTATCGATATACAATGGTGGGATTTCAAACCGCCTTTGGAAGCAGTTTATTGGGCAAAATCTGGTTTGCCGCCTATTATTGGGTTAAGCAACTCATTAAAACAAAGCTCCAGTGCTTATCTTCGTTGTGTTCTGGCGGAAGAGATCGGGCATCATTTTACAACTTCAGGCAATTCTGTTCCCCGGACTTTTTTTCATTATCGGGATAGGTTGGAAATAAGCAAGGCTGAGTATAGAGCCTTAAAATGGGCTGCACAATACCTTATGCCTCGAGGCAAACTTTTACGTGTGATAAAAAACGGAATGGCCGAAAAATGGGAGCTTGCCGAGTGGTTCAATGTAACTGAAGAAATGGTTGATTTTAGACTGAAACTGCCGGATGTTGCTATGTTGACAAAAACTAAGACAAGGATAGTGGGATAAAACATGATTAGCAAAACTTACAATATAGACCTGGAGCCAGCTTGCATTTATCTTCGCAAGTCTCGTGAGGACCGGGAAGCTGAAGCTCGTGGCGAAGGCGAAACGCTGGCAAAACATAAAAAAGCATTATTCAGACTGGCAAAAGAACTGCAAGTAAATGTAACAAAAGTTTACGAAGAAATTGTCTCAGGTGAAAGTCTGATACATCGGCCTGAGATGCTGGAACTTTTAAAAGATGTAGAAGAAGGCAAATGGAAATCTGTCCTGTGTATGGACATGGATCGTCTTGGCCGAGGCAATATGCAAGAGCAGGGACTTATCTTGGAAACTTTTAAAAAGTCCAACACCAAGATTATCACCCCTCGCAAGATATATGATTTGCAAAATGAATTTGATGAAGAATACAGCGAATTCGAGGCATTTATGGCCCGAAAGGAACTCAAAATCATAACCAGAAGGCTTCAAGGGGGCCGTGTTCGTTCCGTACAGGAAGGAAATTATATTGGCACAAGACCGCCTTATGGTTATCTTATCGAAGAAAAAGACAAAAATAGATACCTGGTCCCTCACCCGGAACAGGCACCTGTCGTTAAAATGATTTTTGATTGGTACACTCACGAGGACCCCTCTCTACGAATGGGAGCTAATAAAATAGCAAACGAACTCAACCGTCTAGGGTATCGTTCATATACAGGAATTGAATGGAAATCTTCTTCTGTTTTATCTATTCTTAAAAACCCTGTTTATATAGGCATAATCACATGGAAAAAAAAAGAATATAAAAAATCAGTTGTATCTGGAAAAAGAAAAGATGTGCGAACAAGACCTAAAGAAGAATGGATATATTCTAAAGGCAAGCACCAACCCCTTGTGGAAGAAGAACAGTTTGCTAAAGCTCAAGAAATATTAAAAAACAAATATCATGTCCCCTATCAACTGCAAAATGGGATCGTCAACCCGCTGGCAGGTCTAATTAAGTGTGATATTTGCGGGTCTTCTATGGTTTTAAGGGTTTACACAAATCAAAGGCCGCATTTCATCTGTTACAATACTCGTTGTCCCAATAAAAGCAGTCGGTTTGAATTTGTGGAAAACCGGGTTATTGAAGGGTTAAGAAATTGGCTTAGGGAATATCAGGCAAAATGGAATCTATCCAAACCGCAATTAAAAACTGATAACGTTATAGATATTCGTAGAAAAGCCCTGCAAAATTTAGAAAAGGAACTCTCCGAATTAGAAAAGCAAAAAGGACGACTACACGATCTCCTTGAGCGGGGCATCTATGATGAAGAAACTTTTTTAGAAAGATCACGTACTATTACCGAACGAATTGATACAACCAAAACAGCCATTGTTAATGCGGAAAAAGCTTTGAATGATGAAATGCAAAGAGTAAAAGCACAGGTAGAAATAATACCTATGGTGCAAAACGCCTTGGATATTTATTCAGAACTTAAAAGTCCTGCGGAAAAAAACAACCTCTTGAAATCAATATTGGAATACGGCACTTATCGCAAAGAAAAACATCAAAAAGGAGATGAGTTTACTCTAGTGCTTTATCCTAAGTTATCTAGTCAATACAGATAAACCGTTAGTGTTATCTCGTTGCCCTCCTTATCAATACCGATGGGATCATATAAAGATACTTCACCTTTATTTTTTTTCGTAGCCCTGAGATGCATCAGGATCTCGTTTTCAATGCAGCGGGCAGCATATGTGGCTAACTTGGTGCCTTTATCACTGTCAAATGTATTGATAGCCTTAATCAGGCCGATAGTACCGATAGAAATGATATCATCCTTATCCTCACCCGTGCTGTCAAATTTTTTCCCTATATGTGCTACCAGGCGCAGGTTATGTTCAATAAGGGTATTCCTGGCATTCATGTTTCCTTTTTTAAATTCTTCAAGATAATAGGTCTCTTCTTCATCGGAAAGAGGTTGGGGAAAAGCATTGTTATTCAAATAATAAAAAAGCAATAAGATACTTTTTGCCAGAGTGACAGCAGCCACGACTACTGTTCCGAATCCCATCTAAACTCCTCCTCCATTTAAATTCGTTGTAAATTGTATGGAGGTTACTGGGATAATGTGTCTGTCCTTTTTTTTAAAAAACACTTAACAATGTTGGTAGAATTGCCAAAAGATTTGCATCATATCTTTTTGCCCCACCGCACATCCTATAAACGAAACCACAACAAATACTAATTTGCTAAAGGAGGAAACAAAAATGCCAAGAAACACAAATAAACCTGCTGTACAAGGAGCCAAGTCTTTCTTGAATAACTTGAAATACGAAATGGCTGGAGAACTGGGATTAGGCAACTATGAAGCCGTCGATAAAGGCAGTTTGACCTCCCGTCAAAACGGTTATATCGGTGGTTATATGACCAGAAAAATGGTGCAATTTGCCGAAGAACATCTAAAGAACGGCGGCCAATTCTAGTCAATCTTTTCGACTTCCGATATCTGCCTTCCGATTACCGGATAATTTTTAAAAAACAAAAACCAGTCAGGTTATCCTGCTGGTTTTTGTTTTTTAACATATTCAAGGTTGAATTTTGTTATACGGTCTTCACCTGTTTACGGTTTACCTGTTCACGTTATCTTAACGCTGTACCCTTCCCGAAGCATCGCCTTCCATCAGGCTCTTAACCTCGGAAACTGTAACGTGGTTAAAATCACCGTGAATGGTATGTTTCAAACAGGAAGCGGCTACAGCAAACTCTAAGGCCTCCTGATTACTCATACCGGATAACAAACCGTAAAGCAAGCCTCCAACAAAGGAGTCGCCGCCGCCCACTCTGTCCACGATATGAATGTTGTATTTTTTGGAATGATAAAATTCTTCCCCATCATAAAGCAGGGCAGACCAGCCGTTGTCAAAAGCAGAGTAGCTCTCCCGTAAGGTAATGGCGGTTTTCTTAAACCCAAACCTTTCTACTAACTGTCTTGCTACGGACTTATAGCCCTCCAGGCTTAATTGACCAGAGGTCACATCGGTACCTGTCGCGTGGATACCGAAAACTTTTTCGGCATCTTCTTCATTACCGATGCCGATATCTACATACTCCATTAAACGGGTCATGACCTCATTGGCTTTTTGGGGACTCCAGAGATTTTTCCGGTAGTTATAGTCACAGCTAACCGTAACACCCATTTTCTTGGCAGCCTGGCAGGCTTCCAGGGTTGCAGCTGCCGCAGCATCACCCAGGGCAGGTGTAATCCCGGTGAAATGGAAGAGTTCTGCGCCCTGGAAGATTTTTTCCCAGTCAAATTCGCCCGCTTTTACCTGGGAAATGGAGGAATTGGCTCTGTCATAGACAACCTTGGAGGGCCGCTGGGATGCACCATATTCCAGGAAATAAATACCCAGGCGGGGGCCGCCTTTTAAAATATGGTCGGTATGTACACCATACCTTCTCAAATGATTAATGGCAGCTTGACCGATAGGGTTATCAGGAACCTTCGTGACAAAATAAGCATCAAGCCCGTAGTTGGCTAAAGAAGCCGCCACGTTGGCCTCTCCCCCGCCATAAGTTACATCAAAGCTTTCGGCCTGGACAAAGCGCTGGTAGTTAGGCGTCGAGAGCCTCAGCATGATTTCTCCGAAAGTTACTACCTTTTTCATGTTAAAGACCTCCCTTATATCTTACTTATTTCTTTCTTATTTCTTACTTATTTTTTGTTTCTCGCCTGTTTCACTTTCTCCACAAAAGCCCTGGCTGTTTCTGTTACTTCCGCGTAATTTCCTTTGGCTGCCCCTTTGGTTAAAGCACTACCAACACCAACGGCCAGGCAACCCGCTTGTATCCACTGGTCCACGTTATCCAGGGAAACACCGCCCGTAGGCATGAGAGGAGCTTGGGGCAGGGGACCTTTGATAGCCTTGATCACGCCTACGCCTAAAACTTCCCCCGGGAAGATTTTTACCACATCTGCGCCCGCTTCCATGGCTTCCACAACCTCTTTAATCGTCATGGCGCCTGGCATGACTGGCACCTGGTAGCGGTTACAAAGTTTAACTACTTCCAAGTTCAGATGAGGTGAAACCACGTACTGGGCCCCGGCCAAAATAGCCATCCGGGCAGTTTCTGCATCTAACACTGTTCCGGCTCCCAATAACATTTCTTCAGGAGAGTAGTAAGCAGCCAGTTCCTTCATCACATCCAGGGCTCCGGGGACTGTCATAGTAATTTCTACTGCAGTTACACCCCCGGCTTTTACAGCATCGGCAATAGCCTTGGCCTGTTGTGCCGATTCTGCCCGAACAACGGCAACTACACCACACTCGATGAGTTTTTGTAAGATTTTAATTCTGTTGGGTAACACAATAATTCCTCCTTTAATCCCTTAAATTGTTATTCCATAAAGCCCCCGGACATGGCAGAACTTGCCAGGCGGCCGAAGACCTTAAGAATTCCTTTTTGTAATCGACTTGCCGGAGCCTGCCACTTCGCCTTCCTCCTGGACAGTTCCTCCGCCACTTCCGCAGGTGTTTTTTGACTGCCGTCCCAGCCGATCATGTTCAGGCCTCTCCCTGCTATATCAATGTGGATTAAATCACCGTCCTGCACCAGGGCGATAGGACCACCTTCAATGGCTTCGGGAGAAACATGGCCGATAGCCGGGCCGCGGGTAGCCCCCGAAAAACGGCCATCTGTAATTAGAGCCGTAGTACTGCTTAAAAGGGGGTTGGCGGCAATAGCCTCCGTAGTATAGAACATTTCAGGCATGCCCGAACCTTTCGGTCCTGCATAGCGGACCACAATGACATCCCCCGGCTGTATCCTGTTATGCAAAACTGCTTCCCGGGCTGCTTCCTCATGATCAAAGACCCGGGCAGGACCAATGTGATCCTGCATTTCTCGGGGCACGGCAGCATGTTTCACCACAGCGCCTTCAGGGGCAATGTTTCCTTTGAGAACAGCCAGTGAACCTTGAGCCTGGATGGGGTTATGTTTGGGCCTGATCACAGCTTCTTTTTGCATACGGTAGTTTTCCAGGTAACGGTTTACTCTCTGGAACCAGCCTGATTTCCAAAGTTCTTCCAAATTTTCTCCTAAAGTTTTTCCGGTCACTGTTAGCTGGTCCAGGTGTAAATGTTCTTTGATTTCCCACATGACGGCAGGTACTCCACCGGCATACCAGAAGAACTCTGTAGCATAATAACCCGTTGGTCTGACGTCCACCAGGTAAGGAATCCTGCGGTGTATCTCATCGATCTCAGCCGGTTCCAGTTTAATACCAACTTCCCTGGCAATTGCAGGTAAATGTAAGATGGCATTGGTAGAACCGGAAATGGCTGCATGAACCATCAGGGCATTGTTAAAGGCTTCCTTTGTTAAGATATCAGAGGGTTTGATATCTTTTTCCACTAGATATAAGATTTGTTCTCCCGCCTGTCTTGCCATATCCCTGATTTTCTTTAAGGGAAAAGGAATGAGGGCGGTACCCGGTAAAGCCAGGCCCAAAGCTTCTGCCATGACCTGCATTGTACTTGCTGTCCCCATCATCTGGCAGGCGCCGCAGCTTGGGCAAGCCTCCCGCTGGAGATGGGTAAACTCTTCTTTTGTAATCTTACCAAGATGGTATTGCACACTATATGTCCCTATCTGTTCCAAACTAAGGTTGCCCGGCCCGGTTAGGGCAGTTCCGCCTGGAATAAAAATAGCAGGAATATTTAAACGGGCGGCAGCCATTAGGTGGGCGGGAATGGATTTATCACAGGAAGCGCAGAGGATGATCCCGTCAAAAGGACTGGCCTGCCCCTGGATTTCAATCATAGCAGCGATGATTTCCCGTGAGGCTAAAGAGTAATTCATGCCTTCATGTCCCTGGGCTATGCCATCACAGATATCCGTAACGGTATAGCGGGAAGGTTTGCCCCCCTTACTCCACACACCGATTACGGCTTCTTCTACCAGCTGGTTTAGCCCATAACTGCCAGGGTGACTTTCTCCCTGGGTGCTATTCACCATGATTTGCGGTTTCTCTAAATCATTTTCAGTATAATTCATACCCAAGCGCAGTGATTCGATTTCCGGGGCAACTCCTTTTAATCTCTGTGACTTTAACAACTGAATCCCTCTCTCTTTTTAGAATTTATCGGCAATGTACCCCATTCTCTTTGAGATTAGTAAGGCCGTCTTTACCACCTGAGCGCCAATCTCCTCTACTTTTTCCAAGGTCATCCGCATAGTTGGCCCAGAGACAGAAAGGGCTGCTACAGGCCTCTGCCGGTAATCTAATATGGGGCCCGCCACACAACGGATGCCATACTCATTTTCTTCATTGTCAAGAGCATAGCCAAGTTTTCTTACGTTAGCCAAATCGGCCATCAACGCTTCATAGGTGATTATGGTATTATCGGTGATTTTGGTTAAACCGTGTTTTCTGATGATTTCCTGTACTTCCTGGGGCGGTAAATGGGCCAGGATACTTTTGCCAACGCCCGAACAATGGAGTTTCACACGGGCGCCGATAGTAGAATGCATGCGAATAACATTTTCCGCTTCAACTTTATCAACATAGATGCCTTCCCCATCATGGAGCACGACTAAATGCACGGTTTCCCCCACATATTTTGATAGTTCCAGGAGAAAAGGCATGGCTACCTTTCTTATTTCAATATTATTGAGCATGCGCCCGCCTATCTCCAACATCTTCGTTCCCAACTGGTATTTACCTGAAGCGTTCTGTTCAATAAATCCTTCCTCACTCATTGTGGAAAGGAGCCGGTAAATGGTACTTTTGTGCAAGCCTAATTCCCGGCCAATGTCGGTAACTCCCCATTCCTCACGGCTTCGGCCCAATAACTCAATTATTTTCAAAGCCCTTTTCACAGCCTGAACACTATTGTCTTTTTCGATTTTCAATGCCGTCTCTCTCCCATTTTGTCGCGCATTATGAAACAGCGTTTCGTATTTTGTTAATAATTATTCTCTATGAAAAGAAAAATTCCTCTTTGGTAAATTAGATCAGGAAATATTTTTTGCAGTAAAAAAATAAACGCAAGGTTAAGCTTGCGTTTATTCATTAACAGCCTTGGTTTCATTGTTAGAATCCTGGGAACCGGGGGAACTTTTTGAGTCGGTAGTATAGAAACCTGAGCATTTATATATGATATTTACATTCTTGCCGATAAGGCGATTCACGGGAGATTGGCATGTAGGACATTTTTGTAAAGGCACTTCTTTAATACCTTGAGTAACTGTAAATTTGCCACACTGGGGGCAGCGATAATCATAACTGGGCATATTGTTCACCTCCTGCTTGAAAGTCCTATCCCCACAAAAAATTTTAGTAACCCTTGCGCAAACTGTCAAGGTCCATAACCTTTAGACCCTGCTTCCCTCTGGAATAAAATGCTATAATTTTGCACATCATGTATTATAGCATAAAAAAAGCAATAAAATTTTAGGTTTTCAAAAGGATTTTCATTTCCAGTAGCGAATAATATTGTTGATAATCATTACTATTAATAAAACAAGGAGGATTAAATATGGCTGTATGGAAATGTAGTGTTTGCGGTTATGAAAAAGAATCCCGCTGCCGCCCGGGCAAATGTCCGGAGTGCGGTGCTCCCAAAGACTCTATAGTCAAAAAAGAATAGGCATACTCATGAAAAGAGGCGGCAGTTGCCGCCTCTTTGTTTTACTTATTTAAAATTAGGCTTCCGCTTGTTGAGGAATGCGTCCATACCCTCTTTTTGGTCTTCCGTGGAGAAGCACATACCGAAGCACTCGCCTTCCAGGACCTCACCGGCTTTTTGCCCTACCTCGTCACAGGCATTGATCAGCTCTTTTGCCACGACGATAGGTGCAACAGGTTTGCTGGCAATTTTGTTCGCCAACTCTATGGCCGCAGCCATCAATTCTTCTTTGGATACTACCTTTTCCACCAAACCGATAGCCAAAGCTTGATTAGCATCAATCATATCACCGGTGTAGATGAGAAGTTTGGCCATCCCTTTACCTACCAGGCGGGTTAGCCGCTGGGTACCTGCAAATCCGGGAATAATACCCAGATTTATTTCAGGCTGGCCGAACTTAGCATTATCTGCAGCTATGCGAATATCACAAGCCAAAGCAATTTCACAGCCGCCCCCCAAAGCAAAACCGTTAACGGCTGCTATGACAGGCTTGGGCAGATTAGCAATAAGGCCAAATACTTCATGCCCATATTTAGCCCATTGTCTCGCTTCAATGGGATTCATTTTGGCCATGTAGGAAATGTCGGCGCCAGCTACAAAAGCCTTTTCTCCCGCACCTGTAAGGACAATAGCGCGAATGGTCTCTTTCTGTCCAAGCTTGGTGAAACAGTCTTTTAGTTCCGTCATCGTCTCTTCGTTTAAAGCATTTAAAGCCTGTGGACGATTCACAGTTACCACTGCCACCCGTCCTTCCTCAGTTAAGAGAATGTTTTTGTACTCCATAGTGAAGCCTCCTCCATTCTATTTTTAGCAGCTTATCCTTGATCTTTGAGCCGCTAAATTCCCCTTATCTCTCCACCAGTGCAGAAACACCTTGGCCACCGCCGATGCAGAGGGTAGCGAGGCCTTTTTTCGCATCACGTTTGATCATTTCATGGAGAAGAGTTACAAGAATTCTGGCTCCACTGGCACCAATGGGATGACCCAGGGCAATGGCTCCGCCGTTAACATTAACGATTTCCGGATTCAGTCCCAAGTCTTTAACGACAGCCAGGGATTGAGCGGCAAAAGCTTCGTTTGCCTCTATCAAATCCAGGTCGGCAATTTGCCAGTTTGCTTTGGCCAGGGCTTTCTTAGTAGCATTAACAGGACCTATCCCCATGATGCTGGGATCAACGCCAACTGAAGCTCCAGCCACGAAACGGGCCAATGGCTTAATGCCCAGCTCCTTGGCTTTTTCTGCCGTCATTAAGACCAGTGCGGCTGCCCCATCATTGATTCCTGAAGCATTTCCTGCGGTGACTGTTCCATCTTTTTTAAAGGCAGGTTTTAATTTAGCCAGTTGTTCCTCGGTAACTCCGGCCCGGGGAAATTCATCCACTGCAAATTCTTTAAAGCCGCCCTTGACAGGAACTTGCACAGGAACAATTTCTTCAGCAAACCTGTTCTCTTTGATGGCTTTTTCTGCCCGGTTTTGGCTGGTGGCTGCAAACTTATCCTGTTCTTCCCTGGTAATTCCCCACTGCTCGGCAATGTTTTCTGCGGTAATTCCCATATGATAATCAGACATAGCACACCAGAGGCCATCTTTAATCATAGAGTCTTCCAATTTCCCCGGACCCATGCGGTAGCCAAAACGGGCTTTAGGTAAGAGATAAGGAGACTGGGACATATTCTCTGTTCCTCCGGCCACTATAATATCTGCATCTCCCACCATAATAGCCTGGGCTGCCATAATTACCGCTTTGAGACCCGAACCACAAACCTTATTGATGGTTAATGCCGGTGTGGATATAGGCAAACCGGCTTTCAGCGCTGCCTGGCGGGTGACATTTTGTCCCAGGCCAGCCTGTAAAACACACCCCATAATTACTTCATCCACATTCTCCGGAGCAACACTGGCTCTTTTTAATGCTTCTTTGATTACAATGGAACCTAAATCAGCGGCACCTACGTCTGCCAGGGAACCACCAAAACTACCGATGGCTGTACGAACAGCACTTGCTATCACAACTTCCCTCATACTGTCAATTACCTCCTCCATAAATTTTAAATAAAGTGACCAAGGGGGATTACCAAAGTAACCTCCCCTGGTTAATATTCTGCTAGATAACTTATAATCCTGCTATTTTTTAGCAATGATTTATTTAATGCGAACTCTTTGTTCATTTTACTAAACATTAAACATGACCATGGCTTCGCCTTCAGTAACGACGTTACCTTTCTGGTTTTCTACCCAGGTACGCATTCTCAGGCGTTTCTTGGCATCAATTTTCTCTACCACTTCTACATAGGCGGTCAATTCATCACCCAGGTAAACGGGAGCCCGGAACTTTAAATCCTGGGAAAGATAAATGGTTCCGTAACCCGGCAGTTTAGTCCCCAGGACAGCCGAGATAAGCCCGGCACTAAACATACCATGGGCTATCCGTGATTTAAAAGGCGTCGTTTTGGCATACTCCTCGTCCAGGTGTACAGGATTATTGTCTGTACTAATGCGGGCAAAGTCTTCCACATCTGCTCCTGTTACTATTTTTTTAACAAAATCCTTATCTCCTACCTTAATGTCATCATAGGTTCTCATGAAGAGACCCTCCTCCCTTATTTTATACCCATTGGTTCCGGTTTGAAGATTCTTTCATCCATAAGTTTAGGTATACCTTCCATTTTGGGCACAAAATCCATATGGGCTAAGATGTCCTTTTCAATATCAATGCCGGGAGCCACTTCAGTAAGATATAACCCGTCTTTTTTCAGTTCAAACACAGCCCTTTCTGTAATGTACATTACGGGCTGCCGGATTTCCTGGGCATAAGCGCCGCTGAAAGTAATCTGGCCAACTTTTTTGATGAATTTATTAACCTTACCCTCTTCTTTGATGACCAGTTTCCCGTCATCCACGGCAATTTCCAGGCCACCGGCGGTAAATGTACCGCAGAAGAAGACCTTCTTGGCATTCTGGGTAATGTTGATAAATCCTCCACAGCCTACTACCCTCGAACCGAGTTTGCTGACATTGACGTTACCGGCCTCATCGGTCTCAGCCATCCCCAAAAAGGCCAAATCTATGCCGCCTCCGTCATAAAAATCGAACTGGTAAGGCTGATCCAGGATGGCTTCCGGGTTAATGGCGGCGCCAAAACTCAAGCCTCCTGCCGGAATACCTCCCACCGGACCGGACTCTACGGTTAAGGTCATGTATTCGCCAGTACCTTCTTCATTAGCTACCATAGCTACGGCTTCGGGGATACCGATACCCAGGTTCACAATGGTGTTGGGTTTCAGTTCCATAGCTGCCCTGCGTCCAATAATTTTTCTTTCATCAAGGGGGATACTCTTCACCTGGGTTACAGGTACCCTGATCTCCCCTGTATAAGATGGATTGTATTGTTCGCCAAAGGTCTGCATGTGGTTCTTCGGCTCGGCCACGACGATGGCATCTACATAGATACCGGGAATCTTTACTAGTTTGGGATCAATGGTGCCTGCTTTAACTACCCTTTCTACTTGCACGATCACTTTTCCGCCGGAATTTTTTACAGCCTGAGCCATAGCTGTGGCCTCTAAAGATACAGCTTCTTTTTCCATGGAGACATTCCCTTTTTCATCTGCGGTGGTGCCACGGATCAAGGCTACGTTAATGGGGAAAGCCTTATAGAACAATCTCTCCTTACCGGCGATGGTAATAACTTCTACAATATCTTCTTTAGTAACACTATTGATCTTACCGCCTTCTACCCGGGGGTCGACAAAGGTCTTTAAACCCACATGGGTGATGGTACCAAGCTTACCAGCGGCTATGTCCCGGAAAAGGTGAGCAATAACGCCCTGGGGCAGGTTGTAGGCCTCTATTTTATTTTCCGCAGCCAGTTTGCCAAGTTTGGGGGCTAAGTTCCAGTGGCCCCCGATAACCCGTTTAATCAGGCCCTCATGACCCAGGTGGTTTAAGCCACGGTCTTTACCGTCACCTTGACCGGCAGCATAAATAAGACTAATGCCTTTAGGGGTTCCCGTCTCCAAGAATCTGGCTTCCAGGGCTATAGTAAGCTCTTCGGGATGACAGTTGCCCACAAAACCACCGGTTGCCACCATATCATTGTCTTTAATCAGTTCAACCGCTTCACGGGCAGTGAGAAATTTAGGTGCCATAATCTAGCCCTCCCTGTTTTAGTTTAATATATTTCGTGAACACAAGAAAAACTGCTTTTCGACTAAACAGCTTCCGGGAATCCCGGAAGCTGTTTTTCTCTCTTTTTTTCTCTCTCTTTTTACCCGAGACCAAGTATAGTTGAGAGCAGAATAAGAATTATTGTGGAAGCAAAAGGAATCACCAGTGAAACCATACCGATGTCCGGGTAAGAAGCACGGTGGTTCATACCTGTAATGGCTAAAAGTGTAATAACAGCACCGTTATGGGGCATGGTATCAAAGCCACCGGACGACAGGGACGCCACCCTATGGAGCAATTCGGGGTTTAAACCTATGGCGTTAGCCCAGTCCAGGTATTGCTTACCCATGGTTTCCAGGGCGATACTCATGCCGCCCGAAGCAGAACCGGTAATACCGGCTAAGACGTTAACAGAAATAGACTCGGAGAGGAGCGGAGTACCGATATCAATACTCATCAAGGCATTAGCTACAGTTTTGAAACCGGGCAAGCTGGAAACTACGTTACCGTAACCAACCTCGGAAGAAGTGTTCATAATGGCTAACAGGGAGCCAATAGCACCAGCGTTCAGGGCTTTCATGATTTTTACTTCACTCTTCACATTCTTCCAGCCAATAATAATAGCCACGATAATACCCACAACTAAAGCTATGATCAAAGCCCAGATAGCGGTTACACTAGCCAGAGTAATACCATAAGGTTTGAGGATATTAGGATCCCAACCCTTAATTGAATTAGTCAAAATAAAGTTCAAGACAAGTACAGTAAACAGGGGGACCATAGCCAGGAAAGGATTTACCAGGTTTTCGTCCTTAATCTCTTCCGGCTCGTTAATATGACCGGTACCGTAGCCCTCACCAGCAGCAATCATTTTTTTCTTACGGTATTCCAACCAGAGCAAACCGCCGCCGAGCATCATGATAGCGGCTATAATACCGAAAAGAGGAGCAGCATACGCATCGGTACCAAAGTATTTACCGGGAATCAGGTTTTGGATTTGTGGTGTTCCAGGTATCGCTGTCATTGTGAAGGTAAAAGAACCTAAAGCAATAGATCCGGGAATTAAACGTTTGGGAATGTCTGCTTCTTTAAAGAGGGCGGCGGCAAAAGGATACACAGCAAAGGCCACTACAAACAAACTCACACCGCCGTATGTTAATACTGCGCACGCTGCTACCACTGCAGCAATAGCTTTACTGGGTCCTAACTTCTGCATGATCCAGTGGGCAATGGCTTTGGCAAGGCCCGTATCTTCCATGACTTTACCAAAGACGGCACCTAATAAGAAAACAGGAAAATAGCTCTTCGCATAACCTACTGCCTTCACCATAAATAGTTCTGTATAAGTTGGCATTAAGGGCATACCGGCGGTAGAGGCTGCTATAAGAGCACACACGGGAGCAAAGAGAATTACCGAGTAACCACGATAAGCAATAATTGTTAATAATATCAGTGATAAAATAATGCCGAATAACATAAGTTTACACCAACCTCCTTATATTATCTCTCAGGGTAATGTAAGGTTACCTTTGTCTCTATCCTCCTTTCTCCACGATGACTTTACTAAAGTCGTACACTTAGTTCTAATGCAAATATCATGCCAACATCTCTAAAACGGGCAAGCCGCATCATGACTTGTTCTTGATAGGGAGGAAGGCTTGTTGGTGTCTATTTTTTTAGATTATTCCCCTTTTTTTCAACTCAACCCTTGATGTCAAAGGATTGGGCCATCATGTCTATATTTGTAGACACTTATCCACAATATTGGACTTTTTAAACAATTCCATACTTTTCAAGTTTTTGATAAATATTAGCCCGGCAGATTCCCAGCATTTTAGCAGCCTTAATTTTGTTGCCCTGGCAAACTTCCAAAGCTTTGATAATGGCCATGCGCTCTGTCTCTTCCAAAAGATTTTTTAACAACAGGGAGGAATCGGCACCTTCACTTTCTGGCCGCCTGATATGGAAAGGCAGGTGAACAACGTTAATGGTACCGCCTTCTACCAGGTTCAGGCAGCGTTCTAAGACGTTCTCCAACTCCCGGATATTGCCCGGCCAGTGATAATTCACAAGACACTGCACAGCTTCTTTGTCAATTTGTAAAACCGGATACCCCATACTGGTACATAGCTTTTCCAACAGGTAATGGATGAGAGCAGGTATATCTTCCTTCCGGTAGCGCAAGGGTGGTATTTTTAATTCTACAACGTTTAACCTGTAGTACAGGTCACTCCGGAAAAGATTTTTCTCCATTAATTCTTCCAGATTACGGTTGGTGGCAGCCAGGACCCGTACATCTACCGGAATGGATTTTGTCCCCCCTACTCTTTCTATTTCTTTTTCTTGCAGAACACGCAGAAGTTTAACCTGCATGGAAAGAGACATATCGCCGATTTCATCCAAAAAAATAGTCCCTTTATTGGCCAGCTCAAATTTACCAATCTTGCCGCCTTTTTTGGCGCCGGTAAAAGCGCCTTCTTCGTAGCCAAATAACTCCGATTCCAAAAGATTCTCCGGTATAGCGGCACAGTTGACCTTGACGAAAGGCCCGTTTTTACGGCTGCTTTCATAGTGGATGGCATGGGCAAAAAGTTCCTTGCCGGTCCCGCTTTCCCCCCGGATTAACACGGTAGAATTGTTGCGGGCCACCCGCATAGCCATGGTTTTAATTTCCTGTATCTGGGGACTATTTCCCACAATATTCTGGAAAGTAAAGCGGGCGCCCTGGTATTGTTTTACAACATCTTTATAGTACTCTAATTCTGTCTGCAGTTTGCTGACTTTGTGGGCTAAGGCTGTTAGTTCCTTAATGTCTTTAAACATCACTTTTCCCACCGCACCGAAAATCTTGCCATCTTTTTCAATAGGTAACCGCATACAAACCATATCGTTCCCGTGAATTCTTTGCACATCTCCGATTTCGGCCTTACCTGTCTGGGCCACTATATGCATCCGGGTATTTTCTATCACCTGGGTTACGTGTTTTCCTACAGCTTTTTCCCGGGGAATTTTCAGGAACTCAGCGTAAGCCTTATTAAACATAGTAATAATACCGTTGGCATCCACCACCACGATGCCGTCGTAAGCATTATCCAGAATGGTCTCCAGTATTTTTTGGTATTCTTTGACCTGAGTCAATTCCTCCATGATATTCTGTAATTCTGTAATATCCTGGAAAATTGCCACAGCGCCGATAACCTCTCCGTTTCTGACAATAGGTGTACGGTTGGTGATAAAAGTAGAGTTGTCAAATACAAAACGCTGGCCGATCTGGGGCTTCCCCGTCAAGACAATCTCAGGCAGGCGGGTGTGGGGAATTAATTCTTCGATAGGCCTGCCAATGGCCTCCCAGGTAGGGACCTTAAGGACTTTTTCGGCAGCCTTATTATAAACGATGACCCGGCCTTCTTTATTGATGGCAATAATACTATTGTTGCTGCCGTCCAGAATGGCATTTAATTCACTAATGATCCTGTCCCGCTGGCGTAAAAGGTTAGAAAAAAGCTGTTCTTGGGAGATTACCCCCAGAAACTTCTGGTCCTGGTCAACGACTACTAAACGGTCCAAAGGATAATCCAAGACATTGCCCAGCATGGTTTCACCAGAAAATTGGATAACCTCTTCAATAAAACCTAACACAGGGGTTTCCGGCGGTACTTTTTCCAAAAGGGCCTGGGCAATGCTCTTACCCGTTACCATACCCAGAACTTTACCCTCTTCATTGACAAGTGGTATGTTTTTGACTTTCCCACTTTTCAATATTTGGGCAACCCTTCCCACACTGACATCTTCTCTACAAGTCACAGGTTCCGCTATTAACAAATCACGCAGTTTCACTGGACACACTTCCTTAACAGGGTTTTTATACTGTCTATAATATTAGACACTTTTGTTAAAAATCCTGCCTTTATTTATTGCCAAATTGTCTTGATTTTGCGATAAAAAAGCAGGAAAATATCCTAATAAGTATAAATTTTACTGTATATCGTTAAGTACAAGGATAAATAACTATGAAATATATTCTTTTCTTTATTATCTGTGCCTTAATCATCTTCCCTCTGTCCGCATCCCAAACTTACCTTGTCCTAAGTAATCAGCTAACAGCAGAAAGATATCTTCTTATACCGGTGAAAGACAAAGAAGAATTCACTCTGGGTTGGCGTCACTCCGTAGAACTACAGCCCTGGGAAGAAAGATTCCGGGTAAATCTACCAAATAAAGAATTTGTGTTGACAGAAACACGTTTTCGTTCCTACGGGGCCGGCGTACCGGATCTTTCCCCGGGCGGTTATGAACTCCGGGACGGATTCATCGTCTACAAAGATTTGCACCAGAGCTATACTTCCCTTCCCTTTTACCATTCCCATTACGCCTTGTATAATTTAAAAGTCGGAAACAGCAATTATGACCTTACCCTCATAATTCCGGATAACACCAGAGTGGTACTTTCCCTGGAGAAGCTATCCCGGGGAGCATATTTTTGGTCATCTCTAAAATTGTATTGGAAAAAAATGTTGGCATAGAAAGAACCCGGTTGTGTATAACCGGGTTCTTTCATTTCTAGGCTGCTATTTCTCTTTTCTTTTTTATTTCCATCCTTTGCAGAAAAACTGCAGCAGCAATCACCACTATTCCTACTAGATCTGTGACTACACCGGGTTTGATCATACACAGGGCGCCCACCAGTAACAGACCCCGCGTGAGCTTACCGGCATCAGTCAGTAAATATCCTTCTACAGCAGCAGCCAGGGCCACAACCCCTATGGTAGCAGTAATCGTCACCATCACAGCATCAAGCCAGGTAGTATTGATCAGCATCAGCGAAGGCGAATATACAAAGACAAAAGGAACGATGAATCCGGCCAGGGCCAGTTTCATGGATTGGATACCCGTACTGGTGGGATTGGCCCCGGCAATTCCCGCCCCGGCGAAAGCGGCCAGAGCTACAGGCGGCGTTAAATTGGCCAGCATACCAAAGTAAAAGACAAACATATGGGAAACCAGCGGTGGTATGCCCATTTTAGCCAGGGCGGGAGCAGCCATGGTGGCAGTAATGATATAAGCCGGTATGGATGGTAAGCCCATTCCCAGAATGAGGCAGGCAATCATGGTTAAGACCAGGGTGATAAAGAGATTCCCCTGCCCCACAAGGAGAATGGCCGAAGCCAATTTCAGTCCGAAACCGGTAAGGGTAGCCACACCCACAATGATGCCCACAATGGCACAGGACATAGCCACACCTAATGCGGTACGGGTACCATTTTCCAGGGCTTTTAATATATCCCGGAAGGACATCCGGGTTTCCTTTTTCAAAGCGCTCACCAGTATGGTGAGGACGATGGAGTAAAAGGCGGCATAAATAGGCGTATAACCCTTAACTAAAAGATAAACCAGGCCCACCAGAGGAAGAAGCAAATGACCGCGGGATTTTAGAACATCCCAGACCCGGGGAACCTCCTCTTTGGGGATACCTTGCAGGCCCCTTTTGCAAGCCTGCAAATGAACCATCATAATAATACCAAGATAATAAAGAACGGCCGGTACTGCAGCGGCAATGGCTATCTTTAGATATGGCACGCCCAGGGTTTCGGCCATAATAAAGGCGGCAGCCCCCATGACAGGCGGCAAAATCTGCCCGCCCACGGAAGCGGCGGCTTCTACTGCCCCTGCAAACTCCGGCCTGTAGCCTACCTTTTTCATTAAAGGAATGGTAAAACAGCCGGTAGTGACCACGTTAGCCACAGCGCTGCCATTGATAGAACCCATAAAACCGCTGGATACCACGGCTACCTTAGCAGGGCCGCCGCGGCTGGTTCCGGCCAGGGCCATGGCCAAATCATTGAAGAACTGCCCCATACCGGACTTATCCAGGAACGAACCGAACAGGATAAATAAAATAATATAAGTTGAGGACACACCAATGGGTATACCAAAGATACCTTCCGTGGTCAGATACATATAGTCCAAAATATCTTTAATTCCATAACCGCGATGGGACAGAAGATTTCCCGGCAGAGAGCGCCCAAAATAGGCATAGGCCAAAAAAACAACAGCAAGAATCGCCAGTTCTTTTCCCGTGATGCGCCGTCCGGCCTCCAAAACCAGGAGCAGCGTAATAAAGGCAAAAAATAAATCAGTCTGATTTGGCATTCCTGCCCTTAAGACAATACCATCATAAGAGATTAAAATATAGGCTCCTGTGGCCAGGGAGAGAATGGCCAGGAGGATATCCACAACGGTCAAACTATCCTTAGCACTCTTTTTAGAAAAGGGATACAAAAGAAAAACCAGAGCCATCACGACAGAAGTATGAAGGGCCCGATGCTTCAGAGTAACTAAGGGGCCGGCCCATGCTGTATATAAGTGGAATAAAGATAAGGCAATGGCCATAAAAGCCACTATCCGGGTAAAATGATGATTGGCAAATTTACGAAAACGTGACTCACTGTCATAATTTTTTAAGACTTGTTCTACCTGGGCTTCGGTCTGTGTTCGATCACAGGAGATGTTACTCATCAACCAAACCTCCTCATCTTATAGTTTATGCTGGGAATATGAGGAGAGGGGGTATCATGGATACCCCTCCTCATGATGAAAAACTAATATTCTTACCCCAATTAGTTGATGCCCTTCTCTTTAAAGTATTTTTCCGCACCGGGATGGAAAGGAATGGGCATACCTTTCTTAATTTTTTCCAGTTTGATATCCTTAGCGGCTGAATGGGTGCTGACTATGACATCAAGATTTTCAAAAATTGTTTTGGTCATATTGTAGACCAGATCCTCTTTCATATCTTCCCGGACTACCAAAATAGTAGTTACTGCTGCGGTAGGTACATCTTCCTTGTCATCATAAGTACCGCCGGGAATAGGCACAGAGGTATAGAAAGGATATTTTTCTGCCAGTTTTTCTACCATCTGGGGCTCAATGGGTACGATCCTGACATCCTGAGTAGTACACAGGTCTAAAATGTTGGAGTTTGGTAAACCTGATGTCAAAAAGGCCGCATCTACAGCACCGTTTTTCATCTGTTCAATGGCTTCAGCATATGAGAGGTAATCAGGTTTAATATCTTTATAGGTTATACCGTAAGCTTCCAGGATCTGGCGGGCATTTACTTCTGTTCCACTGCCCGGTGCTCCCACACCAACTCTTTTTCCTTTCAGGTCATTAATGGACTTGATACCGGTTTTGGCTAAAGTAACCACCTGAACATAGTTAGGATAGAGTGAGGCCAAACCCCGTAAATTTTTCACAGCACCTTTATCTTTGAATACTTCGGTTCCGGTATAAGCATAGGACACCACATCGTTCATGGCAAAAGCCAGTTCTGCCTTCTTTTCACCCAGGAGGGTAGCATTCACCGCTGAAGCACCCGTCGACTGTACCGATGCATTGGCGCCGGGGATCTTCTCGTTAAACAACTTAGCCACGGCGCCACCAAGAGCAAAGTAAGGTCCGGAGCTGCCGCCTGTAACAATGGTAATGTAGACAGGTTCTTTCTTAGGCTCTGCTGGTTTACCCGCATTACTGCTGTTACCGCAGCCTACCGCTAATGTAAGGATCAGGCTTAGAACCAAAATCAGGGCAATTATTTTTTTCATGAATTATCCTCCCCACTAAAATAGTTTTCTAAATATTATTAAAAGATATATTAGTAAAAACATGAAGCATTTTGCCCTGATTAGTCATTTTTCACAGCTGATTAGGCCTTATTTTAGTCTAAGTAGCAGGACATTTTTATAAATCCACCAGTTCTTTGAAATCTTTTACCCTGTACCTGCTGACAGGTATCTCCATTTTATCCTTAGCGTAAACAACTAAAAGATAGGTACCATGAAACCAGGGAATAATTTCTTTAACCTTTTTTAGATTCACCAGGAAATTCCTATGACAGCGAAAAAAGTGGCTTCCGGTGAGTTTTTCCTCAAGATTTAGCAAGGGCTGATTGGAGATATATTCATGCTGCTGGGTCTGGATATAAGTTATTTTATTTTTGACCAATATGACGTAAATTTCCTCATGATCGAGAAGAAAAATTTTCCCGTCTTTTTCGGCCGGTATCCTTTTTAATTTATTATTTTGCAGAATGTCTATAGTTTTCTGTAATCTGTCCGCATACTCAACCTGCCGGCCCAGCAGGGTTCTCACCTGTTTTAATACTTTTTTCATATCTTCACTTACAAAGGGTTTAAGGACATAACCAATGGCATTAACCCTAAAAGCGTCAATGGCATATTCTTCATAAGCAGTTACAAATATCACCAGAGGGGGGAATGGTTCTTGCACCAGTTGACGTGCGATTTCTATACCGGTACTGCCAGGCATATTAATATCTAAAAAAACTACATGAGGCTTACATTTTCTAATTTCCTGAACAACTTTACTTCCTACATAACACTCGCCTACAATTTCAATATCCGGTTCCTGTTCCAGGATGTATCTAAGTTCATTACAGATCAGCGGTTCATCATCAGCTAGAAAAACACGATAGACCAACTGTATCACCCCTTTTACATTCTCGGAATTACCAGGATAGCCCTGGTACCATCACCTGCTGCGGTCTTTAGGGTAAAACTTCCCCTTTCGCCGTATAGTAATTTGAGACGCTGCATAATGTTGGTTAGTCCTACTCCTCCGGAAGAAGACTTAATTCCCAGCTTAATTCGCTCCAGCACTTCCGGTGTAATACCGACCCCATTGTCATAAACCTCTACCTGGAGAGTATGATCTGTTTTCAAGAAGGCCTTTAATTCCAGATAACAGTTGTCTTCTTTCGTTAAAAGCCCATGTCTGACAGCATTTTCCACTAAGGGTTGCACCGAAAAGACGGGTATAAGACAATCCATGGTTTCTTCCTGGATATCCATTTTGACCTGAAGTCTATCACGGAAACGTACTTTGATGATGGCCAGGTACTCGTTAATGGCTTCCAACTCATCTCGCAGAGGGACGAAATCATCATTTTCTCTCAACCTGCGCCGTAAAAGATGAGATAAGTGCACTAACAGTTCCCGGGCTTCCTCAGGGTTAGACCGGCAGCAAGACATGATGACACTTAACGTATTAAAGAGGAAATGAGGATTTACTTGGGCTTTTAAGGCAGCAAACTCTGCACGAGCCAGCAATTTGCTTTGTTCATTCAGTCGGGCCACTTCCAATTGTAAACTTAAGAGATTGCTGATTCCCTCTGCCAGTTTACGTTCAGCAGGAGATATCTCCTCACCGTTCCCCTTAATGATACTAAATGAACCTATGATCTCATCACCAATGTAAAGGGGTACAATAACGGCACTATTCAACTGACAGCCGGGATGGGGGCACCCCAATGTTTCTTTATCCAAAACCACCTGGGTCAAGCCAGTTCCTATCACCTGATGAGTTACAGGGGCAAGAATAGGAGACCCTGTCTTATGGTGCTCCGAGCCACTGCCCGCAAAAGCCAGGATATTCTCCCGGTCGGTGATGGCTACTGCTGCTACTTTAGTTTCTTGTAAAATTAAGTTTGCCACTTTAAAAGCCGCTTCATCAGTTAATCCCTGACGAAGAATAGGTAAGGTTTGGCTTGCAATATTGAGGGCTTGCTCAGCATATGATGCCCCAACCTTCAAATGTTCGAAACGTACACTCTGGACCATGGTAACAAAAATTGCAATTCCCAGGGTATTGGCCAAAATGGTGGGTACGGCGATCATCTTTTCCAGAGCCAGGGCACTGGAAAAAGGCTTAGCCATTATAAGCACTATTGCTTTTACGATCAATTCTGCAATAAAACCGGCGGCCAGGGCCACTTTTCCGTTGATCTTAGCAGGTCCTCGTTTTATATAAATTAAGCCTCCAAGAATACCTGCAGCAATGTTACCTACGGCACAGGCCTGAGCAGTGAATCCTCCTAAAAACAAGCGATGTATTCCACCAATAAACCCAGCGGCAATGCCTACTTCCGGTCCTACCAGCAATCCTCCCACGACAGGGGCTACAATGCGGTTATTGGCCAGGGCCCCTCCCATTACGGGAATACCAAGATAATTCCCCGCCACTGATAACAGGCTAAAGACCATGGCCAAAAGCAGCTTATCTTCTCGTTTTGCCGTTCCTTCCAAAGCGCGGCGTAAGGATCTGGTATGAATGAGCAAATAAGCGACGATAGCAATAAGGGCCGAATTTTTCATTACTTCTATCAGAAGATTGAAAATAGTAACTCCCCCTGTTAACATAGTGAATTTAAATAAATAGTTTCGGCATTGCTTTAGATTTTTCCTTTAAAAATGGAGGCAGCTCCTGCATGCCGGACGAACACACAAAAAACCTGCTGATTTTCTCAGCAGGTTTTTACATTTACATCAATATTCCGGCGGCAAGAGCTTTAATTGTTCCAGGGTAAAGACCGGCCCATCCAGGCAGACATAGCAGCTGCCGATATTGCAACGGCCGCATTTACCAATGCCGCATTTCATCCGCATTTCCAGGGTGGTGATCACATCCTTGTCGTTGAAGCCCATTTTGGCCAGGGACTGGAGTACAAACTTGATCATGATGGGTGGACCACAGGTGATGGTCACCATAGGGCTGAAGTTCAATTCTTCCACATAGGCGGGAACAAAGCCTACATGACCGTTCCATCCTTCTTCCGGCCTGTCAATGGTAACGAACACTTCCATGTTTTCCATTTTGGGCCAGTTTTCAAAGAGGTCTTCTTTGAAAACCAAATCGGCATAAGAACGGGCCCCATATACGACAGTGAGTTTACCAAAATCCTTCCTGTTTTCCACGCAGTAATTAATTAAACTTCTCACAGGCGCCAAACCGATACCGCCGCCTATGAAGAGCAGGTCTTTACCTTTGCAGTAATCTATGGGGAAGCCGTTGCCATAGGGTCCCCGGATGCCGCATTCCTGCCCCTCCTCCACTTCATGGAGGAACCTGGTAAGCTGGCCCACCTCTTTGATAGACATTTCCAGGTGATGGGGACCCTGGGAAGTGATGGAGAACATGGCTTCGCCCACCTGGGGTATGGAAAACATGGCCAGCTGGCCAGGTAGCGGTATGAAGGGTTTTTGTCCGTCCAGGGTGGTCACATGGAAGGTTTTCACATCAGGCGTTTCCTGGACAATTTTCGTTATCTTGCCCCGTATGGGAATCAGGGGGTTGATTCTTTTGATATCAGCAGTACTAACAGACATTTAGACCTCCGCCTCCTTTATTTTTTCAATAATGGCGGTGATATCCATACCTACAGGGCACTTGGCGATACAGCGTCCGCAGCCCGTACATAAAAGCTGCCCGTAACGCTCCTGGAAGTAATAAAGTTTGTGCATAAACCTGTTGCGTACTCTCTCTTTTTTGCTGGGCCGGGGATTATGGCCGCCTGCCATCCTGGTATATTCAGAGAACATACAGCAGTCCCAGCAGCGGAACTTGTAGCCCTGGTCTGCTTTCACGTTTCCGGAGATATCAAAACAGTGACAGGTAGGGCAGAGATAAGCACAGGCGCCGCAGCCCAAGCATTTCTGGCTGACCTCATCCCAGATGGGATGGTCAAACATTTTGGCCAGTTTCTCAGGAATACCGGCTACCTCGGCTTTTAAATTAAAGCCTTCAACCTTTTGGGGAACGGCATTAACCTCTGTAAAGAGACTGGCGTACTTAGCCAGCAATTCCTCACCCTCCGGTGTTTTGGCTACGAATCCTAAAGCATCCCCCAGGTCATAGACCTGGATATCGGCCCCGGAGGCTTCCAGAGGATTGAGGCCCAGGGACTCGCAAAAACAGGTATCCTGGGGTTTGGTACAGGCTAAGGCAACGAGCAGGGTTTTATCTCGCTTTGTTTTGTAAAACGTGTCTTCATATCCTTTGGTCAAGAATACTTTATCGAGGCAATCGATGCTCTGCATATCGCAGGAACGTATACCAAAGATAACCTGTTTCTGTACATCTTCTGCAAATTCCTCTATATCTACGGAACTCCCCTTAACTTTGAATTTGTACATTTTCTCCGTTTGGGGGAAGAAAATATCTTTGGGCGGTAAAACCGTATTCCCTTCCAGGTTCACCGTCAAACCTTCCTGCCATGGTACAAATTGGCTGACAGTCTCTGACTTAACGGGCACCAAAACCCTGAAGTCCTGGGCCATTGTTTGTAACAACTCAGCAAGTCGTGATTTTACAATGGTTTTCATTCGCTCCACCTCCTACATAAACTTTTCAGGGTCATTTAAGTCGAAATGTCCCAGAGGTGGTCTTTTCTCCAGGTCTAAGCCGGCGGCACACTCACCAAATAGCTCAGCGATATCCCGGGCCACTTTCTTATTAATGGCCATGAGCGGTATATTCATGGGACAGACCCGCTCACACTCACCGCATTCGATACAGCGCCCTGCCACGTGCATAGCCCGTGTCATCTGCATGAACTGGTTTTCCGACAGGTTATTGGCCTTGCCCAGCCAGTCGGGTTCAGCCTGGTCGAAGCAGCACTCCCGGCAGTTGCAGGCAGGACAGACGTTACGGCAGGCAAAACAGCGAATACAGCGGCTGAATTGTTCTGTCCAGTAAGCATATCTTTCATCGGGAGTCATACTATCCAGTTTGGCGATTAACTCCTCCACGGGAGCTTTGGTTGTATTCACAGGTACCGTTTCCCACAAGAGAGCATCATACACTACGGGATTAGGATAACTACAAGTCGCACATTTAGCCGAGTTTTTAACTTCGGCCCCTTGTTTTTTGCCTACGGCGTCATCGGGGTCTTTTAAGCCGGGACAGGGAACGCCAATGATATAAAGCTTCTCCCGTTTAATCTGGTTGTCCTGGAGCAGCCGGTTGATGGCCCTGCTGTCACAGCCTTTAACAAAGACAGCAATTTTACCGGAATGATGCACCAGGTCCATAAGGTATTTGGCCAAGTTATTATGACAGAATTCATCAAAGATAAGCTTTTCCACATCCTCCACCCGTGAGATGAAAACAGGGGGTGATTTGTACCACAGGTTTCCTTTTTCCCAGCCTAGCACCAGGGACACCTGACCGCTGGACAGAAGTTCACGGGCGAGTTCACGCATCTTTACAGTGTGCTGGTTCATTCCATATCCCTCAACTTCCTGTTCGGCCCCAGGGCCTTAATATCTTGGGTTAGCTGTGTCACGACCTGCTGGAATTTGGGTCCCTCCGAACCTGAAATCCAGCGGGCCTGAAAACGCGCCGGGTCCATGCCCATAAATTCCAATAGGCGCTGCATGACTAGATAACGGCGGCGGGTGAAGTAATTGCCTGTGGCATAATGACAGTCACCGGGATGGCATCCTGCCACCAGAACCCCGTCAATACCTTTTTGGAAAGCACGGATGACGAACTGGGGGTTAACCCGCCCGGAACAGGGAACCCGTAAAATACGCACATTGGGTGGATACTGGAGCCTGCTTAAGCCGGCTAAGTCAGCTCCAGCATAGGTACACCAGTTACAGGCAAAAACCAGGATCTTTGGTTCCCAGTTTTCCTGGGAAGCTGCTTTATCGGCTTTGACAGCTTCTATAGACATAAAGCATCCACCTCCGCGAGGATTTGTTCATTGGTAAAGCCTCTGAGATTTAAGGCGCTTGAACGACAGGCCACAGTGCAAGCCCCACAGCCCTGGCAGAGGCCACTGTTAACGGCAGCAACCTGGCGTTCCAGCATTTTGCCATGGACTCTCTCCGTGATGGTTTTGAGGTCAATGGCTTTATAGGGACAGATGGAAATACAGAGGCCGCAGCCGGAACAAATACTTTCATTAACGGCAGAAATAATAGGTTCTGTGGCCATCTCATTCTTGCTCAACAAGCCGCAGACTTTGGCAGCGGCAGCGCTGGCCTGGGAGACAGAATCGGGAATATCCTTGGGACCCTGGCAGGCGCCAGCCAGGTATACCCCGGCCGTATGAGTTTCCACAGGCCTTAATTTGGGATGGGCTTCGGTAAAGAAATCATGCTGGTCATAGGAGAAACCGACCTTGCGGGCCAGGTCCCCGGCATCACTGCGGGCTACCATGGCTGTGGCCAGGACCACCATATCTGCTTCCACTTCCACTTGTTTGCCCAGAAGAGTGTCTTCACCTTTTACAATAAGCTTATCGCCCTTCTGATATATCTTGGAAACACGTCCCCGGACATACTGGACACCATATTCGTCTACTGCTCTCTGGTAGAATTCCTCATAATTTTTGCCGGGGGTCCGCACATCCATATAGAAAACGATAGCCTGGGAGTCTTTAATCTTTTCTTTAACCAGCGTAGCGTGCTTGGCCGTATACATGCAGCAGGTCTTGGAACAGTACGGTTTGCCTTTGGCTTCATCACGGGAACCCACACACTTGATGAAAACAATGGTTTTAGGTTCCTTATGGTCAGATGGTCTTTTGATCTTGCCGGCGGTAGGACCCGAGGCATTGATTAAGCGTTCAAACTGTAATCCGGTAATGACATCGGGATATTTACCATACCCGTATTCACCATAGACACTGTGGTCAAAAAGGTCAAAACCGGTGGCCACAACAATAGCGCCATAGCGGATAGTCTCCAACTGGTCTTCCTGAGTATAATCTACTGCTCCCGTGGGACACAGCTTCTGGCAGACCATACACTTGCCGGTCTTAAAATAGCGGCAGTTGTCCCGGTCGATAACGGGTTTATTAGGAACTGCCTGGGGGAAGGGGGTATAGATGGCTTTTCTCGTTCCCAGGCCCAGTTCAAACTCGCTTGCCACCTTGGTGGGGCATTTTTCCCAGCAGGTGCCGCAGCCGGTACACTTGCTCACATCAACAGAACGTGCTTTATGGCGAATCGTCACCTCAAAATTACCCACATAGCCTTCCACTTTTTCAATCTCACTGTAGGTGACCAGGTTGATATTGGGATGCTGGGCGGCATCCACCATTTTCGGGGTGAGAATACAGGCCGAACAGTCCAAAGTGGGGAAAGTTTTATCCACCTGGGCCATGCGCCCGCCGATACTGGGTTCTTTCTCTACAATATCGACGACATAACCGGCATCGGCGATATCCAGGGCCGCCTGAATACCGGCAATACCTCCTCCGATCACCAGTGCTCTTTTATGAATAGGAATACTGGACCGGGTCAGGGGGGTGTTTTTTACTACCTTAGCCACGGCCATCTTAACCAGGTCAATAGCTTTCTCCGTTCCCTTCTCCTTGTCCGGGTGAACCCAGGAACAGTGTTCCCTGATGTTGGCCATTTCCATGAGATAGGGATTGAGCCCTGCACTTTCCATGCACTTTCTGAAGGTTGGTTCATGCATGCGGGGAGAACAGGAAGCTACGACGATCCTGTCCAGTTTGTGTTCCTTGATGGCGTTTTTAATCACCATCTGGCCCGGTTCGGAACACATATACTTGTAGTCAGTGCTAAAAACGACATGGGGAAACTCGGCAGCTGTTTTGGCTACCTTTTCACAGTCCACTGTATGGGCAATATTGGTACCACAGTGACAAATAAATACGCCAACGCGCTTCATTCACTATCCCTCCTGTTTTGAACAGGATTCAAAAACCCCTTATTCTTTAAGAAAGCCAAGGCATCCACAAAATGTTTATCAATACCCAGGGTATGGGGATCATGGCCTAAGGCCAGGCCTACCAGTTCGGTAAAGTAAAAGACAGGCAGATTGTACTGGGTATTGTTCTGCTCCCCTACTTCTTTCTGTCTCATATCCAGATTGGTGAGACAGAGGGGACAAGCAGTAACAATACAGTCGGCGCCGGCGTCCCTGGCCCCCTGGTAGATACTCTTCAGCATTTTCAAGCCCACTTCCGGTACAACTGTAGGATGGGCAGCGCCGCAGCACTCTGTCTTATAGCCCCAGTAGACCGGCTCTGCGCCAATAGCCGACATTATTTGGTCAATGGTGACAGGATCTTCCGGGTCATCAAACTGGGTGATCTTATGGGGACGGACCAGTAAACAGCCGTAATAGGGAGCCACTTTCAAACCTTCCAAAGGTCTATTGACCAGGGTTTTAATTTGGGAAAGGCCTACGGTATTAACAAAGACATCAAGGAGAGATTTTACAGTGTATTTGGCTTCATACTTTCTCCCGATCACTTCCTCAATGGTAGCACGGGTCTCCGCGGAATCCTTTACCGCAGCCTCCGTTGCTTTAAAGCGAGCAAAACAGGCTGCACAGGGAACAGCCACATCGAGTCCTGCCTCCTCCGCAATGGCCAGATTCCTGGCAGGCAGGGCCAGGGCCAAAAGATGATTGGTCAAATGGGCAGAAGAGGCTCCACAACAGTTCCACTCGGGTATTTCCCATAAATCCAGCCCCAGGGTCCTGGCTACTGCAAGGGTGGACATATTATATTCAATTCCTGTGGTACTTAAGGAACAGCCGGGATAATAGGCTAATTTCACTTACCCTCACCTCCTAGGGCACGCACCCTGGCAAAGATTTGTTTGACCTCGCCGTTATCTTTAATGGTATGCGGCAATGGATTGATTTTCCCTTTAAGGAACATACCGGGTCCGTGTCCGGCATCTTTCAGGGGTTGGGCCGAAAGGAGATTAAACTTCAAAATCAACCCCATTTCATGGACACGCCCGTATTTTTCTACAAGCTGCAGGAAAAGGTCATTAAAAAGGTCAAGCCTTTTGTCAGCCACAAGACCTTTGGCTTTGGCCTCCTGGCGCAAGCCTTCCATAAGCTTGGCAGGTTCCACTTCTCTGGGGCACCTGGTAGAACATGTGTCACAAGTGGCGCACAGCCAGATGGTTTTGGACTTAAGGGCCTCCTCCTTCAAACCTAATTGTAACAGCCGTACAATTTCCCGGGGCGTATAATCCATGGCAAAAGCCACTGGGCATCCAGCGGTACATTTACCACATTGATAACAGCGGCCCACATCAGTACCACAGTGTTCTTTCAGAGAATCTCTGATTGGTTTCGCCTGGGCCAAACCCGGTGTCAGATTAATCCGCTCCATAAACACCCTCACTTCCTCCAGGTTTTTTAACATTGAGTCAACTCATAAATGTAACAATTTTCACTTATTATACCTTATAATTTCTCCTCGAACAAACAATTTCCTTCCCAAATTTTTTGTTCATTTTTCATATATTTTTTGTTCATTTTTCATATAAATATTTTATATGTTTTGGATTTCTGCTTACCCTTGAAAGAAAAGAATAATACGTTCCCATTGGTAATAAAAACTACTAATACTTTCTTTTTAGTTAAACAAAATTGAGGTTAACATGCTGATAGCTTTTTACTTTGTAAGTGGTTTAACGCTTTTTGCCTGTGGTATCCTCCTTTTAAACACTTCCCTAAATAAAATGGCTAACGTTCCAACGGCCAAAGCCCTGCGCCGCTATACCTCTTCCCCTCTGCAAGGCTTATTTTGGGGAACCGTGGTGACCGCTGTTTTACAATCCAGCAGTGCGGTATCTGTTGTCACAGTAGGTTTGGTGCACAGCGGTATCCTGGAATTGTCCCAGGCTTTGGGTATCGTCCTGGGTGCCAATATTGGCACCACAATTACCGCCCAAATCCTGGCTTTCCCTGTGGAAAACCTGGCCCTGCCCCTCGGGGTGTTAGGTTGTTGCCTTATACTGTTTTACCGCTGGAGAACCGCTGGGAAACTTATCTTAGGCCTAGCCTTGATTTTTGGAGGAATGAAAACAATTAGTACATCTTTTCTGTCGCCGAAGGCCTTTTCCGTTATCCAGGATATACTGCGTACCGCGTCTCATCCTTTAACAGCTATTATTTATGGGATGGTTGTCACAGGGATAATCCAGTCAAGCAGTGTATTTTCCGGTTTAATCATGGTCCTGGCCAAAAATGGCCAGATTTCTCTTCTTACGGCAACAGGATTAATCCTTGGTTCTAATGTAGGTACCTGCGTCACCGCCTTATTGGCCAGCTTATCTGCCAATACTACGGCCAAAAGAGTAGCCTGGGCCCATGTTTTTATCAATCTTTTCGGTGTTATCCTTTTTTACCCCTTTATTTCTCCTTTTGCCCAGGCCATGGTGGCTATCAGTTCAACCTTGACTCACCAGATCGCTAACACCCATACTTTTTTTAATGTAATTTCCTCCCTGCTCATGCTGCCCTTTCTTCGCCCCTTTACTAAATTCCTCACCCTTATCATTCCGGAAAAACAAAAATAACTTTTAAGTTTATTCCCTTTCACCTGCAGCATAATAAACCAGGAAAACTACCAAGGAGGTTTATAATGGTGTCAAAGGTGATCGGGATTTTTAACAACAGAACTGAGGCGGAAAAAGCAGTTTCTCTTTTGATTACTGATGAGCACACCCAGGATTACCAGTACAGCACCCGAAAAGTGATAGATTTTAAACTTTTCCCCCAAGATAAGCACAGAAAAGAGGGCAGAAAAAACCGGGATAAAGTTTTGAAAGATGGCAGCTTTACTGGCACCGATTTTTTTGATGCCGTCATACCACCAGACGAAACTCAGGGCGGAAGCAACCACACCCATAAAAATGAGGGCTGTCATACTTTTATAAGTCAACTGCTGCAGGGAAAAACTCTGTAACTGAGGGAACGCCGCTATCAATAAGAAAAAGGTCCCCAGCATACAGGCATAGGTTGTACTAAGCAGAGGACTGTATTTTCTGGTAGCAATCTTACCGCCCATGGAGTATACAGACCAGCAGAAGGCTCCGGCACTGATATAAATATCTCCCTTATTCACATGCAAAGATGCCAACAGGGACAGTGAACCTTTGGAAATAATAAATATTACCCCGCTTAAGGAGATGACAAAACCCAGGACCTGACGAAGCCTTAAGTTTTCTCCCAGGATAAAGGGTGACAATACAGTGGTTAAAACAGGGGAAAAAGCGATGATTAACCCACCATTAATAGAACTTGTCATAGCCAACCCGTTGAAGAAAAAGAAGTTATAAAAAGTAATGCCCGATAAGCCCAGGAGGATGAGCAGTGGTAAATCTCTTTTGGAAACAAGGGCAGTGCTTTTTTCCTTATAGATTAATACCGGAATTAAGCACAAAGATGCTAGCAAAAAACGAAGAAAAGCGCCAACCAGAGGGGCTACATCGGCAACAATAATTTTTACGGCCACAAAGGTACCACCCCAGATGGCTACCGTTAGCATTAAAAACATATACGTGGCTAAATGGGTATTCTTAAACACGTCTCAACTTTATCTCCTGTTATAAATAAAATAACAATAAAACTGTACACTATTTTTTAATTTTATGTCAACTCATACTATCCTTTCCCAGCTTCGATTTAATGAATTATTGGCAGAAAAGCCAGGCCGCAGCCTGGCTGAAATTAATTATCAATTTTAAAAATCTCTTCCGCTATTTTCTTAAACACGGGTGCAGCATTATCGCCCCCCCTTAAACCTGAATTGTGTCCTCCCTCGTTTTCTTCAATCATGACGGCAATAGCCAGGCGGGGATTCTCGATGGGCGTAAAACCGGCAAACCAGGCGATTACCTTATCCTTATCATTGGCCTGGGCCGTACCGGTTTTTCCCCCCGTTCCCTTTTCTTCTACCCAGGCCTGTTTGCCTGAACCTGATTGCGCCGTCAAAACAAGGGCCTTTTTCAGGATATTGCAAGTATCGTTACTTATGACCTGAACAGGTGGTTTATTAGGAAATTCCTGGATCACATCACCCTGATGATTTCTAATCTCGGCTACAATGCGGGGTGTTATGTAAGCACCGTTACGGGCAAGTGTAGCATAGAGATTGGCGATTTGCAGCGGGCTTACCAAAACCCCCTGCTGCCCAATGGATGTATTGCCCAGTTTGGCCGGTGGAGATTTACTGTTGATATTTACCGTAAAACCCAGTTTTACAGCATATTCGGTTAATTTACTGTTGCCCAGTCTAAGGCCCAGTTGCACAAAAGTCGTATTACAAGATTTGCTGACGGCATCGTAAAAAGTAACCTGGCCATGTTCCCGCAAACATTTAATTTCCGTACCATCAGGAAAAGTATACGTACCGGTACAGGTAAAGGTTTCTTCCGGTTGAAGTAAATGTTCTTCCAGAACTCCGGCAGCGACTACCATCTTAAAGACTGACCCGGGGAAAAAAGCAACCCTTTGGGTACGGTCAATCAATTCATCAAATCCCGTGAGGTATTTACCTACCTCGTTTTGATTAAAGTTAGGACGACTGGCTATGGCCAACACGTCTCCCGTGGGTATATCCAGAACAACAACGGCGCCTCTCCCAATGTGCTCGTCCATAACCTTTTCCACTATTTCCTGATACCTGCGGTCCAGGGTTAAGACCAGATGATTGCGCCAGGCGTCGGCCCGGTCATGTTGTATTTTATAACCCAAGCCCTGCAAAAGCTGGCCATTGGCGTCGGCAATACCGATAATCCTGCTTTCCGGACGGGAACCTTTTAAGACATCTTCAAACTTGGCTTCCAGTCCGGCCACGCCCATCTTGTCCGTAATCTTGTAAGCAGTGGGGATCCGGGGATTGGTTTCCGCCGTCCTTTTTTGCTCCGAAAATTTTTTCCACTGTTTTTCACTGATACTGTTCAGGTGACCTATCAGGTGGTTGGCCACAGCCTTAGGCCCATACCTTGTTTTGATGGGAAGAACGGCAATCCCCGGAAGTTTCCTGGTTGTCAAAATTTCAACCTGGACCGTATCCAAATTAGCCTTTAGGATCAGGGGCGTCCGGTATCCCTGGGATTCTTGTCCTTTTTTCAGGGTTGTTTCCGTATATTCAGCCTCCAGGCCAATGAGCTTTTCCAGTTCCGCGGCAGTTTCTTTTACATTTTTAATACTGGCGGGAAAGGCGACTAATGTGGGTCTGATCCCGCTGTCCGTTAAAGACTGCAGGTTTCGGTCCAGAATTTCTCCCCGGTAATATTCCTCACCGGGAATGGCTTGAGAGCGGTATTTAACGGCTTTCTGGGCCAGAGTTTGCCCGCTGTTGGGCCCGTCCCAGAGCTGTAAATATGCAGTGCGCGCTGCCAGTAAAAATAGTAAGACAGTAAATAAACCTAAGATGCTGATAATCCTTTTTTGCATATACATCCTCCCAGCACTTAGCCTTGCCAGGGCGTGATGTTTTTAGACAAGAAAAAAATAAAAGATTAGCTTAAGCAAGCTAATCTTCATTAATATCCGTGACAAAGGGGAGATGGTGCAGGATCTCCCTGACCGTATCCCTGGTATCCGGTGTAATATGGATCATGACCAACCCCTCTTTGGGGTCAATGGTAGACACTACCCCCAGGTTATCATATCCTTCCATGATTTTCGTTAAGTAGGTTATCTCTTTTTTAGGAATCTTTAAGCAAATTCTGTTCCTCATGCTTTGCCCGCCTTATTAAATCCCAGGGTTTAACCCTTTGGGAAACAGGGATTTTCACGATTTGCTGGGGATGGGGCGCCACCTCAATGGGTGTTCCTGTCTCATCGGTCATGGCAGTGAGTAATTCCTGGAATAAATCCGTTTTGGGACCGATAAACTCCAGTTTGTCTCCTACCCGGAAATTATTGCGCTGCTCTACCGTAGCCCAACGGCTCACGGGATCGTAATCTAAGACCAGTCCTACAAAATCATAATAACGAAGATAGGAAGAGGTCCCGTAATTATGAGCCTGGGCCGTGGGTTTACCAAACAAAAACCCTGTCGTATAATCCCTGTGGCTTACCTTTAAGATTTCCTCATACCATTTAGGGTTAAAAGTGTAATTCACCGGGTCTTGATAATAGCTATCAAGGGCCTTACGGTAGGCATAAACCACTGTTGCCACATAATGACTGCTTTTCATCCGGCCTTCGATTTTAAGGCTGTCCACCCCGGCTTCAATTAATTCCGGCAGGTACTGGATAAGGCAAAGGTCCTGGGAATTAAAAATATAAGAACCCCGCTCATCCTCTTCAATAGGGTAGTAAATGCCGGGGCGTTTTTCTTCTACCAGAGCATAGTTCCAACGGCAGGGCTGGGCACACTCTCCCCGGTTGGCATCCCGGTCGGCCATGTAATTACTGAGAAGACAGCGGCCCGAATAAGACATGCACATAGCCCCGTGGACAAAAACTTCTAATTCAGCATCTGTCCTCTCCCTGATTTCTTTTATTTCCTTCAAGGAAAGTTCCCGGGCCAAAACAATGCGTTTAATACCTTGTTTCTCCCAGAACTTGCAACTTGCCCAGTTGGTAGTATTGGCCTGGGTGCTAAGATGGATCTCCATTTTGGTAATTATTTCCTGGGTAATAGAAAAGATTCCGGGATCAGAGAGGATAATGCCGTCTGCCCCCAAACTCTCCAGTTCTTGCAAATACTCCTTTAGCCCGTGCAAATCATCATTATGGGCAAAGATATTCACTGTAACGTAAACTTTTGCATGTCGCTCGTGGGCAAACTTTACCCCCTCTATCATTTCTTCTGTTGTAAAATTTCCCGCCGCCGCCCGGAGGCCAAATTTTTTGCCACCCAAATATACAGCATCTGCGCCGTAATGGACGGCCATCTTTAATTTTTCCAAATTACCGGCAGGAGCCAAAAGCTCAACTTTTTTCATGTGCATTTCTCCTTATGGATACAGAAAGCCCATCCCCCAAGGGGATCAGGGAGGTTAACAAATCCGGATGGGAGGTAATGTTCTCTAAAAGGTCCCTGACTCTTACCACCATGGTTTTTTTCCGGCGATGGGGCCAGGTCATGTCGATAACCCAGCCATTTAAAAAGATATTGTCCATGACAATTACTCCAGCGGGTGCGAGAAGAGCCCAGGCTTTGGCGAAAAACTCCCCATACTGCCCCTTGGCCGCATCGATGAAGATAAAATCATAGGGCCCCTTTAAAGTTGGTAATAGTTCATTGGCATCTCCCAAGAGCGGAGTAATTCTGCCGGCGACTCCCGCCCTCAGGAAATTGGCACAGGCTCGCTCATACCTATCCTTATCCAATTCAATGGTGGTGATGTGACCCCTTGTATCTTGCAGGGCCTGGGTAAACCATAGTGTAGAATAGCCGATAGCTGTGCCAATCTCTAAAATGCGCACCGGCTTGTGGATAGATAATAGGAGCAAAAGAAACTGCCCAACCTGAGGCTGAATCATGGGGATATGCTCCGCCTGGCATTCCATTTCCAGCTCTTTCAGTAAGCCTGACCTTTCCGGAACCATATCCTGAATAAATTTAACCAGATTGGGCCACAAAATCTCAGACACTTTGACACCTCGCTAATAACCCAGACGCTGTTTATTACGGATATGCTCATCATGAGTGGCAGCAAAAACATGCTGCCCACTGCCGTCTTTCTTGGCCACAAAATAAAGGTAATTGGATTGAGCCGGGACCAGTACGGCACGTAAAGAAGCCTCGCCCGGGCTGCCTATGGGCCCGGGGGGCAGCCCCCGGTTACGGTAGGTATTGTAGGGTGAATCGATTTCCAAATCCTTGTATAAAACCCGCTCTTTTCTTTTATCAAAGAGATACTGGACGGTAGCATCTGAATCAAGTTTCATATTGATCTTAAGGCGGTTAAGAAAAACAGAAGCAATCAGCGGCCTTTCCGCATCGAGCCTGGACTCCCCTTCCACAATGGAAGCCAGGGTAACTACCTCATGCATGGTAAGATTAGACTTGTTGGAGGGAAGTTTTTTGTAAACCTGGTCAAACTGCCTGAGCATCAAATCAATAACCTGTTCAGTTTTCATACCTTTAGGGATAATATAGGTTTCTGGAAACAGGTAGCCTTCCAGCCTCCGCTCATTGCGAGGTAAGTCTTTGAGAAACGGGTAGTTAAAGTTTCCATCCTTAACAACCCGCCAAAACTCTTCCTCCGTAGATATACCTGCCTTCACAAAAACATCGGCTATCTGCCTGAGATGATAGCCCTCGGGAATGGTAAAAGTGATGGTGGCAACTTTCCCTTTTACGAGAAGATCAACAATCTGGGGAACATTAAAGGAGGGGCTGATTAAATACTGACCTGATTTGAATTTGTCGATCTTGCCCGTCAAACGGCTGTACAATAAAAAGGTCTGGGCATTTTTGATAAGACCCTCTTTCTGCAGGTCTGCAGCAATTTTGCCCGTAGCAGCACCGTGTTCAATAATAAAGAGTTTTTCCTCACTGCTGCCGGGAACTGCCGGCCCCATTTGGCCGTAAAAAATTGCGCCCATAGTCATAACCACAGCTAGGAGCAAGGCCACAAAGCCGATGACCGGTCCCGCTGTTCTTTTCTTAGTAGGCATCAAGGGGGGATTCATCACCTTATCTCCTTTTTTATCCATGATTGTCTATTATACTACAGGGGCGACTTGTGGACAATAAAGGGAAGCTGGCACTCCTGACGAAGGTGTTTCAGTTGGTTGGGATATTTCCAGATCCTCCGCGGAAAAGGTCTTAATGATACGATGAACGGGAGGGTAAATGTCCCGGGAAATTACCTCCGAGTATACCAGCTGACCGTTCCGGTAAATATGTCTTTCCACCCGAATGACCCAACCCCGGCTGCCTTTTTTTTCTACAATATACTGCCCTTTAGGCACCGTAGGGTCTTCCCGGTATATCGTCTTAGGCTCAATGACTTTTTCTTGAAAACTTTTGATTACCACTTTCTGTTCCGGCCTTTCCAACCCGTAAATTTTACATGTTATGGTATTTTGGTACACAGCCGTTTTGAGAATAAGACATCCTTCCGTATTATTCTGGAACTTAAAATCTCTGTAGCCGTAGACTACAGTAGCATCGAGGCCAGGTTCCACATAGGGAATAATCAGGGAATGGGGTGAACGCTCAATGATCTTTAAATTAGCCCGCAGCACCGTATTATAGAGGGTAGTAGAAACCTGGCAGACACCTCCGCCCACACCCGAGACAAACTCATTATTTTGAATGATGGTGGCTTCATTGTAGCCTGCTTCTTTAGTCCGGGGACCCACAATTTCATTAAAGGAAAACTGCTGGCCGGGTTTGAGAAAAAAATTGTCTAAGGCTAAAGCCGCTAAACGTATATTGTCGCTGCGGTTGATGTTGGCAGGGTTAAATTGGGTCGAGAATTTGGCAATCAACCCCGTTATTTTATAATCCTGCAGGTCCTTGGCCGTGCGGGACGGTTTCTCCCGTTGGAAAGTAAGGATTAAAGCGATTGGTTCGGAGCCCGCTAATTTTACTTTGTTCTCTAACTCTTCCAAGACTGCCGGTACAGGAATGCTTCTACCCTCTATTTCCGGGAGGATAACCACCTTATCATTACGAGTAACCATTAACCTCGCGTCCTGGGGCTCCTTTCGCCAGGGCTTGGCCAATGTGTGCAGGACATTAAAGGCTTTACTCTTATCCAGTTGGAGATAAAGGGGTATATGATAACCTTTCCTCTGTACCTGCCACCTTAACCAGGCTCTGCTCCACCAATTTCCTTCTTTACCGATGGAACTGGCGGCAGACCAGATTCTCTCCTTATCAATTGTAATGCCTACTTTTTCGTAGGATAGAAATTCCGTTTTGCTCACTTCCGGAATATGGATAGTAACTTTTTCACTTAAGATTACTTTTTCCTGCTGGTTCAAAATTTCTAATAGATCGGCCCGGGATTTACCTCCCACGGGAACACCATTTACAGTAACGCCTTCAATGATAAATTGCTCGTCCCCCGGTAGGGCATATAGTGGGCAAGATAAGATAAAGATTAATAAAAAAAGGCTTAGGGAAAGATGTTTCGCCACACTATTCCTCCCTTGTACGCTTTTTCCCTCATTTACACCATGTCCTTAACCACCTGGATTTATTCACCTTGCCGGACAACGAAATTAAAAAGCCCTCCGTCTATTAGACAAAGGGCCTATCAGTTGCAATCTATTCTTCTTCGTCCTCTTCAATCATTTCCTGCCATCTATCGGCAACTTTTTCCCATTCTTCATCATCTTCAATATCATAGAGGATATCTTCGCCGTTTTCATCTTTACCGATCTTTAAAATAATGGCCTCACTAATATCCTCGTCACCATCCAGAGGCTCTAGAATAGCATACTCTTCCCCGTCAACCTCGATAACATCAATTAAAGCGAATTCGTGTTCTTCACCGTCCTCGTCCACTAGTACAATGTTTTCCTCGTTGATGTTTGTCATTGTTTCCACCTCTTTCCTTTTCTCGTTACAGAAATTGTACCTTTCTCTTATATAGGTTGTCAACTTTCACTAAAAAAATAATCGGCTGGAACAATAAATTATTTATTTATCCTATCACAACTATCCAGATAACCCTGGAGAATCATGTTGGCGGCCACTTTGTCAATGACACCTTTCCTCTTTTTCCGGGATACATTCCCTTCCAGCAAGGTTCGCTCCGCGGCCACCGTGGTCAGTCGTTCATCCCAGAACACCACCTGGATAGCTACCTCCTGCTGCAGGCGCTGAATAAATTCTTTGACCTTTTCCGCCTGTGGACCTAAGGTACCGTTCATGTTTTTCGGCAAACCCACCACTATTTTGCTAATTTCCCATTTTTCAATAATGTCCACTATGGTTTGAATATCCTTTTCCGGCTCACTTCTCTCTACGGTTTCCAACCCCTGAGCAGTAATACCCAGGGCATCGCTAATGGAAACACCGATCCGCCTATCGCCGATGTCTAAACCTAAGACTCGCTGCATAACCTTTCACACTTCCCTTTAAAGAACCTTAATGGCAAACTGGGGACAGGCCGCTCCGCAGTACCCGCAAAATAAACAGCCTTCCCCTGTCAAAACGGCTTTCCCCTCCTGAATTTTCAGGAGCGCCGAGGGACATTTTTTCACGCATTCTCCACAGCCCTGACACCATTCCTCAATATGGAGTTTACGGGGTATCCCCCGGGTTTTCTTTTTAAGACTGGGGGGAGGTTCCTTCCCTTCCATAATGCAAATATTATAAACCAATTCCTCAGGAGTTTTGCAGCCTACAGCCACACTATGCAAATAGGGGAGATTAAAAGCGTATTGTAAAGCCTTATCCACATCCCGGATAAGGTTTCCACCCCCCAGGGGCTTCATCCCATATATTCCCTTCCCTGCACTATAGGCAGTCTTAATGGCTTCAATGAGTTCCGGGAGAGCGCCGTCAAGGAGTCCAAGCCCTTGATAATTGACAAGAGGGTGAATAACCTCAATATCCGGACGCGCCGCAGCAACCTTTACTACTTCCACAGTATGAGTGGAAACTCCTACGGCCTTAATTAACCCCTTGACTTTGGCTTCCCATAAATACTCTAAAGCAGGACGGTGTCCTTCTAAAGTTAATTCTGATTCCTGTTCATGGAGAAGAAAAATATCAAGATAGTCCCGGTTCAGAGCTAAGCGGGCTTCTTCTAAACTCTGCCGCATGCCTTCCCAGGTGTAATCATATGATTTACTGGCAATGATGACAGGAGTATCCCAGCCTCGCAAAGCCTCTTTGATATAGGGATAGGTACCGTAAAGCTTGGCCGTATCAATAAAATTGACTCCCAGTTCAAAAGCATAACGTAAAAGGGCGGCCCCTTGCTTGATGCTTAAGTTGGCCTGTAAGGGTCCAATAGTTAACGCACCAAAACAGAGCCGGGATACCTTTAAACCTGTATTACCCAAAAGTTTATATTCCATAAAAAGAGTTTACCCTTCTTTTTCCGCATATTTATAAATTTCCTGGACAATGAGGATAAGCCTCACACAAAGTGTGAGGCTTACTTAATGGTTATTTCCCTAAATATTTGCGCAGGAGTTCTTCCAACAGTTCGTCCCGTTCAAGCTTCCTAATCAGGGAACGGGCGTTTTTGTGGCTGGTGATGTAAGCAGGATCACCTGACAACAGGTATCCTACCATCTGATTAATCGGATTGTAGCCTTTTTCCTTCAGTGCCTCGTAGACATGTACTAGCACATCTTGAGCCCGGACGTCATCTTCAGTTTTTACCCGGAACATCATGGTTTCTTCCAATCTGTCATTCGGCATAACATCACCCCACCAAATTAAATCCATTCTTTATGGTAAATATTCTGTGCAAGGGACCCATAATCCTCTTTATTTAAGAAATTACTTTAAGAGATTTTCTATAATTCGAGGAGCCTGGGCTAAAGCCTCGTCCAATTTATCCACGTCTTTACCTCCGGCCTGAGCCATATCCGGCCTTCCGCCGCCGCCGCCCCCGGTAATTTTGGCCACTTCCTTAATGATGTTACCGGAATGGGCGCCCCTGGAAATCACGTCTTTGGTCGCAGTTGCCACCAAATTCACTTTGCCGTCGGTAACTGCACCCAATACTACTATTCCCGAAGATAGTTTATCTCTAAACATATCGGCCATATTACGCAAACTATCCATATCTCCGGCCTGAACACGGCTCACCAGAACCTGGACGTCTTTCACGGTGATAACTTTATCCATAAGCTCATTGACTTGCTGCCTGGCCAGTTGAATTTCCAACTGTTCTATGTTTTTTTCTTTCTGTTTGAGGTCTTCCTGCAGAGTCTGAATACGGCGCAGTATTTCCTGGGCAGGCGTCTTTAAGCTCGCTGATATTTCCTTAATGTGATTCTCACACGCCCGCAGATAATTAAGGACTTCAGCGCCTGTGACCGCCTCAATCCGCCGTAAACCGGCACCTATGGCAGCTTCACTGATAATCTTGAACAACCCGATTTGACTGGTATTTTTTACATGGGTGCCGCCGCACAGTTCCTTACTGAATTCTCCAATGGTGATGACACGCACTGTATCACCGTATTTTTCTCCGAAGAGGGCCATAGCTCCCATTTCCCTGGCCTTACTTAAAGAGGTTTCCAGAGCTTCTACATCCAGGGCCCGTAAAATCTGATCGTTCACGATGTCCTCGATACGTTCCAACTCTTCGGAGGTTACCGACGCAAAGTGGGTAAAATCAAAGCGCAGCCGTTGAGGTTCTACAGCCGAACCGGCCTGGTGAACGTGTTCGCCTAAAACCTGCTGCAGGGCTTTATGGAGCAGGTGGGTAGCCGTATGGTTACGGGCGGTAGCATGGCGGAGGCTGGCCTCTACGGCCATAGTGACTGTATCTGTACTTTTTACTTCCCCGGAAACGATGCCGGTATGGACAATTTTACCGTCAGGCATTTTTTTCGTCATCGTAATTTTTATTTTCCCATGGGGCGCCAGGATTTCTCCCTGGTCACCAACCTGTCCGCCGCCTTCGGGATAGAAAGGTGTATCAGGAACTACAACGTACACTTCATCACCCTCATGGGCTGTACTTACCAGTTCACCATCTTTAATCAGGGCCAAAATATTGACCTTACCGGTTAAACTGCCGTAACCGCTAAAATTTGTAGCCGGCGCATCACCTATAAGGTTTGTTACCGTTAAGGCCAAATCCCAGGCCCTCGCCTCCTGGCGGGCCGCTCTGGCTCTTTTCCTTTGTTCTTCCATGGCCTGGTTAAAACCTGCCAGGTCTACTTTTAAACCCGTTTCCTCAGCAATATCCTGGGTTAAATCCAACGGGAAGCCAAAGGTATCGTACAAACGAAATATTTCCTCTCCCGGTATGGTATCCCGGCCTTCTTCCTTTAATCTCTTCACAATGTCCTGTACCAGGCGCAACCCGTCATTAAGGGTCTCATGGAATCTTTCTTCTTCAATACGGATAATTTTCGCCACATAATCCATATTATCCTGTATTTCCGGGTAAGCCCCTTTCATCAGGTCGACTACCACGGGAACGAGCTTGTACATAAAGGGTTCATCTATACCCAGGACTTTACCGAAACGCACAGCCCTCCTTAAGATCCGCCGCAGCACATAGCCCCTGCCCTCGTTTCCAGGCAGTACACCGTCGCTGACCAGGAAGGTACAGGAACGGATATGGTCGGCAATAACCCTGAAGGGAAAGCCCCTCTGGTCACCAGAATAAGGTTTGCCGCACAGTTCCTCCACACTCTGGATAATGCCTTTGAGCAAGTCTGTATCGTAGTTACTGTCTACCCCCTGCACCACAGAGGTGATTCTCTCTAAACCCATACCTGTATCGATACTGGGGCGTGGCAGGGGTGTCATGGTTCCGTCTGCATCACGGTTGTACTGCATAAACACCAGATTCCAGATTTCCAGGTAACGGTCACAGTCACACTTGCCAATGCCGCAGTTGGGCCCGCAGGTATATTTTTCTCCCCGGTCAATCAAGATTTCGCTGCAGGGCCCGCAGGGTCCGGTGTCGCCCATAGCCCAGAAATTATCTTTTTCGCCGAGTCTGATGATTCTCTCCGCAGGTATAGGCGTTAACTCTTGCCACAATTGGAAAGCCTCGTCATCATCCTGATAAATGGTGGCATATAATTTATCTTCCGGGAGTCCCACCACCTTGGTGAGGAATTCCCAGGCATAGATAATAGCATCCCTTTTAAAATAATCACCGAAAGAGAAATTCCCCAGCATTTCAAAAAAAGTATGATGGCGGGCTGTTCTTCCCACAGTATCCAAATCATTGTGTTTTCCGCCGGCTCTTACACACTTTTGCGACGTGGTAGCCCGGGAATAGGGACGTTTTTCCAGGCCTAAAAATACATCCTTAAACTGATTCATCCCTGCATTTGTAAATAAGAGGGTGGGGTCATTATGGGGGACAAGAGAAGAGCTGGCCACGCGCGTATGTCCTTTGCTCTCAAAATATTTAAGAAACATTTCGCGGATTTCATTACCACTGAGCATATGTAAAACCTCCTTTAATATCTTTAATTAAAAAAACCCCCATCACTAACACTTTCGTGTCAGGGACGAGAGTTCATCTCGCGGTACCACCCTGCTTACCACCGAAGCGGTCTCTTTATTTGGTACATGACCATGGCATGTAAGGGTATGCCCCCGCTGGAGTTATCCCCCAGCAACTCCGGGATGGCTTTCAACCAGACCTCCTGAGAAACCTTACAGCTCCAGGGTTTCCTCTCTGGACAGGCGGTGTAATTTACTGATCCCTTCACGGTTTTTTCCAATATTAATCAATACGTTAATTATACGAAAAGGGCATATTCTTGTCAACGAAACTCAAAAAAGACGAACAAAGATATGTTTAAGAAGAATCTTGCTTATGGCAGCCAGGGGTATAGCCACCAGCAAGCCGGCTAACCCCCATAGTTGTCCGCCTGCCAGCAAGGCAAAAATAATGACGAGGGGGTGCAGCCCTACGCAATCACCCAGTACTTTCGGCGAGATAATATTCCCCTCAATCTGCTGGACTAAAAACATCACACCCAGGACATAAAGGGCCAGCCACTTAGATTTGATGAGGGCCAGTAAGAAGGCAGGTATGGTGCCGATAATAGCCCCGAAATAAGGGATAAAATTCGTTACTCCCACGACAATACCCAAAAGTACGGGAAAATCCATACCGATCAAATACATGCCCAGAGTGGTGAGTATGGCCACCAGGAGAGCCACCAGAAAATTCCCTCTGATAAATTTACGTAAGACCAGGTTAATTTCGCCGGCAATCTGGGCTGCTTCCGCCCGGAACCGGACGGGAATGAACATCAAAGCATATTTACCTAACTTATTAAATTCTTTGAGAATGTAAAAACTAAGAATGGGTGCAAGGATAAAATTAAAACTCTGGGAAAAAAGATGGATAATCCCCTGAACCAGCCCCTGTATCAGGGAAATAACCAGGCTTTCGCCACGAACAATGGTTTCATCGGTCACCTGTCTGATGCTGTCCGGGATAGGAACACGACTGTACTCTTTTTGTATTTCCCTTATTGTATCCTGTATAAACCGGGTATACTCGGGGACAGCCTCGATGAGTTTATTAAGATCAACCAGGATAATGGGCAAGGCATAAAAAATTAGCAGGAAGAAAGCGCCCATAAAGAAAAAATAAATGAAAATGATGGCCCAAGCACGGGGTATTCTGCTCTGTTCTAAAATATCCACAAAAGGGTCCAAAATATAAGCAATGATAAAACCGATAAAAAAAGGTGTTAAAACGGCCCTTACAGACCAGAGAAACCAAAAGAGCAGTAATATGACCAGTAATGTACCAGGAATACGCAAAATTTTATAATTCATTTCTCCCCGCCACTTTAGTTATAATGCCCTACCTGTGTTGTTTAGTTAATAAATTGACAAAGAAAGCAAGCTTAAGCTTGCTTCTTATTTTTCCTCATTATTTTTTCATGATGCGTCTGAAATCATGTGTCATCTCAGAAATAATTTTCCCAGCCCGGCGGCCAATTTTCTTAGTTCTCCCCACGAGATATTTTTCCGGGGTTGGTTTCATCTGGGGGCTAGTGAAGAGTCCGACTAAGGTTCCAAGTATTCCTCCGACTAGAAGGCCATTGATAAAGCCCCGCCGCACACGATCACCTCCTGACTTTATGAGATGCTTGCTGGTTCATGAAAGTCAATTAAACTGCCGTCTTCGGCCACTGAGTAGATTTTAATGTTATCACCCTGTTTTTGATATTCCACAAAACAATCCCAGCAGTAAAACTGGTCTACACCCACCTTACCCACAGACTTACCGTTACAAACCGGACATCTCAATGTCTTCCCTCTCCCTTACGTTCTCTTAATCTGCCACAATAAAAACATCATCGCCATAGGTTACTACATCAGCCTGGGCTATGACAGACCTTCCCATTAAGAAATCTTTCAGGTAACCGTCAGATATTTCATAACCGACCACATTACCGCTACTTTCTTCAATCACGATGTCTTCTATAGTTCCCAGGTTCTTTCCGCTGGCGCTCATAACCCAGGAACCGCAGTAAGCAGTTTTTTCCACGGGGACGCTTTCTACCTTCTGGTTTTCTTCTTTACTTTTGATAAAAATAGCATCTCTCCCTATGCTGGCAATGTTATCCCATGGAACGTAGCATATCTCATTACTTAGTGATGTAACATATAGCCCGGAGAGCCTGCTGTTTTCCTTAACCTCTATTTCCCTTACATAACCCAGTAACTGTCCGGAACTGACTTCGATCACGGGAAGATTTTTGAGTTCACGTCCCTTTTTCATTTCCTGCTACCTTACACATCTAAACAATGGCATTACTTCTATTATTACCACTAAACCCTCTAAGGATTCACTGTATTAAAAAATAGTAAAGAACAGAGAAAAAAGCCGTTCAAACGGCTTTTAGCTTGCAGCGAAGACCACCTCATCGATTGTCCCACCACCCACAACCAGATCAGCCTTGTAATAAACAACGGCCTGACCCGGGGTAATGGCCCTCTGTGCTTCCTTAAACTCTACCAGCACTCTTCCGTCAGGCTGCATAGAGATGACCGCGGGAGCCGGCTCCGCCCCATACCGGATCTTAGCCTCAACTTCCAGGGGATTCTTTAGTTCATCTATGGCAATAAAGTTGTTATCCCTGGCTAAGAGGGCCTTCTGGTAAACATCCTCGTCAGTACCGATGATTACTGCATTTCTTTTGGTATCCAGGGCCACAACATAAGCAGGATAGCCCAGGGCCAGTCCCAGGCCCTTGCGCTGTCCTACGGTATAAAAAGGTAAACCCTGGTGCGTTCCTATCCTCTCACCTTTAGTATTGAGAAAAGGACCGGGTTTAATCTCCTCCGGTGCAACCCTTTCCATGAGGAAGTTCTTATAATTGTTGTCACTGACAAAGCAAATTTCCTGGCTGTCAGGCTTATTGGCCACGAGCAAGCCTAGCTCTGCTGCTTTTTGCCTGATTTGGGGTTTGGTGTATTCACCCAGGGGAAATAATGTTTGGGCCAGCTGGTCCTGGGTCATGCTGTACAAGGCATAAGTCTGATCTTTATGGTCATCTACGGCTTTTCTTAAAAGATAACGCCTCCGCTCTTCATCATAGTTTATCCTGGCATAATGACCCGTAGCAATAAAGTCAGCTTCCAGGCCTTTGGCCTTGTGCAGGAAAGCCTCAAACTTTACATAACGGTTGCAGGCGATACAGGGATTGGGGGTACGGCCCTTCATGTATTCATCAGTAAAGTAATTGATCACTTTTTCTTCAAAGAGATTACGAAAGTTCATGACATAATAGAGAATCCCGAGTTTGTCGGCCACCCGCCTGGCATCGTTGACAGCCGAAAGGGAACAGCAGCCTCCTGCCTTCTCATCTTCTTTGCCCGCCTGCCAGATCTGCATGGTCACACCGATAACCTCATAGCCTTGCTCTTTTAACAAAGCAGCCGCCACGGAACTGTCAACACCACCGCTCATAGCCACAATGACCCTTTTCTTCCCTGACATCGAATCACCCATTTCTTAATTTGTAGAATAAAACGCAGCTAAGCTGCGTTTTACATCATTATCATCCTGCGTGTTTAGCCCTGTAATCTTCGATGGCTTTATGGAGGGCATCGGCGGCCAGGTTTGAACAGTGCATTTTAGCCGGCGGCAGCCCTCCCAGGGCCTCGGCCACAGCTTTGTTGGTGATGGCCAGAGCCTCGTCAATGGTTTTTCCCTTTACCATTTCCGTAACCATGCTGCTGGTGGCAATGGCGGCGCCACAGCCAAAGGTTTTAAATTTTACGTCTTTAATAATATCATCTTCTACCAAGATGGAAATTCTCATGATATCGCCGCAGGCGGCATTACCCAGTTCACCGACACCGCTGGCGTTTTCGATTTCCCCCACGTTGCGGGGGTTAGTGAAATGTTCCATTACTTTTTCAGAGTACATGCTTGACACTCCTTTCGCTGCTGCTGGTAAAGAGGAGACATTAAACGCAAACGCTCTACAATAGGCGGCAGTACCTCCAGAACATAATCAATATCCTCCTCAGTATTGGCCTTACCCAAAGTCATGCGGACAGACCCGTGGGCAATTTCATGGCAGATGCCCATGGCCATCAAGACGTGAGAGGGGTCTAAGGACCCGGAGGTACAGGCAGAACCACTGGATGCGGCAATACCCTTCATGTCCAGGGACAAAAGCAGTGACTCACCCTCTACGAATTCAAAACTCACATTCACATTATTGGGAACCCTCTCCTCGGGGTGACCATTCAGACGGACATGGGGGATTCTTTTCATAATTCCTGCAATTAAACGGTCACGTAACTTGGCGATCCTGGGCATTTCCGTTTCCATTTCTAGAGCGGCAAGTTCGGCAGCCAAACCAAGGCCTACGATACCGGGTAAATTTTCCGTACCGGGGCGCCGTCTTCTCTCTTGTCCACCACCGAAAGTGATTGGTTTAAGACCAACCCCCCGGCGAATGTAGAGGAAACCAATACCTTTGGGCGCATAGATTTTATGCCCGGATCCCGAAAGGAGATCAATATTCATCTTATCCACATCCACCGGAATCTTGCCCAGAGACTGCACGGCATCGGTATGGAAGATTATGCCATGCTCTTTAGCTATTTTTCCGATTTCTGCAACGGGCTGGATGGAACCTACTTCATTGTTGGCATGCATAATGGTAATGAGAATAGTTTCTTTGGTGATGGCCTTTTTTAAATCTTCCAGTTTAATAATCCCATACTCATCAACGGGAAGTACGGTAACGGTGTAGCCCTGTTTCTCTAAATTCTTACATGTATCCAGTACGGCATGGTGTTCCACCGCCGAGGTGATAATGTGCTTTCCTTTGTTGGCATAGGTTTGGGCGATACCGGTAATGGCTAAATTATCGGCTTCCGTACCACCACTGGTAAAAATAATTTCCTCGGGCTTGGCATTAATAAGCTTGGCTACCTGTTCTCTAGCCTTTTCCAAACCTTGTTTGGCCTCACGGCCATAAACATGGACGCTGGAGGGGTTACCAAACTTATTGGTCATATATTCCAGTACAATTTGCGCAACTTCCGGTCTTACAGGAGTAGTTGCACTGTGGTCCAGGTAAACTCTACGCAAGTGACCCATCTCCTTTTAATTTAGATATAATACATTAAATTTTCCTGCCCTTTCAGCTTTTCGGCGTCTCGCACCATGTCAGCCAGGGTAATAGAATCCACTACCTCCGCCAGGCTTTCGCGCATCTTCTGCCAAATCGTACGGGTGATACAGGTGGGAGCATTCTTACACATCTCCGGGTCTTCTTCGCTGACACATTCGGTGGGAGCCAGAGGCCCTTCCAGAACCCGGATAATTTCACCAACCGTAATATTCTCGGGTTCGCGGGCCAGTATGTATCCCCCCTGTGCGCCGCGTATGCTTTTTACCAGACCCGCTTTTCTTAAGACTGCCATCAGCTGTTCCAGGTAATGTTCGGAAATTCCCTGTCTCTCAGCTATCCCTTTTAAGGCGATAGGACCCTCCCCAAAATGTTGAGCCAGGTCAAACATCGCTTTGACACCGTAACGTCCCTTGGTGGATAGCTTCACTATCGTCACCTCAATCATATCCGAGTATTTTTATCGGTTTTGTTGTTAGTTTAGCATGACAACATCCCCTGTGTCAAGTCTTGGTAGAAAGAAATGTCTTAGTAGAAAGAAAACGCAGCTTTGCTGCGTTTTCTATTTTTACTCATTATTTACCCTCTGCTTCCTCTTTATGTATTACGCCCCTGTCCTGCCCAGTCATAGCCGGCCGGTAGTAGCGAACTAGCTTCATTTCCTCCGGCAAATGCTGCTGTTTTACATAATGCCCCGGGTAATCATGAGGATATTTGTAGCCTTTCCCATGTCCCAGGCTTTCCGCCCCAGGATAGTGAGCATCCCTTAAATGTAAAGGAACCTGCCCGTATTGTCCTTTTTTCACATCCTCCATAGCCTTATCAATACCAATGAGCACGGAATTGCTTTTAGGGGCACAGGCAATATAGAGGGCGGCCTCAGCCAGGATAAGTCTCCCTTCCGGTAAACCCACATATTCTAGACCCTGGGCAGCGGCCTGGGCTACAACCAGGGCTTGCGGGTCAGCCAGGCCCACATCTTCGGCGGCATGAATTAAGATCCTGCGCGCGATAAACCGGGGATCCTCGCCGGCATGGAGCATACGAGCCAAATAATGGAGGGTGGCATCGGGGTCGGACCCGCGCATGCTCTTAATAAAGGCAGAAATCACATCATAATGCTGGTCACCAAATTTATCATACACCACTGCCTTTTCCTGAATAGATTCTTCAGCTACCGACAAATCGATGACTCTTACACCTTTTTCATTGGGAGGGGTTGAGAGTACCGCCAGTTCGAGGCCGTTAAGAGCCAGTCTGGCATCACCTCTGGCTGATTCCGCCAGATGATTTAAAGCTTCAGGCGTGATTTCTACCCGGTAAGTCCCAAGTCCTCTCTCCTCATCCTGCAAGGCCCTCTGTAAAAGGGTAATGATATTTTCTTTCGTTAAAGGCTGTAAACGGAAAATACGGGAGCGGGAAAGCAACGCTGAGTTCACACTGAAATAGGGGTTCTCCGTAGTTGCCCCAATTAAGACGATTTTCCCTTCCTCAACAGCCGGAAGGAGGGCATCCTGCTGGGCTTTGTTAAAACGGTGGATTTCGTCTATAAAAAGGATGGTTCCCTGGCCATAAAAACGCAAACGTTCTTCCCCTTCTTTTACCACCTGCCTGAGGTCGCTGACACCGGAGGTTACCGCATTTAATTTAACAAAATGGGACCTGGTACTTTGCGCAATGACATAGGCCAGGCTAGTCTTACCCGTACCGGGGGGGCCATAAAAAATGAGAGAACCCAACTGGTCCGCCTCAATAGCTCTCCGTAAGAGCTTTCCTTTACCCAAGATCTCTTCCTGCCCCACTACTTCATCCAAAGAAGCGGGCCGCAAGCGGGCAGCTAAGGGGGCCTTCCCTTTCAGCGTTTTTTCCTGGACTTGTGAAAAGAGATCCATCAAAGCATCACCCTTTAGGCTAGTTTAGCCATCACACGCAAGGCGTAGTCTATATCATCATTATTGACATCTTTATGGGTAACAAAACGAATTCTCTCAGCCCCATAGCCGTTGGCTTTCACACCATTTTCATTTAACCTGCCGATAAATTCGCTTGCCGTCATTACACCCGGCTTAAGATGAGCTACAACAATATTGGTTTCCACGTCCTCTACATTGATCTTGAGGTAGGGTATCTCCGCTATCCCTGCTGCTAATTTTTGGGCTTTTTCGTGATCTTCTACCAGGCGGTCCACCATTTTTTCCAGAGCAACAATGCCGGCAGCGGCCATAAGCCCGATTTGCCGGAAACCACCCCCCACCATTTTCCGCCATTTACGGGCTTTAGCAATAAATTCCCGGGAACCCACCAGGACGGAACCCATGGGAGCGCCCAGCCCTTTAGACAGGCAAAACTGGACAGAGTCTACCCCTTTTACCAGTTCTTTGACATCACATCCGCAGGCCACGGCTGCGTTGAAAATTCTGGCCCCGTCCACATGGATATGAAGGCCAATTTCGCGGGCACATTGTACAATTTTCTCCATTTCCTGGGGTGTCGTGACACTACCGCCACCCCGGTTGTGGGTATTTTCCAGGCACAGCAGGCTGGGATTGGGGAAATGAATATTGGCAGGGCGCAGGTGATTTTTAATCAGCTCCGCTGTTAATTTACCCCTGATGCCGTGGATGGTACAGGGCTGGACACCGGCTAAAGCCGCCATACCCCCCACTTCATAATAGTATATATGGCTCTCGGCTTCCAGCAGGACCTCATCCCCTTTCTGGGTATGGGTCAAAAGAGCAACCAGGTTACCCATGGTGCCGCTGGCTACAAAAAGCCCCGCTGAAAAGCCAAGTTTGGCCGCCGCCAGTTCCTCCAACTTGTTTACCGTGGGGTCCTCACCGTAGACATCGTCGCCAACTTCGGCCTGGTACATGGCCTCTCTCATTTCCGGAGTAGGAATTGTTACTGTATCACTTCTTAAATCAACTGTTCTCATATCTATACCTCCACACTGCTGCATATTCTTATAAAATTCTCGTTATAAGAATAAACTCCTGCTTGTCTAAATCAAAAAAAAGAGGGATATAGTCCCTCTTAAGAATATTCAGCCTGAAGCTTATAAAGCCTGGTCTAATACCTTGGCCAACTGGGCTTTGGGCATAAATCCCACTAAACGATTGACCTCTTTACCGTTTTTAAAGAGAACCATGGTGGGAATACTCATAATCCCATATTCGGAAGCAGTCTTGCTGTTTTCATCTACATTAAGCTTCCCTATTTTTACTTTTCCCTGATAATCGGCAGCTACCTCATCGATAATAGGGGCGATCATCTTACAGGGTCCACACCAGGCTGCCCAGAAATCCACTAACACAGGTTGTGTGGAATCCAGGACCTCATTCTTAAAATTGCTATCAGTCAGTTGAATCACTTTATCACTGGCCATTTTTCTTCCTCCTATTTAATAAAATTGCTCATTATAGTCATCAATTCATCCAGTATCTCCTCGCTGTTCTCTTCCTGGATGGCTTGATGAAGACATTTTTTTACGTGGCTTTCCATGATTAAAACACCAACTTTGGATATAGCTGCTCTCACTGCAGAGATTTGTACGAGGATATCAACACAGCAGGCATCATTATCAATCATGCGCTGGATTCCCTTGAGCTGTCCCTCAATGCGGCTAAGCCTTCTTTTTATATTTTCTACTTGAGCCTTATTGTCGTCCACAGCACCGCCTCCATTATACCCCCGGTGGGTATCATCTGTGTACATTATATGATTATTGTTTTAAAAAAGTCAAGACTTTATTCGAAAATTTTGTTCGAAAATTTATTCGAAAATTTTCTTTGAAAAATGTCTATTCCTATATAAAATCCTTGATGAGATCATTGACAACCTGGGCAGCAAGGAACAAACCCGCTACCGAAGGAACAAAAGAAATACTTCCGGGAATTTGCCTTTTTGCGGCACAGTGAGCCTCTCCCCCCGGACAGATGCAGTACTGGCTGCAGCCGGCTTTTTCCTGGTTAGGTTTGCGGGGAACTTCCGGAGAATAAACGACCTTAACTCCCGTGGTAATACCCCTCTTTTTTAATTCCCTGCGCATCACCCGGGCCAGAGGACAAATGTGGGTTTCGCTGATATCCGCTACCTTTAGTTTTGTAGGGTCAAGCTTATTGCCGGCACCCATGGCTGAGACAACGGGAATACCTAAACTGAAGGCTTTCTCAATAATCACAAGTTTTCCCGTTACTGTATCGATGGCATCAACGAGATAATCACAATCCTTTTCCACCAGCCTATCCACACTGTCCGGGGAAACAAATTCCCGGTGCACGGTGACTTTCGCTTCCGGATTGATGTCTAAAATACGTTCCTTCAATACCTCAACCTTAGCCCGGCCCACGGTGGAGTGAAGGGCCGGCAGCTGCCTGTTCACATTAGTCAGGCAGATTTCATCAAAATCCACCAGCACCAGATGCCCAATACCCGCACGGGCCAGGGCCTCAACTGTAAAAGAACCGACCCCGCCCGCGCCGAAAACCTCTACTTTGCTTTGAGCTAATTTCTGCAGAGCCTCTTTACCGATCAATATTTCTGTACGGGAAAATTTATGCAGCAAGCTTACTACCTCCGCGCAATGAGCTTTAATATTTATTGTTACCATTTCTCAATAAGCACGAAAAAAATAAAACCCCACACATGCCGTGGGGCCGTTGTTTTGAACCTGCTCTAAAGCAGGTGGGTACCCTCCTGATGGCTTTTTGCGTCCCGTCAAAGCGGGCTTGCAAGCCACCACCAGAGTCCAGGTTCCCTATGTGATGGTGTTGGCTCAAAACTATACGGCACATTCACGGGCACCGCAGGGTATTATTATTTCTTTAGTTTAATGGTAACATAAGAATTCTTACATTTCAAGTTTTGGGTCCTTAGCAGGACCTCAGCAATACTATTATAATCCCTTACCCACTTGTCTTATCCCTGGTTAAGACTGTTTTTTTCCGGGATATTCACTTTAATATGCAGCTCTTTCAACTGTTTGGGTGACACCGGTGAAGGAGCCTGTGTCATTAAATCCATGGCACTCTGGGTTTTTGGGAAAGCAATCACATCACGAATAGTATTCTTTTTGGCCATCAACATGATCAGGCGGTCAATGCCAAAAGCTATACCGCCATGAGGAGGTACACCGTATTCAAAGGCATCTAAGAGAAAGCCAAATTTGTCCTGAGCTTCTTCCTTGGAAAAGCCTAGTGCTTTAAACATCAGTTCCTGGATTGCCCTGCGGTGGATCCGGATACTGCCGCCGCCTATTTCAATACCGTTTAAGACCATATCATAAGCTTGGGCCCTGACTTTCCCCGGGTCTGTTTCCATGAGGGGAATATCCTCCTCTACCGGAGAAGTAAAGGGATGGTGCATGGCCACATAACGGCCTTCCTCTTTGTCGTACTCTAAGAGGGGGAAATCTACCACCCAGAGGAAATTATATTCATCGGGATTGATGAGATTTAATCTTCTAGCCAGTTCTAATCTGAGATGCCCCAGGGAAGCAGCCACCACTGCCGGTTCATCGGCCACAAAGAGCAGCAAATCCCCTGGTTCACCCTGCATTTTATTAATAATTGCAGCCAATTCCTCCTCCTTAAAGAACTTAGCAATGGGGGATTTAACCCCTTCCTCAGTTAAGAGGATGTAGGCAAGTCCTTTGGCGCCATAGATGCTGACAAATTTCGTCAAGTCGTCAATATCTTTGCGGGAATAATGGGCACACCCTTTGGCATTAATGCCTTTCACCTGGCCGCCGTTTTGTAAAACCTGGGAGAATACTTTAAATTCCACATTCTTTACTTCTTCTCCCACATTGACCAGTTCCAGGCCAAACCTCATATCGGGCTTGTCTACGCCGAAACGGTCCATGGCTTCCGCATAAGTAAGCCGCGGTAAAGGTGTTTTAATGTTCACACCCAGGGTTTTTTGGAATATGAAGGCAATCATTTCCTCCATGATGGTCAGCACATCATCCCGCTGGACAAAGGACATTTCCACATCAAGCTGGGTAAATTCAGGCTGCCTGTCTGCCCGCAAATCTTCGTCACGGAAACAACGGACAACCTGGAAATATTTATCCAAACCGGAGACCATCAAAAGCTGCTTAAAAATTTGGGGAGACTGGGGTAAAGCATAAAATTCACCCTTATGGATACGGCTGGGCACCAGATAGTCCCGGGCGCCCTCCGGGGTGCTTTTGGTTAACATGGGTGTTTCCACCTCAATGAAACCGTGGTCGGAAAAATAATCACGGATGGCTTTTACTGTCTTATGCCGTAAGATTAAGGCTTGCTGCATTTCTGGACGGCGCAGGTCCAAATAGCGGTACTTGAGGCGGATAGTCTCATCCACAAGAACCTCATCGGCAATATAGAAAGGTGGCGTTTTGGCAGGGTTCAGGATGCGGAAATCCTTGACCAGCACATCAATTTCACCTGTGGCCAGACTGGGGTTGACCGTTCCTTCCGGGCGGGGAACGACGTTTCCTACCACGGCCAGAACATATTCGTTACGGACACTCTCCGCCTTACTAAATAATTCCACGCCTATTTCAGGATTAAAAACTACCTGAACGATACCTTCCCTGTCCCTTAAATCAATAAAAATAACTCCCCCGTGATCTCGCCGTTTGTTAACCCAGCCCATGAGCGTAACTTTCTGGCCGATATGGGTCTTATTGAGATGACCGCAGTAATGACTGCGTTTTAAACCTTGCATTGATTCGCTCATCGTACACCCTCCTTCTGCAATTCCTCTATGAGATATGCCGTAATA